>JAQBAU010000123.1:0-12254 GCA_032126655.1 Desulfobacterales bacterium
GCCTTGAAAACAGTATGGCCCTTCGGGTCTGCCGATTTCACCGGATCTTCTTTGTTGGTGGGCACTTGAAGTACCTTAGTACGTCGGCGCACCCACCGCCGCGAATCTCCGGCAAACTTGACAGACGGTGGATCAGGGACTCCCTTTCTTGGGGAGATGACACCCGCTTTTTGACTGAATGAACATAGGGAAAAGCGGATTTTGGTGTCAAGGGAAAAAGCTCCTGACCTAAACGACTACTTTGATGGCAGCCGCAAAAGCTTTTGGAGATTTTTGGCATTCTTTATGCCATAGTTCTGGTAGCAATTGTTGAAAAGGACAAAGGTCTGTTCCGTTTCATTCCTCGTCCCTATCACTTTCCCAGCCCAATTCCTGAGTTCCTCTTCATTGTACAGATATCGATATCGCTCTACGGTTTCTATCCCCTTTTTGAACCAGTTTTCCCGGTTTCGCCCGTGGAGGCGGAAGTAAGCAATGCCTGCTGTGACGGCCACGGGTCCCTCCCAGCCTTTGACCCATGGAGCATCTACGACCACGGAAGAGATATTGTGGTCTTTTAGGAACGCCAACGACCTTTCCTGTTCAGGGTGTGTGATCCAGCCCCGGTTGCGGAATTCCACAGCCAGATGATGTTTGGGAAGCTTTTCTCGAATCAGTTCGAGCCATGCATAGGACCTGGTGGAAGGAACGAACCAGGGGGGAAGCTGAAAAAGGAGGCATCCCAGCTTCCCGGCATCCTTCAGGGGCCTCAAGGCTGAGGCAAACATGTCAAATGCCGCCTCCACAACTTCCTTTGGGAATACCTTTTCCAGGGCTTTCTCCAGGATTGCTGCAGGAAGCTCTGCTCGCAGCACCTTTGGGATGCTTTTGACCAAAGTGGGATGACCCGTGAGCATGGAATAGGCCTTGATGTGGAAGACAAATCCGGGCGGCGTTCGCTTTGCCCAGAGGACGGCATTTCTCTCAGGAGGTAAGGCATAGTAAGTGGAGTCGACTTCCACGGTATCAAAATGCTCGGCATAGAATTTAAGCCGGCCTTCCGCGGTAGTGACTTGCCTCGGGTAGAAGGTGCCGCTTTCGATCAGGGTCTTGTCGGTCCAAGAGGCCGTGCCCACCCTTGTCTTTTCCATATCCGATCCTTTCATAAAATTCCCTGAGGGTCCAAAAACGCCTGGCTACAATAGATATGCCTCTTAATCCAAAACGGTTCAATACGCCCTCTACCAAGAGTACTGCACTGGCAAGGATCTTTTTTGCATATCGGGTATGAACATCTTCAAAGACGGTCAGATCAAAGAGCCCCTCTTCATCTTCCAGGGTCAAAAACAGCACCCTTTTTCCACTCTTCGTAGGGGGTGTATGAATAATGATGACGCGACCGGCTGTTCTTACCATGCTTCTATCAGATTTCCACTTTAAGGCGGTGCTTTGGATAAATCCATGCTTTTCAAGATCGGTCCTAAAAGGAGCCATGATGTGTGTGGAAGCAGTGACCTGCATCAGATCGGACTCGGTCAAAAACATATCAAGGGCTTTCCTATCCACAAACACACCTCTTCATTCAGGACTTTTTAGCCACCCTCCCGCTCCGCTCTGCATAGCGCATGGCGCATAGGGCATGGCGTTTTGTTCTTTCACGCTTTGCCCTTTGCGCTCTGCGCTCTGCGCTTTCATTCCGCACTCCGCGTTCCACTCGTTTGAGACACAGGAGAGCACAGCGGTAACGGAGTATTGGAGTACTGGAAAACAACAACAGAAGTTCTATTTTTCTTGTCTAAACCCATCACTCCATTACTCCAGTATTATTATGCATTGGAACTCCCACGAATGCACCAGCCAGAGAAAGCCTTAAGATAATCTCCTGCGGCAGATTGACCCTGGAGCAAAACGTTTTTACGCTGGTAAAGGGCCCGTTGTCCCGTTCACTTAAGATCCGGTCGCAGAATCTTGGCCCAAGCCCATTGAGAGCTAAAAGTCCAATGCGGATGCCCCTCTTTTCTGCTGTGTAGTCCTGATGGCTGTAATTAATGTGAGGGCCTAGCACTTCAAACCCCTTTCTTTTTGCCTCGTTTAAGATAACACTTTTGGGATAAGAGCCCACACAGCCTGCATTGAGGAGCCCCAGGTAAAATTCAAGGGGATAATGGGCTTTGAGAAAAGCACTCTGGTAAGTGATATGAGCAAAGGAGGCTGCATGGGCCTTGCAAAAGCCATAGCCGGCAAAGCTTGCTACCATGGCAAAGATTTCCTCGGCTGTCTTTTGACTATAGCCTTGTCTTATAGCGCCTTGAATAAAGGAGGTGCTGATTCTTTCCATCTCGGCAGCCGAACGCTCCTTGGTCATGGCCCGTCGCAATTGGTCGGCCTCAGCCATGGAAAAGCCAGCTATGCGGTAGGCAACTTTTAAGACCTGTTCCTGGAAAAGCACAACCCCATAGGTTTCCTGGAGGACTGGCCCAAGGTCCGGGTGAGGATAACAAACCGGCTCCTTGTGGTTTCGTCTTTGCACATATGGAGTCACCATATCTCCCTTCATGGGACCTGGCCTGAAAAGAGAGATTTCGGCAATAATATCTGAAAATGTTTTGGGCTGAAGCCTTCCCAGAAGCTGGCGCTGGCCAGGGGATTCAACCTGGAAGACGCCCACTGTCTCCGTGGTCCTCAGGAGACGAAAGGTCTTTTCATCATCTAAAGGGATGTCATCAAAATCTATAACAATGCCTTGTTGCGCAGAGAGATCCACGGCCTTTTGAATAGCCGTGTGCATGCGGAGTCCTAAGAGATCAAGCTTCACAAGACCAAGGGCCTCCACATCGTCCTTGTCGTACTGTGCCACAGGAAAACCTTTGTTGGACATCTCTACAGGGACCCATGAGGCCAATTCCTCAGGTGCGATAACCACACCACCCAGGTGCACTGAGAGCTGATACGGAAGGCCTGAAATCTTTGCAGCCATCCCCAAGAGCTCATTCTCATCTTGAAGGGGAGTATCTTTGAGTTCAGGAAGGGTATGAGAAGCCGCCTCAATTTGGGAACTCTTCAAATGATATGGCAAAAAGGTCGTCAATCGATTGATCTTCTCGTAAGAATACCCAAAGGCCCTACCAAGCTTACGTATAGCCCCGCGAGCCCTGAAGGTGGGGATGGTAGCCACCATGGCGGCTCGGCCTGCATATTTTTTCATGACATAGGCAATCACCTCATCCCGTCTCATAGAATCGAAGTCAAGATCCACATCAGGCATATCTGAACGGCCTTCATTCAGAAACCGCTCGAATAAAAGGTCATGTGCCAGTGGGTCTACGCCCCCTAAGAGCAAATAGACCACCAGAGATCCGGCAGCCGACCCCCTCACTGTACAGCGAATCCCTTCTGTATTGGCAAAATCCCGCACATCCTTAACTAAGAGGAAATACCCGGAAAGCCCCTTTTGGCGAATAAGATCCAGTTCCCGTTCCAGCTGCATAAGGGCTCTGTGAGTGACCGGCCTGTATGTGGTTGCCAGTGCGGAATAACAAAGCCTTGTAAGGGATCTGCCTGCTGATGCACCTGCGGGAAGGGGGTAAGCGGGAGGGTGTATTTCGTTGATAGGAAGTTCCAGCTGACACTGCTCTGCAATCTTTGCCGTATTTTCTACGGCTTCGGCGTAAGGGATGGCCGCATTCATCTCATTTTCTGTTTTGAGATAAAACAGGTCATTGGGAACCGCGTGGATATCCCTGTGATGAACCATCTGCTGGATACCAATGAGTCTTTGATGGACCTCAAAGTCCTCTTTGTGCAAGAAAGCCACATCATTGGTCGCTACCAGGGCAAGCCCAACTTGCTCGGCCAGCCCTGCTGTAGCCTTCATGAGAGCCTGGTCTTCGTGAAGATTGTGGTTCTGGATCTCAACGAAGAGATGTTGTCCGAAGATGTCTTTGAGCATATGTAGCCAATCCCGGGCCTGTTCCAGGTTTCCCATAGAGATCAGTCTCTGTAGCCTTCCGTCTTTTCCTCCCGTCAGGCAGATAAGATCCCGCGCAAACAGTTTAAGAGCACTCGGAGGACAGGCAGGCTTGCCTCTCGGACCTTCTGCATATGCCCTGGATAGGAGGTGGCAGAGATTTTTATAACCTTCAAAGGAAGCAGCCAGCAGGATCAGAGAAGTACTATCCCAGAGGGTCGCCTCTGACCCAAGAATCGGTTGAATGGCCTCGGATTTAGCAGCTTTGTAAAATCGGACAGCCCCATAGAGGCCATTCTTATCTGTCAAGGCAACAGCATCAAATCCCATCTCTTTTGCCCGCTGTACCAGGGCTTCAGGGGTAAATGTGCCATAAAGAAAAGAAAAAGCGCTGTGAACATGGAGATGGGTAAACATGAGTCACTGGTCATTGGTCATTTCGACTGAACAATATGTGACAAAAAAGCGCTGCCAGTTCCTTTCAGCTTTGAGCTTTCAGCTCCTTCGCCATGCGCTCTGCGCCATGCGTTATTTGCCTTTTCTTATTAGCCCCGCCATGACCCCGAGTATTCTAAAAGACTTGGGGTCACCCTTCTTGAAAATCAGGGCAGAGTACTTGGGATTGGCTGGTTCCAGCCTGATCCGGTCACTGGTCAGGTAAAAGTATTTCAGGGTCACTTCATCTTCAATGAGGGCAGCCACAATATTACCGTTTTGGGCCTGGTCCTGGATCTTGATGATCACATAATCTCCATCCTGAATATGGGCATCCACCATGGAGTCCCCTTTGACCTGAACCGCAAAACATGCCTCGGTGCCAAAAAACCGTTTATCTATGCCCAAAAACTCCTCGATATTCTCAAGGGCTACAATAGGCATACCTGCCGCAACCTTGCCCACCACAGGAATCTGTCTTTCCGACAGGGGACGCGCTCCAGGCAGGGTGATCCCGCGCCCCTTGCCGGGATGAATCTGAATCTGGCCCTTTTTTTCCAAAGACCTGAGATGAAAATGTGCCGTGTTGAGTGACTTAAACCCGAAGTAATGGCAAAGCTCTCTTATGGTCGGTGGAAACCCATGCTCTGCATTGAAGTCTATGAGGAACTTCAATACCTGTGCTTGTTTCTCGGATAGGTTTTCCATAAGACACCTCCCGGACTTTTACTGCTCCACCGCCTTCAGCGACAAGTACGGATTTCAGGTAACTCCGTCTCGCGATCTTTCTTTGGAATAATGGAGTGATGGAGTGATGCAAAAAGCAAGAGAAGTAACGCCACAGATTTTATGTGCTTTTCCAATACTCCAGTACTCCATCACTCCAACACTCCTCGTTCACACTTGGGCAGACAGAGCCAAAGAACCATGACTTCGTCCACAATATAGGGTTTTGAAAGATAGCCTGGAACATTTGTTCTATTGTCCATATATAGAACACATGTTCTATCTGTCAAGCACAAAACACAAATGCTTGGCAATCAGCAATCAGTATGAGTTGCAGACTGGTTTGCCTCAAAAGAATGAACGAGAGGCAGAGAGAAGCACGGGGAAGGGAATGATGAATATTAGATTACCGGATATTACCAATTGCTTCGAGCTAAGGCGCCTCGTCTTCAAACCCGACAATCACCTCGAGATATTTTGGGGCCACCTCCAGACGCACAGGGGTCGTGGCCATGAAGTCTCCGTCAGCGTACAGGTGCATGGGGTCTGCGGATTGTGCAAAGACGGCCTCCGCTCGATGTTGGGAAATCCTTTTGTGGGTCACATGGGTCCCCTTATAAACCGAGGGAAGAATGGAAAGGATTCTCCACCTCGGCATATGTCCAACGATACAAATATCCAAGAAACCATCATCAAATACCGCCTCTGGGTTAATCACCATGCCCCGAGCGTATGATCTGACATTTCCAAAAGCCACGAGGAAGATATCTCCAAAAGACTTCTGCCCGTTAAATCTTAATTCTACCGTCTTCGACTTGTAGGAAAAAAACTTCAACACGCCTCCCAGAACGTGCATAAAAAAGGGACTCAACCATCTTCTCCTGGCAAAAGCCGCCACTTCCGCATCAAAGCCGAGACATGCAGTGCTCCCAAAAAACCTGTCATTATTCACCCTGATCAGGTCTATCTTCTTTGTTCGTCTTTTCTTTATGATGTTGTATGCGCTGTCAACGTCTTCTATCCCCATGTTGGTAGCAAAATCGTTGGCAGTGCCCATGGGTAGAATCCCGAGGACGGTCTCTGTGCCGGCAATTCCGTTGATTACCTCATTGATCGTCCCGTCACCTCCACCCACAATGATGGTTTCACACCCCCGTATGGCAAGTTCGCTTGCCACTTCCGTGAGGTGCCCGGGGTGTTGGCTGAGTGTAACTTCACACGTAATCCCGGATTCTCGCAATCGGTCCGGCACAGCAGCGTGCTGCTTCCTGCGTTTTCTGCTACCCGCGATTGGGTTCAGGAGAACATGTGCGTATGAATGGTCTGACATTGCAGTTCAACTCACCATCTTCTTGATTTTTTCAGCTTTGTCTTTGATCTTTCTGGCATGCTCTACAACAGGCACCTTGTCAAAGACTTTGTCGGCTACCTTTCCACCAAAAGTCTTCTCCTCCAATTTCGACTCCTCAGCAGGCTCTGACTTCTCTCTTTTTTTCTTCTCTCCGCTCAACTCCTTCTTGATACTGCGAACCTCCTTGACCGTCTTGCCGAGTCCTGTCCCTATGCCCGGAAGACGCTTGGCCCCAAAAAAAAGAAGGATGATCAGGGCGATAATGAGCAGCTCAGGTATGCCTAGTCCGAACATGGGTGTCCTCCTGCGAGCGAACGGTTAGTGAATCAGAATCCGACATGTGGGAGTGTAACCCGCATATGCGGGTTGGGTCAATATCAACTTATTTCCAATCCTCTGGGGTCCACCCCTGCATCAAGCAGCTTCGCACCCTCCCTCTGAGACAATATGTCGACCCACTCGGGCCGTAACACACAAATATCGTCTTCGTCCCCCAGCGCCCAGATGCATCCCCCACCACCAGCGCCGGTGAACCTTGCCCCGCAACCATGGGCCACTGCTTTCTCAAAGAGTCCGACGCCGATTTCATCAAAGACTTCAGGCGTCATCTGCCTTCTGATATCGACCTCTCTGTTCATAGCCTTCACTGCAGCAGCCCAATCCTTTTCAGTCAAAGACTGAACAAACGCATTGGTACAGGAAACGATTTCAGGCCAAAGGGGCCGCGCTGTACCCTTGACGAACTGATCGATCCATGTACTGTTGATATCCTGAGATTCGTGGGGAACCCCGCAGTATGCAACCAACAGACGGGACTCCAGCACGGAGTATTCTTCTTCCGGCAAGACTTGTTTCCTCCTGAAAGGGGGATCTGCCGGTCCGCTTGGCCAGTACCAGGCATTGACACCACCGTAGGCTGCAGCTAGCTGGTCCTGCATTCCGCAAGTAATGCCGGCGACTGCTTCCTCAATGCCGTGGGCCAATAGAACGATCTGCTCTGTGCTGATGGCCGGTATTCCTTCGTGCCCTGCTAAAGCGTTTGCCAGGGCCCCGATCAAGGCCACTGCGGCCGTTGAAGAACCCCCCAGGGCGCTTCTGGGCGGCGACTCGGACACTATCTCGATATGCACGCCTTCAGCCCTGAAATACGAGGCAATGGCGAAGACCAGGCCCAAGGGGCCGCTAAAAGGAGCATTGTCAACCGGGTGTTCCTCAGTCTCAAAGCCCTTTGAAGACACTTTGACCTGCCCCGAACTGTAGGGCAGAATTCGTACCCTGGTCTTCATGTTGAGGGCTATGTTGAAGGTGCACGGGGAAAGATGGCCAAGTGGATAGTAGAAAGTCTTGATATCAAGTGTTCCGCCGCAATCGATCCTGCAGGCAGCTGATGCCTCCACAGGCCCCGATTCAAGGCGATTCTTCAATAGGCTCACGGCTCAAGATCCCTTAATCACTGAACTATATATTGACCTGACGGGGCGGGAAAACGTCTTTTGATATCCGCCCTAATGCTGCAAAAGTCGAGGATGCCGGAGATCCAAGGCGCCAAAGGTGAAGCCATAGTAAGCTATTGCGAACCTTTGGCAACGCAGGAGATGCGGTAGCATCGGCTTTCCCGGAGGATAAACAACAGGCCGAAACGAGCATTAAGCAACCACATCACCGAAATTCATTCTCTCTACATGTCTCGAAACTGGTGAAATACGTTGACATTGTCTATTGTTCCATATCTCAGGCGTGTTGTTTATGCAACATTAGGGACACCTTTACCCGGCACTTGTCATTCAAATTCCTTGACAAAATCCGCTGGTTTTTATAGGGAAACCTTCGTACTCAGTAAAACCTTCATTTTATGTCCGTTCTTGAGGCTGTGACCTGTTCGGACACCAAGTTGATGCTTCCATTAGAAACTACATATGAAAGGAGAGGTACATGAACATTCTGATGTTTGGACCAAACGGCAGTGGCAAGGGGACCCAAGGTGCAATTCTCAAAGAGAAATTCAACCTTCCCCACATTGAATCAGGCGCGATCTTCCGGGAAAATATCGGCAAAGGGACCGAACTCGGTGCAAAAGCCAAGGAATACATCAACCGCGGAGACTTGGTACCCGATGACATTACCATTCCCATGATTCTGGACCGTCTGAAACAGGATGATTGCAAGGAGGGCTGGCTCCTGGATGGATTCCCTCGAAACAAGACCCAGGCCATTAAACTGGATGAAGCCCTCAAGACAGCAAGTCTTGGTTTGGACGTGGTGGTGGAGGTTCTTCTGGATCGAGAGATTGCCAAGAACCGTATCATGGGCCGCAGGCTCTGCGTCAAAGACAACAACCATCCCAACAACATCTTCATCGATGCCATCAAGCCGGACGGCGATAAGTGCAGGGTTTGCGGTGGGGACCTCACTGAACGCGCTGACGACCAGGATGAAGGCGCCATCGGTAAACGTCACGGCATTTACTACGACACAGACACAGGGACCTTGGCCTCCTCCTATTATTTCAAAGATCTCGCTGAAAAAGAGGGCAAGATCAAATATATTATCCTTGACGGTGCCCCAAGCGTTCCCGAAGTAACTGCAGACCTCATGTCAAAACTGTAATATCTCAAGCAGATTAGGTGCCTGTCCGGATAGAGCGATTCCGGACAGGCACCGATTAGATGCTGGCTCCTCCCCTGCCTACTCATGAATAGCAGAAGATTCTGGATCGTTCTCTTCGCCTTTATTCTCTTTGTCTTCCTGCTGTTTCAGTATCGGTTCCCCATCGCAAAAGGCCTTGGCGGCTTCCTTGCCAAAAAAGACCCCCTTGAGAAATGTGAGGTGATCTTTGCCCCTTGGAGTCGCCTCAGAACGAATTTCGTCTATGCGATGCACCTGGTCAAAGAGGGGGGGGGCCGATTGCGAACTTCTCTATGCCTACTGGAAGAGGAACCCTTTTCGATCAGTGATTGTGGTGACAGATGCGCCGCATGCACGCCGCTTCAGGATGGTGATGAACAAGGTCTTCAGGGATGCGGATGTAAAGATTATCTCGTGTCCTTCCTTCCCCGAAAGACCCCTTGAGGACTTCTTTGCTGACGAGGAGGACTATGTCATGTACGTCTCATCAGAATATGTAAAGATCGTTGCCTATGTCTTGAAGTACAGCTTTCATGATTGAATATTGAACAATGAAGATTGAAAATGGAAGAGACTCCCTGGTTCGTGCGTCATCAATTTTCAATCCTGACCGGTTTCTTCCAGGTTGCCGCTTTCAGCCACCTCTCCCACCAGGGCCTCGAACAGAGTAATGAGGTCCTCATCGGTCTTTCGAAGCCTTCTCGACAGGGCCCGACCAATGGCCCTGGTCACTGACAGCCCCAACCACGGATCCTCTTCTCCCAAACGGTTGAAGTCCTCACGCTTGATTACCAGTAACTCGCAGTGCGTGTTGGCAATGACTGAAGCCGAACGGAGTTCCTCGTCCATGAGAGCCAGTTCGCCAAAGAATACGTCTTCCGTGTCCGTAAGTGTAACGATGGTAAAAACGTCATTGTCAAGCGTCCGCTTCAGGACATCCACCCCACCTTTATTCAGGATGTAGAGTTCGCTACCTGCGTCACCCTCCGCAATAATGTCTTCGCCTGCGTTGCACTGCCGGACCGAGACGATCCCCGCCAGCTTGGATAGTCTCTCATCATCCTGTTTGATACCTTGGAACAATTCGATCTTTCTTAGCTTCTCAATGATTGGTGCTTTGTCCATGATATTTCCTGCCCTGTCATGTTTGTATTAGAATGGCTCGGGCATATTGCTTAATCTCGTAGTCCGGGCCCGGGTTGAACACAGGATGGTTCCCTTGTAGCTTCTTCACCTCCTGCAAGTTGGCAACCAATCGCGAGAGATCTGGGGTCCTTTGTGCCATGCGCAGAGCCTCTTTCTTCCGCCGAAAGATGTTTCCCGTGTTTTCCAGAAGCCCAATCAAGATGCTTTTTTCAGCCTCCATGAAATACTGGCTAAGGCTGCTAAACGTGTCACCGACGAATTTAGCAGGGAATTCTCTGGTGACCAAGCAGTTCTGTTCCATATCGAGGAGGTCACGAACAACATGGGAAACACCAGAAGCAGCCGAGGCATTTGCCAGAAGAAGCCGGTTGTGTTGTCTGGACAGGAATATCTCGTCGCAGTGGACACTTTGCAGATAACGCTCGAATTTGGAATCGATCAATTCCACGCACGTATAGATGTCCTTGGAAATGGATTTTATCGTCATAGCAGTCATTACAGTTCGTGCGTCTACCTCCTGGGCCGTACCGGCGACGCTGCTGTCAGCCAGGATCAGCACCTTGGCCGCCCGCTTGACATTCGCCCGACGAAGGACAGCCTCATCCACATGGTCACCCCGCACAAAGCCTATGTTCTGCAATTCTGGGACGGATCGAAGGTTCTCGATTGCGGCTGGCTCTACCGTACTAACGAGGACGATGTCCTCGGAAGTCAGCTTTCGATTGACCTTGAGGATTCCCGTGAGAAACCCGGGCATCTCATTCTTCCAGCCACATATTACCAGATGTTTTGTGAGTTTTCTTTGAGTGGCCAAGCCGCTTCCCTCCTTTATCTTCCATTCTACCAGCCACGACGCAATCTGACCCGTCACGATACTTGCGGCGAGGACGCCGAAGACGATCACCAGGATCGCTACCATCCGTCCGCCTGCCGTTTCAGGCACCTTGTCGCCATAGCCTACAGTGGACGCTGTCACGATAGTCCACCAAATCACATCGCCAAGGCTTCGAAACCCCTCATTAAGCCTGTGCTCGAAAATCAATATTCCAACAGAGGTAAGTGAAAAGACCGAGATCATCGACAGAACAACTACAAGCCACGTCCGGTTCCGCGATAAGCGGTGCGCCAGACGTTTCAGAGGGGAAGAATAACCCCAGCTTGTATCTCGCGTTCTGTCCTTCATCTCAATTCATCTGCGGCAGAACATGGAAATCTACTTGAAGTCGCCCTCCTTGGCCAAGGCAATGAAATGGGCAATGTCGATCTCCTTGGGGCAAACAAAACTACAAGCCTGGGCGGTCCTGCAACGAGGAGCTCCCTTGTTGCTGTATAAAGTGTCCATCCTTTCCTGGTCAGCCGTTTCCCGTGGATCCATAAGACGGACGATATTGGCCAGCATGGCATTTGGACCTAAATAGTTCTTCTGCGTCACGCACGCCGTTGCACAGCAGAAACAGTTTATGCAGCGGGTAGCCTCAACATAAGTTGTTAACTCGCGTGGCAAAATCCGGTATTCGTCCCCTTCGGGGTGCTCAGGGGCAGGTTCAATGATGTACGGCTTCACGAAATGGACCTGCTCATAGGCCTCTTCCATATTTATGACCAGGTCGCGAATGACGGGAGCCACTGTCAAAGGCTCCACCGTAAAGGTCTGTGTCCTGAACAGCCTGACAGCATTTTCAACGAGTAGTTCGCAGGTCAATAGAGGCTTCCCGTTGATTTTCATGCCACATGTACCACACTGGCCGTGCTCACACGAAGAGCGCCATGCCAGGGTCGGATCCTGCTCGTCATTGATCTTCTGGAATAGATCCACAAACCGTAGAATTCGACCCGCGCTGAGTCGGTAGCCCTGTACCCATGACCGCTGCCGGTCAGGATCATAGCGGCTAACGATCAAGGTAATTTCATATTCTTGAGACATGTATTCTTTCCCGAGTGAACATGTTAACCGATTCCTGCTTGATACAGGTTTTGGAAATCAAGAGCCAATGACAGACCGGTGCAAGGCGCAGGGCTCAGGGC
>JAQBAU010000124.1:0-10256 GCA_032126655.1 Desulfobacterales bacterium
CTGTCACCTTGAGCAGAGATAGGCATGCGAAACACACCGGTCCACATCGGCGTAGTTCAAAGAGCAATCGTCGCATCGCAGACCAGAACGTTCACCTTTGCTGAATCGGCGTCTGAACCGGCGGAACTCCTCGCCGAACCAGACACGACCAAACCCACGGTCGGCATAGCCAAACACATTGCCCAGGGAGAACTCCTGCCCCGTATGATAGTCGCAGGGGACAACGGTCCCGTCTCGATAGACCGTGGGGTGGTTCCACGGCTTCTTGCAGGGATTCTCGATTCTTATCGGTTGGCCACTGCTGTCATATTCAAAGCGACGATATTTCCGGCGGCGGGGGAGTATTGTTTTCCAGGTGGCTTCGTTGTCGAAGCTGCACAATGTTTTTGTGGTGAAGATGTCTACTCCGAGTTCCTGTGCGAATTTTCTCATTTCAGGAACCTGGTTCTCGTTGTCCCTCGTTACAAGCATACGGAGGTTAATGCGTGGATAACACTTGCCACGTTCTCTTTTACGCTGCACCAGGAGTCGTAAGCCCCGCATGGCCCTGTCGAAATCACCCTTCTGACGATATTTCTCATAGGTTTCCCTGTCAGTTCCGTCTATAGCAAAAATGAGCACATCCAAGCCGGAATCGATCAATTGATCAACGTTTTGCTCTGTTTCAAAGAAGTGCCCATTTGTACTGCTGATTATCTGGATCCCCTTGTCTTTGGCAAATTCAACCATTGAAAGGAAGTCCTTGTTCAAGAAGGGCTCCCCCCACCCCCAAAAGTGGAGAAAGATGAGATAGTCCCCGACCTCATTGATGAGCTTCTTGAAATCGTCCAGGCTCAGAAATCCCTGAGGCTTGTTGTCCGTGACAACATGGCAGAGTGGACACCTGAGGTTGCATATGTTTCCCGGCTCTATCTGAAGGTGTGTCGGATAGGCCCATGCCTTGCCCGACTTGAAAACGTAAGACAGCTCCGTAAGAAACCAATTGACCAGCCTTCGCCTTGATAGACAATGGTATGTGAAATCAACCTTGTCAAAGGTAATGACCAGGCGCCGAGTAGCAAAACTCTGTATTGCTTTAACCGCTCTTCTCATATGTATTACCCTCAATATAACCTGCGCATTCTCCAACTGACCAAGAAGCAAGACATGGGACGAGAAATGGTACGGATTTCAAGAATGCTGACGCATAAACTCTGTTTCTGAGGTTTCTCATGCCTATCTCTACGAACAGCTTCACCGGTATCAAGAAGCAAAACGCCACGTGTATCGATCTCCTCAGTCTGGTGAATCTTCTTCCCAGGATACGGACTCGGGCAAAACTCCGGCCGTGATGGTACTCGTGTCTCATCAATCTTCGAAAATCATCTATAGAATGATGATAGACCAAAATGGAAGGTACAAATCTTATTCGATGGCCATTCCCGGCCAGCCGCCAGTGAAAATGCGTGTCGGAACAGTACGTTCCTCCGATGAAGCCCCCGTGTTCCTCAAAAACTCTCCGCTTATAAGACATGCTTGCCCCGGCCACGTCATCAAGAAACGTTTCCGGCGTTTTCGGCATCCATTGACTGAATTCACAAAAGTACCCAGCCCAACCCGCCAGATTGCTCGGTTCCACGTTGGCAATAGCACCGCCGATGGCCAAGTCAGCAGACTGATGAGCCTTGAGAACTTCATCCACCCAACCTGGGTTGACTACGCAATCAGCATCAATGAAGGCGATAATTTCCCCCTTTGCCACGGAAATGGCCAAATTGCGTGCGTCGCCGCAATATTTCCTTTCTGAGAACTTGTATAATGCGACTTCTGGAAACATCTCTTCAACGATAGAAGCGGTCTCATCGGTTGAACTGTCAACAACAATTGTCTCGAAGCTAGCATGTGTCTTCTGACCCCTTAGAGACTCAAGACACCTTTCGATCGTGCTTCTTGAATTGTAGGAAGCTATGATTACTGACAGTTGGACGTCATCAAGCGTTGTCATCATCTGTTACCCATGGGCGTCTATTGGCTGAGCTTTACCGGGATCCTCAGGGCTCGAGAAGAGATGAGCAACCTTTGGGTGGTAATAGACCCTGGCAATAGTTTCATTAACGCAACTGCCCCCCTCGTAGGCAAAGCTGCAGTTACAGCAGAGACGAATCTTCTCCCAATCAGAGCGGAATTGGCGGCGTATTTTTTGATAAGGAGTACGACGCCAGATCTGCCGAAAGGTGTGTGTCTTGAGATTCCCCAAAACATACATCTCATTATAGTCATAAGTACAAGGACTCACTATACCGTTCCAATGAATGGTGGGGGCGTTCCACAAGTTCCTGCACGGGGGCTCTCTTCTTACCCTCTGCCTATTGTCACCTTTTCCAACGTACCTGAAACGTCTGTAGGACGGAGTCTCCGGAATAAAGGCGTCATAGTCTTCCGTCCTCTCAGCCCGATTCACAAAATAGGTGTCATTAGAGTAGGGATTTAAGGTCTTGATGCTCAGCACATCGACGCCCAGAGACTTGGCTAGCCGCTTCAGTTCCGGGATTTCGTGCTCATTGTGCTTCATGACAAGAAACCGGAGATTGATGAGAGGGGTTCCAGAATTCAATGCCCGCTTTTGTCGAACCAGGTTACGAATGCCGTCCAGAACCGTTTCAAGGTTTCCGGACTGTCTGTACCGTTCATAAGTTGCCTGCGTGACACCATCCATCGCCACAATAATGGTGTCGATACCCGATCGGATCAATCTGTTCGCGTTCTCTTCCCGTGCAAAAACGTGTCCATTGGTGCTGGATACAAGCTTGATCCCCTGTTGCTTCGCATAGGAAATCATCTTGTATATGGCAGGGTTGACAAATGGCTCGCCCCAGTCCCACATAAATGCAACGAAAACGTAGTCACCAACCTCATCTATCAACTTCCTGAAAACATCGAAGTCCATGAGCCCTGTAGGGCGGTTCATGCCCTCCGTGACCGGGCAAAGGGCACATTTCAGATTACAGAGGGTCGCCGGTTCTATCTGCAAATGGGTCGGCCAGCCCCACGGTGACTTGGATTTTGTGTGTATGGCGGCCTCAACGCAGATCCAGTTCAGGATCTTCTTGAGCGGCACATCATTAAATGCGTAAGGAATGCTGTCCGCCTCGATCAGCATCTTTCTAGTGACTAGCGCCTTGAGAGCCTTGGAGGATTTACGGATAAGATCGTCTATCATGACACCGAGCAGTTTAACTGAAGGTCCTTGCAGCAATTCCCAACGGTGAAAGGCGACGGCGCGCTGCAGGAGATGTGTTCGCTTTTGCGGTTCAACTTGGAGGCCGGAAAGGATTTCACCAAGAGGACTTCAACGGGCCACCCCAGTGAGGCGGAAACGATGGTGGAAATTGCATAGGATGGCCCTATTGGGCCTCAATCTCATCTTCTTCTGACCACTCTCTCTTTCTGACCAATGTGCGAATCAAGGCAACCTCCCCGGCGGTGAAATCACCAAGAAGTAAAAACGTAATGAAGATCGTGACCACAATTGCCACGAGCTTCACGATGACCATTAGACCGGAAACTGGCCAAAAGACGGCCATCGCCAGGGCGAGCCCTGAGCAAAAGACACTTTTTACGAGCGTTCTTGCCGGCGGCAGGATTCCCCAAAGCTTGTAGACAGCCAGAAATGCGGCAACCGCTGTCAGACACATGGCACAAGTCGTTACCATTGCTGCTCCAACCCCACCCATCCATGGTATGAGGATCAGATAACCGATGAAGGCTATTGGGAGCACCGGACCGGTCACCAGGAAGGTCCAACCGGGCCTCCCTAAAGCAAGGATGATGGCCCTTGTCATCGTGACACCGATAAACCCCACGGCTGCAAAGATCAAGAAGGCCAAAATCGGACCGGCAGACACGAATTCCTTGCCGAAAACAAGATCGACTATCTCTGTAGCTGCCCCAGCCGTCATCGCAGCAAACGGCAGCAGCCAAATCACCAAACGCATCGCGGTCCGCCCAATATCTTTGGCCTTGGACTCATCTCCCTGTCTGATCAAGCGGCTCAAAGTGGACAGCAAAGGTGGAGAGAGTGACCCGGAAAGTAAACTGGTATGAATGGACAGACTCTGTCCTGCACTATAGAAGCCCACCTGGGCAGCTGTTGCTCCCAGCACCTTTAAGGCGACCACGTCCAGCCTGAGCATTCGCAAACTCAGCGATGACATAAAAACCGGGGCTGAAAAGCCCAACAGGCGCCGGACGGGGAACGTAGCTCCGGAAAAGACAGGGGGTCTGACAAAAAATCTGCTCATGATCAATCCGATCATGGAGGCACCGATGACTCCTATAATCGCGCCGTTAACAGACAGACCCATTTCCACGAGCAGAACGATCAATGCCAGCCTTGCAATCCAGTAACTTGAACCTGCCCAGGCCCTCTCCTTGAACAGACCCCTTCCAACCAAGATGCTGCTATGTACAGAGAACAGACTGAAAATTGGAATATCTATGGCAAAAAGTTTCAGGTAGGTGGCCATGGCCGGTTCATTGAACGCACGGGCTAAAGGTGAAGACATTATCCATACCAAAGCTGCAATACCACCACCTACCATAAGGTGCAGCCGGACTACTGTAGTCCCAACCGCCCGCCAATCATCCTCTTCGCTGACAAACTTGACAGTGGCGCTGTAAAAAACGGTCAGGCCGGTGAACTCGATCCATGTGATGAGCCTCAAGGCCAGGGCAAATAGGCCAAAGTTGACCGGGCCGAGTTGGCGGGCCAGAAAGACCGCCGTTATGAATCCGACGGGAATGATCAGCACCTCAGCAAAGAAAATGCGGATACTTCCGGCCATCATGTTGCGAACAAGGTGCCGCGAAGGTTGATTCACTCTGTCCATGTTGATTGGATTAGTTGTTCTGTTATTGGCCGGACACAAGGGAGGATTCCTGAGGGCACTTCACACTTCCCAGGGGTTTCACAAAATCCCTGTTGGTCCTTTCGCCCAAAGACTGCCCCGCGCCTCTTCATTCATGATTCAGTTGCAGGACTAAACACACCAGGCCGCAAAATCGGAGCCGGTGAATTCCCTCAAAGGAGCCACATCCTCTTTGAAAAAACTAGTCAGTTCGGCTCGCAAGCTCTCATCCAAGACAGGTCTTGCGATTTCACTCGAGAACGCCAATTCTATCACTTGCCCAAGCTTCATTCGCATGTCAGTTGAAAATATCTTGGCGATATTGCTTTCGGCAAACTGCTTCAGAAGCAAACCAATCCGGTTCTTCCGCCTTCTTCCGCCAGACCCATGCTTGATGTTGAGAAACTTTGGGGAATAAAAAGCTTCATCAACATTCAAGAACGCAAATGCCTTCTCCAATGTTTTTCGACGTTCGTTGAGCAAATCCTCCGCAGTGATTATCAGAATATTGGAGCTTGGAAAATATTTTAGGTATTGCTGCAGTTGCATAAAGTATCTGCTCCTACGGACATAGTAATTGTCATTATCAAGAGGTCTAAAAGCAATTTCTACTGCCCTGTTGTCCAATCCTACCGACAGGTATTGAACATACTGAGAAACCATGCGATCAATGGGATCTCGAAGGATATAGATCAATTTGGTATCCGGTATGACAGAATGCATTTTCTCCGGCACGCCATCCCACGCGGGGTAAGCTGTGTAGTTGGGCGATGACTCCCCGTAAACCTTCGCCCTTGTCGTGAAATGTGACTTGTACCATTCGATCCCCTTGTGCCAGTTACGATTTTCCATGAAGAATTCCAGCTCTTTTTCTCTGGACATCGATATTTGGGGATGAAGGCCCAAATAGTAATGCAGACTTGTTGTGCCGCTTTTCTGGGCCCCAATTATTATCAGGTTCGGCAGGTTCCCTTTTCCGTATTTCCTGATCATTGGCAACCGTATTCTACTCCTTGTGTTTCACAGATCTCCCCAACGACAGCCTTCACACCGAAACAAATGACTGCCTGTTGCATAACTCGATGAGACTCATAGACGATATTGGAGGGGTTCGGAGTTAGTGACAAGGAGAATGCAATCTATCTCTTCGTAGCTATTGCGGCAACATAATACCCGGTTAGATATCTCGTCGGGAGTTTTTCCATCCGTTCACATATCCCGAGAATGCGCTTAACATATTCCTCAATCTTTTTGTTCTTTGTCCTGTGGAGGATGTGTCCCGTCCAAATGGCGAGAATACGGGGGCTGTGGACAATGGCCATACTTTCATGAACTCTAAAACCACATGATTCCAGAACACGTACAAGTTGAACCTTGGACAGAGTTACACCCATATAGAAAGGTATAAGCTTCGACAACTTCAACAACCTGTAAGGCATGGCATTTCTCAAGAGAACGACTGGATTTGATGGGTTGTCGAGGGTAATGAAGAGTGATCCCCCGGGCTTCATCGATCTGTGGATCTCTCTAAGGCCATCCCGTATACTCTCCTTTTTTGAAAAGTGATCCAGTGTGGAATTAGATATGACCTGATCAAAGGACTCAGATCTGAATGGTAGCCGCCTGACGTCAGTGCACACCGCGTTTTGCCAACCGTCCCACGTTCTGGTAATTCTTTCTTTGGCTGCCGCAGCGACTTCAAAAGAAACATCTGTTCCAATGACACCCTTACTCTTGTTCGCGCATAGAGGTAGTACATTGTATTGGCTGACGGCTTCGTCATATAGATCGGTCTTTAGGGTGAGTCCGTCCTGTGACCCGGCCATCCACCTGTCGATCAACTCCTCGTAGATCCCTTGCAGGTGGGCTCTCCATAGATCCTCGTGGTCCCTGCCACCAGGTCTTTCAATAATCGTGTCCCAATAATCGCTGGTATGATTGTTCGACATCGGTTTTCTCAGGGAAGAGAGGGGCAGACGGTGTGAAAACTTACGAGTTCCTTAACGAAGCAGCCGCGTTATAAATCCATCCAATGAGTGCTCCGCTCAAGGTTCCCACCGCAAAACCATAAACAAACCCAATAAGGCTGCCAAGAAAAGACACCCTGTAGCCAATGAAGTACTGACTCAAGAGTCTCAGGTGCGGGCCTACCGGATCCCCTCCTTTGATCACGAGCCAGTTTGTCGCGACAAATACCGCAAGGCCGCACAGCAAGCCGAGAACCAGCCCGAGAGCCTTGGCGTTCAGCCAAAGGACCCCGCGAAACAGCCTTTCTTCTTCCGTCGTCCGGTTTCCATTCTTTGTTTTCACGATAAAATCTCCTGACGTCGGTAAATCAACTACAAGTTATCAAAAAAATCTCTTAGAGACAGCAGCTCAGCCTTCTTCTTTGCACGATAAACGTAGAAGGCAAGAAAGAGGTTCCGAAGATAGGCAAACAGCCAGCCAAATAAGAAGCCGCAGAAAAAAGTGTAACCAAAGGAGACAAAGGCCCCTTTTACGGTCACGGAATAGCCAACAAAATACTGGGAGAGAAGCCTGAGGGTGGGGCCGACCATTTCGCCCCCCTTCATGACAAGCCAAATGGTCGCAAGAAACATGAGCAGGCCTGATACGCCTCCTATGGCAGTTGCAAATGCCAGCTTGTCTATCCTGGCAAATGTCTTTGTGAGTACTTTCTCAGGAACGAGCCGTTGGGCTTTCGCCTTTTCATCTGCTTCAAGATACTCGTCCTGTTCACCTATCTCCCACAGGTCGTGATTTGCGCCAGACAAGTTTCGGGCGGCAAGCATTCCCGTGAGCATCGAATGGTCCATATTATTGTATCGGTGCATGCCATTTCGGCCTACGGTTTGGAGATTGTCGAAGGTCGCGAGGTAATCCCGAACGACCATGAGATGTTCTTTGTATGCATCATCATAGACCGGGTATGCCTTTGGCTGGCGTATTACAAACCCGTCCATGATATCATCAGTGTCAGCCAATCCCAGCTTGGACAATTCCTGAGATGCCAGGTCTATCAGTTCACTATCGGGCATTGTCCAGGTTTCGTCACCTTCGTTACAGAAGTACTCCATCGCCACACTTGTCTTCTTGGGATCGGGAACCATGGCTGCACTCCAGTTCTTGAGGTTTTGAATGCGCCCAACCCTCACATCCGGACTGTGTACATATATCCACTGGTCCGGGAAAAGGTCTTCATGGTCCACAATAAGCCCTACAAGGACAAATGCCCGATAGGAGAGCTTGGAAGCCGCCTCGAGAACTTGTTCGGGTGCTTTGGGATCAAGCAAGACCACAAGCCTGGTGACGGGAATGCTGGCAATGACTTGGTCAGCCGGGATGGTCACTGTTTCGCCGTTCTCAACGTAATTGACACTCACGATTCGGCCATTTTCATGGCTCAGGCCAGTAGCGTCTGTGTTGAGTCGTACCTCCCCTCCATTTGCCTCCACCACATCCTGGAAACCCTGCCACATCATTCCCGGACCCCTTAATGGGTAGTCAAACTCACTGATCAAGGTCTTCGCTTTCTGGATCCCGAAAAGAGCATTGGACACCGCCACGATGAGTGACAATCCTTTTATGCGCTGCGCCGCCCAGTCGGCCTGGATCTTATGGCAAGGGGTTCCCCACACCTTCTCCGTGTATGTCTCAAAGAATGTCCGGTAGAGACGCTGGCCAAAACGATTGGACACCCACTGCTCGAAGTTTACTTCTTCCGGGTGGGACCAGACCTGCGCCTTAAGATAGCTCAACAGGATCAGAAAGCTTTCAACCAACCCCAGGTTCATCAGGGCATTGGCAAACCCAAGGGGATAGTTGAAGAAACGGCCCTGATAGTAGATGCGTGACATCCGACCGACCCTGAGAAAATCCTCGCCGAGCATTTCGTGCCAGAGCTGTTTGATCTCCTCGATCTTTGTAAAAAAGCGGTGCCCCCCAATATCGAAATAGTAGCCTTTGTAAGTCTCCGTGCGTGCAATCCCTCCGACCTTGTCAGCCCTTTCGAGCACGGTAGGCTTGATGCCCCCCTTAATGCATTCATGGGCTGCTGACAGGCCTGCAGGGCCGCCTCCTATGATGACAACAGATTCGTTACTCATGGCCAGTTTCGGTTGATGGTGGTCCGAGATGATATCCAGCACGCCATTAGGATCTTAATCTCTCAAAGTGAAACTTCGCAGAACCTATACCAAAAGCCAGTCCGCCGTAGAAGAAATAAAACCAGTGCCAGGGGATTGTTTTTGCCGCAAAAGCCCAGCCGTGCTTATCTTTGAAGAAGCGATAGACATTCCCATGAATCACAAGCAGCCCTATCATGACGACAAGGGCAACAGGAAGAAGCCATGGTATCCACCATGAACCTAACAAGGCCAGGCACAATACATAGGTGAATATGACACTTATGCGGTTGGAGATTGTTACGTTCAGGTCATCAAGGAACTCGCCTTCACGAAGAATCAAATCCGTCCAGGGCAAGGCCCGGTAGAAGAAGTCGGCCCGCAAAAGGGAAACAATACCCCAGCGCTTGAGGTGCTTCACTTTAAGTCTCTTCATGAGACGGATCCTGTGGCCAGCCCTTCTGAGCCTGTAACCCAACTCTATGTCTTCAATAGAGGGACGGCGGTATGCCTTGTCAAAGCCCCCCATTGCAAAAAACACCTTGCGGCGAATCGCCCCGCAAGCGGCCCAAAAGGTGGACGCTTCTTCCTTTGCATTCTGGTGCACATAGTGGTGAAAGAGATTCTTGTACTGTGACAAAAAATTGGCCTCGAAAGGCGCATCATCATAAGACCCGAAAATGGCAGAGAGCTCGGGGTCGTTCTGAAATGCCTTCGCGACTTGGCTTACGGCATCTTGCGGGACGGTCACGTCTGCATCAACAAAGAAAAGGATGTCTCCCTTTGCCTCTCCCGCGCCCAGATTTCGTGCTCGGGCAGGTCCCCCAGGGGTGGGTATTCTGAGAACCTGCGTCCCGTATTCTTCTGCCACACGCCAGGAGCCGTCCGTGTCACCATCTGCCACCACGATGACTTCTTCCGGAGGAGGGATACATGCCGCAACACTTGACAAACAACGCCGAAACTTTTCCCCTCCATTGTATACCGGTATGATGATCGAGACTGTTGGGCCTTGAAAGGAATCCATCAATCAGGAAATCTCCTTACAAGGTAAAATGTCCGGAAGGCGTATATGACAGATCGGTTGGTCACGACAGTGCGTCTTCATCCGGAGGCCGTCCATATAAAGCCTGCGGTCGGGTGTAGAATACCTGATCCCACACACCGTGCTCCGGGGGTCCCACGCCAGAGGCCTTCCAGCCCCCGAAGGGAGCCCCGGGTGCCGCTCCTAAAGTGGGCTGGTTGA
>JAQBAU010000125.1:0-5839 GCA_032126655.1 Desulfobacterales bacterium
GAAGTCCGTCACGTCGACTTGCCCCTGTATGCCATAGCCGTAAGCACGGGAAACGTCCGGTCCATCCCGGTTGATGTACTCTGCCTGGATGTGTACCCGTCCTGCATCGAAAGCGGAATTGACATCCCAGATGTTGAATTCTTCTGCGCCTGGTAAATCAATAGCCCGATAAATGTAGTAGTCACCGTCTTCGGTCAGCTCGGGCAGGCCGAATACGGCGTCCTCGTAGTCATACCCGTTCTTATCGTACGCATAGCTGACACCAAAGTTGATATATGGCGCCGGCCGGACCAGGAGCATGGCAGTCACCATAAAGTCATTATTGTCGTTTCGCAGCTTGTTCATCCCATTGCCGTTGTACAATCCCACCGCATAGAAGACCGGTTTGTCATATAATTTTGCGCCGTCACCCCGGCTATCAAACTCTCCCTTTTTAGCTGATTCTATGCTGACGCCGATATCGCGTTTCGGTGCAAGCTTGTCAACCACAAGCGGGCGTTCGCAGAGCGGAAGTAGCGGTCCCCCGCCGATATATGATGGTGAAAAACGTGATTTGAACTGCCCACCGGTAACGTTGAAGTAAGGCATCCTGTCATACGTGATATAGGCGTCCTGCAGCTTGACGCCCACTTCATCTTTCAGGAGGCGATAGTCGGGTCGTGTAGGATCTATATTATCAGCATTTTCAGCGCCGTCAGCACTGATCTGTATCTGGTATTTCCACTTATCGATTACTTCTCCATAGACTGACAGACGAGCGCGCCGAATGGAAAACCCGTCAAATTCGGAAGTATCAAAGGCGTTCTGGGACGTCACTCTGCGCAGGTCGTCCGCGTCTCCCTGAATGGCTGTGAAACGCGGCTGTACGCGCCCCTTGATGTTGACTCGCTTTGGCTTTCTGCCGGCCTCAACAGCGACCTTGTCTTCAGCAACCTTTTCCTGTTTCTCTGGAGGCTTTTCTTCAGCAACCTTCTTTTCGGGCACTTTTTGGGCTGGTTCCCGTGAGGCCTTTGCCTTCTCGATGTCTTCTTTGGTAACGATCCCTTTTTCTATCAGGATTTGAAGCAATTCTTCAGCCGTGATGTCTGCGAAACTACTCGCTGCCGTCATGAATAGGAAAAACACACACCCAAGCGCCACACCAAGCCATTTCTTCATGCACCCATTCCTCCTTTAACTCTCGTAATGGGCTCCCGACATTCATTGCGGCCTATGAGACGATGCGGTTTACTGCATCCTGCATGCGTGCAAAGACCTCATCAGCAAAGGGCTTTGTATCCTTGAGATCCGGTTCCATGGGATCCGCCGGATTGAAGTTCTGAAGCGTCAAGGACAGGCCCCCTTTCCTCCCGGAACTGACTTCCGTTTGGACGGTCTTGAGCGCTTCCGCCAGGAGATACACCTCCGGCTCTGAAAGAAGGGTAGGAGTCACGGTGCACCGGAACTCACAGTGAATGTCTGCTGCTATGAGTACCCGGATCGATTCCCGGATAATGCTCACCGGCACATAGACCCCCGCACACCGAGCATATATTTCGTCCTCCAGGGGGGCCTTCACATCCATGGCTACGTAATCCACGAGTTTCTCCGTAACAAAATAGTGAAGCATGTCAGGCTGCGTACCGTTGGTGTCAACCTTGATCTTGAACCCGGCCTTACGAATCTGCCTTAGGAGGACCGGCAGACTCCTTTGGATGGTCGGCTCGCCTCCCGTAATGCAGATCCCCTCAATCCAGTTGTTAAGGGACACGAGACGCTCCAGTATGGTCTCAAGGGGAATCGTTTCAAGGGTGTCTGGCTGCAGAACCAGCTGGTGATTGTGACAATATGGACATCTCAGGTTACAATAGGGCAAGAAGAGAACAGAACATACCTGGCCTGGCCAGTCCAGCAGCGAGGTTTCAATGAAGCCCTTGATGGGGGGAAGTTGGTCAGTGGTCACTAGTCTGGCGGCTGACTGGCGAACGAGTGTGGATGAATACTGTGCTATCCATTGAGCTTTCCCGGCAAAATCTCGACGACTTTCAGCCCCCCCTCCTCGATAAAGGACGGGGTAGAGACGAAGCAAGCAAGTCAATTGACCACTGACTAACGACTAATGATGAGTGACTACGCCGGCAAGATATTGCCTGATTTGCATGGCGTCTGCAATCGCCGACGAGTCATTCAATACGAGGATCGGAAGGCTCTTTTCAGCAATCTCCACCAATTCATGCCAGGCCAGGTGGGCCAAGGCATCCGCGTTTCCGGGCCCCAGTTCTTCTACCTCAACTCCTAGGGCATCCAGGTCAAACTCATTTTTGATGTCCTGACAGGCACTGCAAAGGTTTTTCGTAAACAGCGTCATGATTTCCTCCCGACAAGCCAGCCCGGATTTCGATAGCGATCCTTGAGTTCTCCTATTTTTCCCTTGTTCCAGCTTGAAACCCTGGTGAAGTACCCCGTAATTCGGGTGATTCCGTCCACCTCCGTACTATGACACCAGGGGCAGGCTTCCTGCAGCCCCCGACTTACCCTATCGCACGCCTTGCAACTGGTGAATTCCGGCGAGAAGGCAATCTGATCGTTCTTGGTGTTTCTGAAAGTCTTGATCACAAAATCAGCCAGCGATTCTGCCGGCGGTCTGGATTCGCCAAGCCACACATGCGTCAGAGCCCCGGCCTCAATCAGTGGGTGGAAGCGCCCCTCCAGCTGTACCCGTTCAACCGGGTTCATCGGAGCTCCCACATCAAAAAGAGTTGAGTTAGTGTAGTATACTTCGCCCTCCCCCCGGTTCCCCTTGACTACTGTCAAGGCCTCCTCGGGAAAATGCTTCAGGTCGAGCTTTGCAAAACGGTATGCCGTGCTTTCTGCCGGAGTTTGTTCCAGCACAAAGCGCATGCCGTATTTTCTGCTCAAGTCGTCGGCCAGAAGCTTCATGTGGGCTATCACCTTCAGGCCGAATTTCATCGCCTCAACAGACCCGTGCAACTCTTCCCCGGTGTGATACTGAATAAGTTCATTCATGCCGACCATGCCGACCAAGTAGGTACACCGATGCATTCTCAGATATGGGGTCCCATCCAGGTCCATGTTCAACAGGGTCAAGGGCCCAGAGCTCTTGTTAGAAAGCAAGCGCATGATAAAGTCTCGCTTTTCCCGATGGGCCTTTGCCGCGATTGTTATCCTCTCACCGAGCTTTGCAAAGAGCTGGGTGTCATCCCCCTTAGCCTCGTAGGCCAATCTGGGGAGATTCAAGGTCACATTTTGAAGCGCGGAATACCGCATCTTCCATGGCTGTTTGGCATCTTCCAGATCGGAACGTTCTAACTTGAAGCTGAGCCGGCAGCACTCGGATATCTTTGCGGTATCTCCCCGGTCAAAGACGAAGTAAGTATTCCCTTTTTCAGAAGCCACATCACAAATGTGATTCAAAAAGGCTTCGTGCCCGGGCGTCTTGAAAAACTTCTCTGTGATGTGGACCAGGGGCTTGGGAAAGAAGAAAGGCCTGCCCGCGCCGTCTCCCTCTAGGTACACATCAAAGAGCTTCCAGACAAAGCGCTGGGCCTCCTTCTCGTACTCAGCGTAGGTCTTGCCCGTGTACACTCCGCCCGGTCCGATTGCCGGCACGTCCTCAAAGTGCTTGGGAACTTCCCAATACAAGTTGATGTCCGTAAAAATCGCCTGACCCCCTCGGGCCACTGCCTGCTGGGAGAATTCGAAGATCATCATCTGGGCCAGTTGCTCCACGGCCCGATCATCGAGTTCTTCCAGGTACGGTGCAAAAAAGAGATTCACCGCGTCCCAGCCGATGGCACCCGCAAAGTTGCTCTGCAGGGCGGCTGCGAACTTGACCATATGGGCAAGCAGGACCTCTGGATGTTTGGCGGGTTTTGCCATGGCCAGGGAATTGGGGAGATTCAGACCAAACTTCTTCAGGTACTCCAATGACTGTCCCGAGCAGTACGGCCGGTCAATGAAACCCAGATCGTGGAGATGAATCGTCCCGTGCATATGGGCGTCCCCCACCTCCGGTGAAAATACGTTTATGAGGGCGTACTCCTTTTTGATGTTTTCCGCCAGGGTCAGGTTGGTTGCCTCTGGCCCGTGGGGGACATTGGCATTCTCCTTGTTCGGATGCATGATCATCTGCTCTACGTCATACAGGGGTACCCCGAGACGCGTGTGCATCCGGCGGGCATGCTCCAACCCCCTTTCAATGAGCTTCGCATCCACCAATTCCCTGATGAGGGGGGATGTGACCATGGAGATGCCTGACGCCAGGACCATCTCTTCCACTTCCAGGCTGATCGCCTCAGCTGTGTCCCTATCAACCAGGGCTTCTCGGACCATGGCGTCAACGATCTTCTGACGGTTCCAGCCGTCAATTGCCTCATCAGACGTTCGTACAAAGAGGGCCATGTCCGTGGTTTCATTCATCTGGCTCTCGGTTCCGACTCCGGTACGTGCCGCTTTATGATCAACTTGTAAGAATTCCAACAGATTGCCCATTTTGATTGTCTCCGAAAGGGGTGGTCATCGGCCCTTTGGCATGGGTTTTGGCCGACGATCCGGAAGGGGTTGTGGTGTTTCAACCGTTGACAGAATTGCTTTTAACCACAATATATTGTGTATGTCAAGAAGAAAAATAACAACTTATGGTATAGTCGGTGCGTATTGATCACCCCTGTTTGCAGATAACCGACTGACATAATGAGATATTATGTGGATTCGGGAAGGGAATGTAAAGAAACGGACAAATAGCCTGGACTATGGCAATGCATGCTCAGGCGGGGTCATGGTGCCGAATTAGGGTGAGGAAGGCCGTTTATAGTGCGGCAAAGCCATCATTTGGAGGCAAAAAGCCGTCGGATTTTGGCCTTGAAGGGGGGTGTTATGACCCCTTTTTCAGTAATAACGGCAGACACATATCGGTGAGGAGTAATGTCAAAGGCAGGATTTTCGGCCTCCACGCCTTCAGGGACGGTTCTCTTTCCCTGAACGTGGGTGACTTCTCTCTTGTCCCGCTGCTCGATCGGAACCTCTTTGCCGCTTTTGACGGAAATATCGATAGTGGACAAGGGGGCGGCTACATAAAAAGGGATCTTGTGGGTTTTGGCCAAAACCGCCACCATGAAAGTGCCGATCTTGTTTGCCACATCGCCATTGGCTGCAATCCGGTCAGCCCCCACGATCACCGCGTCGACTTTCCCGTGTTGCATCAGGTATCCGGCTGCATTGTCCGTGATAACGGTCACCGGGATGCCTGACGCCTTCATTTCCCATGCCGTGAGGCGTGCTCCCTGTAAGAACGGGCGCGTCTCATCCGCAATAACCTCGATCCGTTTCCCGGCCTCCACAGCTGCCCTGACCACGCCCAAGGCAGTACCATAGCCCCCTGTAGCCAAGGCGCCGGCATTGCAGTGGGTCAGGACACGGAACCCGTCTTTGAGAAGCCGCTGCCCGCGGCGTCCCATGGCCTGGTTGATGGCAATGTCTTCTTTAAGGATTCTCTGAGCTTCTTCAATAAGGCGTTGCTTCAACGCGTCTACGCCCCCGTGGCTGGCTTTCTCTGCCACTTGCCTCATTCGCTCAACCGCCCAGGATAGGTTTACCGCCGTGGGGCGCGCTTCAGCCATTTCACGGCATATGGCATCAAACCGGGCCATAAAACGTTTCATCCCTTTGGCACGTATCTTCAGAGCACCCAGGGCAACACCCATGGCAGCCGCCACGCCAATGGCCGGGGCTCCGCGAATGACCAGGTCTTTGATAGCACGGACCACCGAGCGATAGTCCCTGCACACCACATACCTTTCCTGCACAGGGAGTTTGCGCTGGTCGATCATGATGACCGTGT
>JAQBAU010000126.1:0-6012 GCA_032126655.1 Desulfobacterales bacterium
ACCGAAACAGATCGATCCTGCCTGCCCCGTTAAATGTTTTTGTTCTTCTATTTAACTGGGGTAAATCCTTGCCTGTCCTGAGCTTGCCGAAGGGTTGATCCTGTCTGGCTTTCTTTATTTGTCTTCCTACAACGCCGCAACCAAAAACAAGTCCCTGGATCCTTTAGAACATATTGATCTATGTGTTTCCATGCATTTTTCGTTTGACAATACATCTTATAAGATGTATTGTCAATACATAACCCAACGTGCTTATGGAGGTATATTATGAATACTGTCCGGCTAAACATTACCCTTCCAGAAAAGTTGGTTCACCAGTTAGATAGGCTAGTGGGACCCAGAAAGAAGAGCCGCTTCATTACCGAAGCGCTGAGACAGCGGATCGAGAAAATGCAAAACGAACAAATGCACCAGCTGTTAGAAGAAGGCTATAAAGATAGAAAAGCGGAGAGCCGTGCCTTAACAAAAGAGTTTGAGCCTGTCGATCTGGAGGGATGGGATGACTATTAAAAGGGGGCAAATATGTCTTGCCTGCCTCGATCCGGTTGTGGGCAAAGAGATTTCAAAAACCCGCCCAGTTGTCATTGTTTCCAACGACAAAAACAATGAATTCTCTGGAACGGTGACCATTCTGCCTATTACTTCCAAGAATGTCCAGAGGATCTACCCTTTTGAGGTGCTCCTGCCCAAACGAGCTGGAAAACTGCCCAAGACTTCAAAGGCTAAAGCCGACCAAATCCGCACACTGGACAAGAGTAGGATCGTGAAATCACTTGGGACACTGGGGAAAGAAGAAATGGCCGAGATTGAAGAAGCGATGAGGATTCATTTGGGCTTGTGGAGAGGACAGGATTGACGAAGAAAAGAATCAGACAGGATTAACAGGATATACAGGATTGTTTTGGTTTCTCAGTTTCCCAAAAAGCTGAGAAACCAAAATAAAACCATGTGAATCTCTAATCCGGTCAATCAGGTTGATCCTGTCGGAGGTATTGATCTTCTTTACAAATAAGAAGGGGCTAGCCGCCCTTCGACACGCTCAGGACAAGATGATGGCTAACCCCTTGATATTACTTGGAGGCGGCAATCGGATTTGAACCGATGTATAACGGTTTTGCAGACCGCTGCCTTACCACTTGGCTATGCCGCCGGGCAAAGACCATTAGACAGGATTAACAGGATTTACGCAATAAAAGATTTACATGATCGTTATGTTTTGGTTTTTCGGTTGCAGGCTGCAACTGAAAAACCAAAACTATAATCAATCCTGTAGATCCTGTCGGACCGTCTTTTAAAAGAATGGAGCGGGAAACGGGATTTGAACCCGCGACTTCAACCTTGGCAAGGTTGCACTCTACCACTGAGTTATTCCCGCCCGGTGTTCTTAGATATCAATAACGACGTATAGTCTTCCTGTCAACAAGAAATCCCATGGCCCTCTCCCTCCAGAGGGCCGCAAATCCGAAGCACGAGAGGCTATTCTGTGATTACCTCCCAGAACTTCATGAAGTACCTGACCCCTGATACCAGTGTGGCTACGAGAGCCATCCAGAGGAGTATAGTGCCTACGATATGGAAATCGATGTTGAAATAGGTGTAATGGATCAGGAGCGGGATGATTGCCCCTACCTGAAACCCGGTCTTAAACTTTCCTATCTGTCCAGCAGCCATTACAATACCCTTCTCGGACAGAATCGCACGCAGCCCGGTCACCGTGATCTCACGTCCAATAATAACAAAGGCTATCCACGCAGGCACCCCTCCATGGGGAATCAGCATGATTAGAGCCGCTGAGATAAGGAGCTTGTCTGCCACAGGGTCCAGGAACTTGCCGAAGGTTGTAACAAGACCCCGTCGCCGGGCATACACACCGTCAAGCACATCGCTTATCGATGCGGCAGAAAAGACAACTGCGGCCAGAAATGCACACACCTTGCTTGAGAACAAAAGGAGCACGACAAGTACTGGAACGCTGGCGATCCTGTACAAGGTTAGCTGATTGGGCAAATTCCAGTATTTGTCGGAAAATGAATCAAACGCTTTCACAAAAACTCTTTTTCCTTTGTATATAGTTTACTCGTCTGTTGGTGACGCGCAGCCTATGCAGGCCGGAATATTGGAACGATGGAATTATGGAATAATGTATATCAAGAATAGGCGCAAGGCACAAGGCGTAAGGGAAAGACCGCTTAAGTCCCACGCCCAGGGCCGATATTGATTGCCAATATTCCATTACTCCAGTACTCCAGTACTCCAATACTCCATTTCTTTATCGGTCTAGTATTCTTCGATATATCTCATCACCCTGCGCACAAAGGTCCGGGTTTCCTCAATGGGGGGTATGCGGTTTTTTCCTTCTACCCGTTTAGGGCCTGCGTTATAGGCTGCCAAAGCCAGGGACAAATTCCCGTTGAACTGCGTCAACATCTCTTTGAGATACCGCGTGCCTCCAAAAATGTTTTCTTCAGGATCGAAAGAATCAACAACACCCAAATCTCTTGCCGTTTCCGGCATAAGCTGCATCAACCCCCGCGCACCTTTTTTGGATACCGCATACGTATCGAAGTTTGACTCGGCCCTTATGACAGCCTTTATCAGGGAAGCCGACAGGCCATATTCCCGGGCCGCTTCTTCGATATACGTATCATAATGTGTCGCTACTCTGTGCAGCCTGGGGACCTCGCGCATGTAAACACGATATCCCGGTGTTGTAGGAACATTTGTGAAATGGACAACTCCGTTCCTGTCAACATATCGGTAGATGTCCGCCTGCCCCGGCCGGCAGAACATCAGGATCACGCCCAGGGCCACTAACAAAAAGAAGAACGTTAAGGTTCGCTTCCTAAGTATCATCACTCAATGACTGGTAGACTGCTTAGCATCCGAAGCTGACTCAAGAAATCTGTCCCGGCACTGGGTACTGCAGAAATAGTATGCCTTGCCTTCTATAACACCCTTTACACCTTTTTGCTCGGGGAAGTAAGTCCCACAAAACGGGTCTTTGACCATCACATCATCGATTGCGGTCAATCCCTCCTCCCCTTGCGTCCTTTTGGTCGACTTCCCGGGAAGCGCCCAGGCCTTGACCAGCCGATAACCAAAATAGATAAGTGCGCCAAGTATTAATAACCTCATCTGAATTCTCTAACTTCTTTTCCTCCATCCTCCAGGTCAGACAACAGCGATTCTATGGTCTGTCCAAGCACAGGGTGCACAAGCCCCGGCGCGATGTCGCAAAGGGGTTCAAGGACAAACCGTCTTTCTTGTAGCGCCGGATGAGGGATTTTCAGCATTCCTTCATTCAGGACACGGTCTTCATAGAACAAAATGTCCAGGTCCAGGACGCGTGGGCCGAACCTGGGGCCGCCCGGTCGACGTCCCATGGAATGCTCGATCTCCTTGAGTCGTGTGAAAAGAGCCTCTGGTTCAAGATCGGTGCGGATCCTTATGACACCATTTAGAAACCAATCCTGAGATTCCAGATAGACGGGTTCGGTTTCGTATAACGGGGATTCGGCCTCAACCGCGCAGCCTTCGGTTCCATCAATAGCTGCGACACCCTTTCGACAGTTCTCAGCTTTGTCCCCAACATTGGAACCGACGCCGATGTAAACGGTAGAATTATAACCCAACTCGCTCTATCCGCTGTACTGCTTCCTGCATTCTGTCACAGTCGACCGTAAGGGCCATGCGGATGTACCCTTCCCCAGCCGAACCAAAACCGTTCCCGGGTGTGGTCACAATCCCAGCTTCCGTCAATAGCAGGCTGGTGAGACCTGCTGATGTGTATCCTTTGGGAACCTCAACCCATACATAGAACGTGGCACGAGGCTTCTCAGCGAACAAACCTACTGAGCGGAGCCCGTCTACCAGGATATCTCGACGCTCCTGATATGTGCGCCTCATCTCCGCCACGCATGTCTGATCGCCTTCCAGCGCCGTGATGCCTGCAATCTGGACTGCCTGAAATGCGCCCGAATCGATGTTGCTCTTTATCTGGCCCAACCCGCTGATCACATCCGAACTGCCAACCGCGAATCCGATGCGCCAACCGGTCATGTTGTACGTCTTGGAAAGTGAATGAAACTCGATGCCAACGGACTTGGCCCCATCTACTTCAAGAAAACTCGGGGGCTCATAACCATCGAAGGACATTTCCGAATAGGCCCCATCGTGACAGACGATAACATTGTATTCTTCGGCAAAGGCAACAACCGATTCGAAGAAGCCCTTGTCAGCCACCGCTGCTGTGGGATTGTTTGGATAGTTGATGAACATCATCTTGGCCTTATTAGCCACCTCTGGAGAAATGCTCTCAAGATCGGGAAGAAAGCCATTTTCCTTCAACAAATCCATGAAGTATGGCTCCCCGCCCGCAAACTGGATTCCGATGTGATAAACCGGATAGCCCGGGCTGGCTACAAGGGCAATATCACCCGTATCTATGAAGGCCAGAGGAATGTGGGCAATCCCCTCCTTGGACCCGATCAAGGTTACGACCTCTGTGCTGTAATCCAGATCAACGCCAAAACGCCGTTTATACCATCTTGCCACTGTGGCGTTGAAGTCATCCATTCCTGTATATGACGGATATCGATGATTCCCCGGGTCTGCGGCTGCTTTGCTCAGGGCTTCGATAATGTGGGGTGGTGTTGGAATGTCCGGGTCCCCTACCCCGAGATCAATGATATCGACTCCCTTGGCTCGAACCTCTTCTTTTTGGCGGTCTATCTCCTTGAAGAGGTAGGGAGGAAGGCGCTTTAGTCTTTCCGCTTTTTCTATTTTCAACTTTCCCTCCAAAAACCAAAAAACGTCTGACAGGATTTACAGGATTAATAGGATCAAAACCAGATTCTTGTTTTTGCTTTCGGCGTTTCTTCATGAAACCCCGTAACCAAAAACAAGTCGCCTGATCCTTAACAACATTCCTTATGCGATCGATTAGACACAACCGCGATCATTAACGGGATCAGAAGCGCTGACATGAGTTACATGATCGGTTGGTTTTTGTCTTTTCTGTTTCATGATTGAACTGAAAAGACAAAAAGCTAAATCCTATCCTGTAAATCCTGTCGATCCTGTCTGGCTTTCTTTGTTTGTCTTTCTAAGACGCTGAAACGTCCCCCGATCCCATAAACCTTTGTCTGCGTGTGTCTGCCCGCCATAGCTTTCGGCGAAGGCGGGTCTGCCTGCCCTGAGTTTGTCGAAGGGCGGCTAATTATCTTTTGTTGCTTCTTTTGACAGTTTGCCTTCGTAAATGACTCGGGCGTCGCCTTCGAGGAAGACGTTTTGAAACCCGTCTCCGGATTTCTCAAAGTAGATATTGAGAGTTTCTCCGCCCCGGGTGTGCAACACAGCCGGAGAGGTAGTCATTCCTTTTGTCGCCGCTATGAGAGCCGCTGCTACTGAGCCCGTACCGCAGGCCAGGGTTTCATCCTCTACGCCACGCTCGTAGGTTCGGATGGCAATGGCGCCATTGTCAAGCTGCTTCACAAAGTTCGCGTTGGTGCCGGCCGGGGCGTAACGTTCGTGATACCTGATTGCTCGCCCCAGTTCAAAGACCTCGGTCGTTTCCGGATCGGTCACCCACGTCACCACATGGGGCACTCCTACCGTGATACTGCTTACTGTGAGCGCCTCTCCTTTGACATCCAGGGGATAGTCAATCTCCGGGAGTGCGGGATTCGGCATCTCCAGCTTCACCCGCTCCCCGGTCACCTCGGCCTGGATAATGCCGGCCTTGGTCTCAAAGGTGAGACTGGCCCCCGCGATCCCTTTCAGGTATGCGAGCCTTGCAGCACAACGCCCTCCGTTGCCGCACATTTCGACTTCGCCACCGTCTGCATTGAAGTAGCGCCACTTGAAATCTGCCTGGTCCGAGTTCTCCAGGAGAATCATCCCGTCGGCGCCCACTGAATGTTTCCTGCGACAGACTGAAGCGACAAACGGGCCAAGGCTGTCCCCGTCCAGCACGCCGGAACGGTTGTCAACGAGAATGAAATCGTTCCCGCT
>JAQBAU010000127.1:0-12632 GCA_032126655.1 Desulfobacterales bacterium
AACTCGGCACCCAGCAGGATGCTGTTCGAGGTCATGTATTCCACATAGTTGCGGGTGATCATATTGTCGTTCGGATCGACGGAGATCACATAGAAAACCATGGCCAGCCAGCCCACCGCCGCGGCCACCCCGGCGGCGAGCACGAAGCGGGCCTCGAAGCGTAGCGCGCGCAAGGCGATGAAGATGAAGACATACAGCAAGGTCGGTGCCTTCAGATAGAACGACGCCGGCTGCGACCAGAAATAACATCAAGTATTTTTTGTGGTGAGTTACCATAGGATTGGCAATTTATGATTGATTGTTGATGATTGGAAAAACTGTACATAGTGGTGTCATTTCGACCACAGGGAGAAATCTTGTCCTTTTGACATGTTACATCACAAAGATTTCTCCCTGGCCCAGACCTGGATTAACAGCTTAATTCCTTACAACAAGCTGAAGCGCCAGGGCGGGCGCTTCGCTCGAAATGACAAGTTATTAGGACTTCTTACAAAACCATAAAAGCTGAATAGCTCTCTTCAATTGCCAATCAACAATCATAAATCAACAATCTCCTTGAGCACTCCAAGGCATCGAGAACAAATGGTCTGATGCTGCTCATCCGCTCCCACTGAAACATCATATATCCAGCAACGCTCGCATTTTTCCCCACGCGCCGGACCGACTCCAATAGCAAGACCGGGAACCTTGGCGCTCTGGTATGTATCAGACCTGCCCGCAACGCTCTCGCTTGCGAGGCGGGCGGGAAGACTTCCTTCGGCTACAACCTCCACTTCTGAAACGATGAAAACCGTGCGCAGTTCATCAACATTCGGCTTCACCACTGCGCTCAAAGCCTCTGGCATCGATAGGATCACCGCTGCATCCAGGGCGTGGCCGATGATCTTCTGAGTTCGTGCCTCTTCCAGGGCCTTGCTCACCTCCCCCCTGAGGAGCACGATAGACTCCCACCGCTCGGCCAATTCATCATCAAGAAAGTCCTCATTGACTTCCGGTAATTGGGTCAGATGCACACTGGGGGGTCTTGCATCGGTGCCTGGCATGTGAACCCAGATTTCCTCAGCCGTGAAGACCAAGATTGGAGCCATGAGGCGAACCAGGGCTTCGAGTATCATATTAAGGGCAGTCTGAGCTGAGCGCCTTGCAGTTGATCCTTCGGGCGAGGTGTAAAGCCTGTCTTTGAGAACGTCTAAGTAAAAAGCTCCCAGGTCCACCGTGCAGTAATTGTAGAGGTCGTGATAGACCGCATGAAACTCGAAGGCCTCGTACGCAGTCCTTGCTCGCCTGACCAACCCCTGGAGGTGGTGAACGGCAAAGCGATCGATTTCCTCCATCTCCACATATGGTACAGCATCCGCTACCGGATCAAAATCGCCGAGATTTCCAAGCATGAAGCGGCTAGTATTCCGAATTCGACGGTAGGCGTCCGTGAGCTGTTTAAGAATCTTTTCGGAAATCCGTATGTCGTCCTGGTAATCTGAAGCAGCAACCCACAATCGCAGGATCTCACCACCATATTGACCGATGATTTCATTTGGTGCGATCACATTCCCTTTGGACTTGGACATCTTTTCGCCTTTTCCATCCACCACAAAACCGTGCGTGAGTACACTGCCGTATGGGGCCCTGCCGCGAGTGCCAACTGCTGTCAGAAGGGCGCTATGGAACCAACCCCTGTGCTGATCGCTCCCTTCCAGGTACATGTCCGCTGGCCAGTTAAGATAATCGCGGAGCTCAAGAACGGCCGCATGGCTCACGCCGGAATCGAACCAGACATCTAAGATATCCTTTTCCTGATCGAATTCGTCGCCCTGACACTCAGGACACTTTGTCCCCTCAGGCAGCAGGACTCTGTGGTCCGCTTCAAACCAGATGTCAGCACCGTGCTGCTCAAAGAGGCTGGCAACATGCTCAATGATTTCCGGAGTGATGAGACGTGCGCTGCATTTTTCACAGTAAAAGGCGACGATAGGAACGCCCCATGATCGCTGGCGCGAGATGCACCAGTCCGGGCGGTTTTCAATCATGCCATAGATGCGGTCACGTCCCCAGCCCGGAATCCAGGTGACTTGGTCTATGCATCGCAGGGCCTTTTCTCTGAGCCCCGCGTTTTCCATGGAGATGAACCACTGCTCGGTCGCTCTAAAGATCACCGGTTTCTTGCACCGCCAGCAGTGGGGATAGGTATGCTCTATGCTGCCCTCTCCAATGAGGGCCCCGGGTTCAGCCAGCTTGGCAATGACCGCCTTGTTTGCGTCAAAGACAGACAGTCCCTCAAAAAAATCGACATCAGTAAACCGGCCGTCATCGTCTACCGGTGAGTAGATTTCCAGGCCGTAGGCCAAACCCATCTCATAGTCTTCGCGTCCATGGCCCGGCGCGGTATGCACACATCCGGTTCCTGTGTCCAGGGTTACGTGGGAACCAAGCACGATCAGGGATTCGCGATCGTAAATGGGGTGACGGCACTGTTTACCCTCAAGCATCCTGGGGTCAATTTCTCCCAACAACTGGTATTCGGATATCCCGGAAGCCTCCATACTCCTTTCCACAAGATCACTGGCCACCACGTAGACTTGGTCCTGGCCCACATCCACCGCTACGTAATGGAAGTCGGGATGCAGGGCCACGGCCAGATTGGCGGGAATGGTCCAGGGGGTTGTTGTCCAGATAACCAGGTAGACATTCTTTCCCGAAAGAAAAGGATACGCTTCACTGATGTCAGAAACCAGATGAAACGTGACGTAGATTGAGGGCGACGTCCGGACATGGTATTCCACCTCTGCTTCTGCAAGGGCGGTTTTGCACGTACTGCACCAGTAGATGGGCTTCTTGCTCTTATACAGGCTTCCATCAACAGCAAACTTGCCGAATTCCCTTACAATCGTAGCCACATAATTGTTCTTCATGGTGAGATAAGGATTGTCCCACTCACCCATCACGCCAAGTCTCTTGAACTCTTCCTTCTGAATTTCGATGTATTTCTCGGCATAGGCCCTGCAATGTCCCCGGACCTCAACTTGACTCATGGCTTTTTTCTTCTCACCAAGCTCCTGGTCAACCTGGTGTTCTATGGGAAGACCGTGACAATCCCAACCGGGAACGTAGGGGGCGTTAAATCCGTTCATCTGACGGGATCGGATCACGATATCCTTCAAAATCTTATTGAGCGCTGTCCCAATGTGGATATGTCCGTTTGCATAAGGCGGTCCATCATGGAGGATAAACTGAGTTCGACCCGCGGACGACTCTCTGATCTGAGCATAGAGTCCCGTCGTTTCCCACTGCTTGAGAATCTCGGGTTCCCGTTGAGGGAGGCTGGCCTTCATGGGAAAGGCAGTTCTGGGTAAGTTTAGAGTTTTTTTGTAGTCCATATTACTCTCCGATAGTCGATGCTGGCCAAGGATGCAAATATCATAACACCCTTGGTTGTCAAGCAAATCCCCATGATATCAAGAACAAAAAGAGCCCTCATGCACACGCATGAGGGCTCTCCCTTGCTGCTTTTCCCTGAGAGGTAGAGGGCTGGTCTTAGTACATGCCGCCGCCCATACCGCCCATACCACCGCCTGGAGGCATAGCAGGCATATTCTTCTTGTCTTCAGGCTTTTCAGCGACCATGGCCTCGGTCGTTAACAGCAACCCGGCTACGCTGGCTGCGTTCTGAAGGGCATAACGCACGACCTTGGTAGGATCTATTACGCCCGCGGCCATGAGATCCTCGTATTTCTCTGTTTCAGCATTGAATCCAAAGGAACCCTTTCCATTCTTCACCTTATCCACAACCACCGAACCTTCGTATCCGGCGTTCTGAGCGATCTGGCGAAGCGGTTCCTCAAGCGAACGCTGCACGATCCTGGCACCGATCTTCTGGGATGCCTTGATTTTGATCTTGTCGAGTGCCGGAATGGTCCTGACAAGGGCAACACCCCCACCGGGCACTATCCCTTCCTCCACTGCAGCGCGAGTTGCATTCAGGGCATCTTCCACCCGCGCCTTCTTTTCCTTCATCTCAGGCTCAGTTGCCGCCCCAACGTTAATGACAGCCACACCGCCAATCAGCTTGGCCAAGCGCTCTTGGAGTTTCTCCCGGTCATAGTCAGATGTGGTCTCATCAATTTGAGCCCTGATCTGACGCACGCGGCCCTCAAGCTCAGCGCGAGTCCCTGCGCCATCTACGATCGTGGTATTGTCCTTGTCAATGGTCATCCGCTTGGCTTTGCCGAGATCATTAACGGTAATGTTTTCCAGCTTGATGCCCAGGTCTTCGGAAACAACCTTACCACCGGTGAGAATGGCGATATCTTCCAACATGGCCTTTCTCCGATCTCCAAAACCCGGAGCCTTGATAGCTGCGCATTGAAGTGTTCCCCGCAACTTATTCACCACCAGAGTGGCCAAGGCCTCTCCTTCCACATCCTCTGCAAGGATCACAAGCGGTTTGCCCATCTTGGCAATCTGCTCGAGTATAGGAAGCAGATCTTTCATCACGCTGATCTTCTTTTCATGAATCAGGATGAACGGATCCGCCAGTGAGGCCTGCATTTTTTCGGGATCCGTCACGAAATATGGGGAAAGATAGCCACGGTCAAACTGCATGCCCTCTACGACTTCGAGAGTCGTTTCCATGCTCTTGGCCTCTTCCACAGTAATAACACCCTCTTTGCCGACCTTGTTCATGGCCTCTGCAATGATGTTTCCAATGGTTTCGTCGTTGTTAGCCGAAATGGAGCCAACCTGGGCGATTTCGCGCTGGTCCTTGGTTGGTTTGCTCATCTTTGCCAGTTCTGAAACGACGACCTCCACGGCCTTGTCAATCCCCCGCTTGATGTCCATGGGGTTGTTGCCTGCGGCAACAAGCTTCTGACCCTCCCTGTAAATACACTGAGCAAGTATGGTAGCCGTGGTTGTCCCATCACCCGCTACGTCACTGGTCTTGCTGGCCACCTCTTTGACCATCTGGGCGCCCATGTTCTGAAATCTGTCTTCCAACTCGATCTCTTTGGCCACGGTCACACCATCTTTGGTCACCGTAGGGGCACCCCACGATTTTTCCAGAATAACGTTTCTGCCCCGGGGGCCCAGAGTCACTTTGACCGCATCTGACAAGGTGTTTATTCCTTTCAGCATGGCCTCCCTGGCCCTTATGTCATACTTTATCTCTTTTGCAGCCATCTTGATACTTCCTCCTTAAGGATTTTTGTTCATGCTGAGTCCGACATACTCAAGCTGCTTAACTGAACAGCGGGAATTCACGTCTTCCTACTTCTCAATGATCCCTAGTACATCATCTTCCCGCATGACAAGATATTCTTCACCATCGATGCTTATGTCGGAACCCGAATACTTGCCAAAGAGTATTCGGTCTTTCTTCTTGACGTCTAAAGGCAGCGTCTTACCGTCATCGGTCACTTTCCCTTTGCCAACGGCAATAACCACACCTTCGGAGGGTTTTTCCTTGGCTGTATCCGGAATGATGATGCCCCCCTTGCTCGTTTCTTCCTCTTCAAGACGTCTCACGAGAATTCGGTCCTGTAAAGGTCTAATCTTCATAGTACTATGTCTCCTTCTTCCTAAGAATTTTTCATTTATTTGATATCCCCACCCGGCCCGGTTCAAGCCCGGCTGACTCTCCAGCCACAAGAGCCTCGATGTCACCCCCCTCCGTCTTATTCATGTCTTCATTTGAAACTTGAGATTGAAGCTCCCTGCAGTCCCGCTATAGCGGGACAGGAAACCTTCGACTGTAAGGAATTATGCCATTCTTAGATTCGCTCGCTATTGCAGTTCAGGGAATACTAGGCATGACAAAAGGTCGTCGAGAGCATCCGCAAACAAACATACCGAGAAATATAATCATAGACTTGGATTTGTAAAGGGAGGGGGGAAACTTTTTGCTGTTTCTTGTTCGTATGTTACCAGGAAACCCAGCATACGGGGCTCAGGCTGGGATCACTCTTTTTTCGTTGATTCAGGCTTCTTTGAAGATTCGGGCTGGGTATCCACTTTCTTGCCCTTTTGTTGAGACGCCGAGCCCTTCGATTTGTTTGCATAATCAGTAACATACCAGCCCGTACCCTTAAGATGGAAGGCACTCTGAGAGATGAGTCTGTGAAGTTTGCCAGAACAGTGCCCACACGCCTTCAGCGGCTTATCCGAAAACTTCTGCCAAGCCTCTTCAATCCTGCCACATTTTGTGCACTCATACTCGTAAATGGGCATACTCATGCCTCCTACTGCCTATAATCGCCTATAAGGTAACCCAGAAAGGCCACTTGTCAAGCGGTAAAACCCGCACAAAGCAAAATCGTCTCAGTTCATATCCCTGAGATCGTCCAGGGGCCCCTGCCAGCCCCTGTAAAAATCAAATACGGTTGCCATGCCTGAGATCTGTGCTGGTTTCAAAACTGCCTGTGTCTTTTCGTGAACCCTGGCCTCTTCTATCATCTTCTCTGTTGCCGACGCATCAAAGGCTTGCAGGAACTTTGCGAACCTGATGACATGGATCAATTCGTGCGTCACAATGTAAAGCGTAAACGCAAACAGATCCAGCGCAGGAATCCTCTTCAAGGTAGAGAGTATTGCATGGTCCTGAAGGCATATTTTGTAAAAATCATACTCTGAGGAACTAAGCGACGTTTCAGGTTTGCGCCCCATATACCTTATAATCTGTGCAAACGGTCCGTGTACGACCTCGTCAGGCGTTAGGTCTGCCAGGGTCTTGATATCGTAACGACGCCCCCTCCATTCGGCCGAAGACATCTTGTAGGCGTTGCTGGTCATCTCCTCAGCAATAGCCACCGCCTCATCAACAATCTTCAACTCACCTTCCTGAAAGGGCTGCAGTCCTTGCATATGATGCCTCCGCTGCACTGAAGGGCGGACCGTAAAACTAAACAAGTTTAGCACATTCTTTCACCGGAAGCCACTTTTGTCTTTATCTACCGACAACGAACGACTCACAGCTATCAGCCCGGACCACAGGAAAAAGTATAGACATACTCCCCATAATGTAATAATCTAAAAAATCGTAAGCAAAATTCCTAGAAAATGGAGGTGATGCTGTGGGAAGCGTTATGAAGAAGCGCAAGAAAAAAATGCGCAGGCATAAACACAGAAAACTGTTGGCTCGCACCCGACACCAAAGAAGGAAGAAATGATGAAGACGATATCATCACGATCTTCGCCAAAGAAAAGGCACCGTGCAGGGATCCAAAAAACACGGTGCCTTTCTTGTGCTTGGTTTGGTTGTCAGTTTTATGAAATACCGCCCGCGGCCGGAATGACACACGCCCCGGGTTTCTCTACCCGCCTTTAGCCCTTACCTACTTCCCTGTATATCCTTTCAAATACTTGAAAACCTCAGCATCTGTGGAAAGAACCAGCGAACTTTTCTCATCCAGGGTTTCTCTGTAGATCTCCAGGGTCTTCACAAAAGAGTAAAAGTCAGGATCAAGTCCGTAGGAATCAGCATACGTCTTCGTTGCCGTGGCATCAGCCTCCCCCATGATCTCCTGGGCTGTCTTGTACGCCTCTGAGGTGATGCGCTTCATCTCCCTTTCCCTTTCCCCCTCGATCTTGCGAGCCTCCCCCATACCTTCGGAACGAAACTTCTCAGCAATCTGTTTCCGCTCTGCAATCATTCGTCCATAGACCGACTGCTGAACCTGCTCCACGTAGTTGATCCGCTTGATCTTCACGTCAACCAACTCAATACCAAACTCGGCGAGTTTGGGCTGGGCCTGCTCCATGATCCCTTTGGTTATCTTTTCCCGGCCAATCTTAACAGTACCAATGTGTCTCCTGTCCTGGACGTCTTCCTGCTCCAGGCCGAGTTCAAAGGTGTCCAGCTCTCGATTGGTCCGGCGCACACTCTCCATGAGTGGATAGGAGGTGATAAAATTACGCACAGCCGGATCTATGATGTCGTCAAGGCGTCCCATGGCGCCTGTTACGTTGTTAACGGTCTGGAAGAACTTCAGGGGATCCACAATCTTCCACCGAGCAAAGGTGTCCACCCAGATGAAAGTCTTGTCCAGGGTAGGGATTTGTCCCGGGTCCCCGTCCCACTCCAGGAGATTTTTTGGGAAATAGTTGGCATTCTGTATAAAGGGAATCTTAAACTTCAGGCCGGGCTCTGTTTTTGGGTCGCCGATGAGCTTCCCAAACTGAGTCACGACCACCTGCTCGGTTTCATCCACTGTGTAGACCCCCCCAAAGGCGGCAAGGAGGGCGATGGCAACAACAATACCACCAATCATTATTCCCTTATTCATTTCTGCCCTCCCTCTTCTTGACCCAGATTGAGTAGCGGCAGAAGGTTCTTCTGCTCAGCATCAATGATGTATTTCTTGCCTAATCTCGGAAACAGGTCCTGGAGTGCCTCCAGGTAAAGGCGCCTGCGCGTGACATCCTTTGCCCTGGCATATTCCTTATACTGCGCCAAGAACCTGGCGGCATCGCCTTTAGCGCGATTGACCCGATCAAGCCCATATCCCTCAGCAGCCTTGATGGTCTTTTCAGCATTTCCCTTGGCAGCGGGAATGGCCTTGTTGTATTCCTCCCTCGCCTGATAGACCATGCGCTCCTTCTCTTGAACAGCCTGGTTCACCTCGTTGAAAGAGGGTTGGACTGGTCCCGGCACATTGGTCTTTTTCATCTCAATGGTCTTCACCTGGATCCCGGTCTCTGCCTCATCTAACTCCTTTTGCAGAAATGTCCGCGCTTCAACAGCAATCTCTTCTCTTTTGCTGATGACCTCATTGATGCTTCTATCGCCCACAACCAGGCGCATTGTGGATTCTGATAAATCTCGCAGGGTGTTTCTTACATCCCGGACCTTGAACAGGAACTTGTAGGGGTCTTTGACCCGATATTGAACGATCCAGGGAACCACCGCCACATTGAGATCCCCTGTAAGCATCAAAGATTCGTCCTCGTAAGCCTCGCCAGCCGCGTACCGGGTCCTCACACCAGCCTCAAGGGTCCGCAAACCGAACTCTTCCTTATAGACAAAACGCACCTTCACCCTGGTGATTTTCTCAATGCCGCGGGGAAGCTTAAGGTGGAGACCAGGCTCAACCGTGCGCACGTATTTCCCAAACCGCTGAACAACGCCCACTTCGTCTAGCGCAACAGTAAAGAAGGCCGAATAGCCAACATAAATGGCCAGCACTATGAGGACGAAGATCCAGACCCCCCCGGGTTTAACATTCTTGAACTTCTGGAGCACTTCTTCCACCCCCGGAGGTACGCCGCCACCAGAGCGTTGATCCTGTTGTTTCAACTTATCCCAATCCCAAGCCATGAACTGCTCCTATTTGTGGGTTTCAAAAAAAGCTGCCTCGCTCTGTGATACTGCAAACATAGCTAGGCGGTTCCGCATAGTCAAGGGAAAACGGGGAAAGGCGCTGTTGACAGAGACCACTCAGTGAGATTATACAACAAGCGAAGAGTTCTTGAACGGCTAGAACATCTGGAGTGTTGGAGTATGGGAGTGATGGAGTAATGGAAAAAGCAAAGTGGATAGGCCCTCAGCTTTCACATCCCTTTCCAGTACTCCAATACTCCAGTACTCCAGTACTCCGGCTTCTTACTTACTCCCTGTGGTAGGTGTGATCCAGTTTCATTCTGACACTATGACGCGCATTAGAAAGAAAATGCCCAAACCTGCTTCGCTGGGCACAATCTTGCAGCAGGCTGTGGAAGCGTCAAGAATTGACGTTGATTTGGACGCATACCGCCTCTGGCAGCAGTGGGATGAGGTGGTTGGGGCCGCAATTGCTCAAAACACCCGGCCGGAAGCAATAAAAGGAAAACTGCTTCTGGTCAAAGTGTCCAGTGCTCCATGGATGCAACAGCTCCAGTTCTTGAAGCCTGAGTTGATCGAAAAGCTGAATCAGACCCTTGGAAAGGAGCTGGTGGAAGATATCCGGTTTCAGATCGGCCAAGTCAACAAAGACACATAACGACACGCCACATTTTGGCAGCCAATCGTATGGACTATGAAAAAGCCGGAGTAATGGAGTATTGGAGTGATGGATATGGAAATCGGCACAAGGCGCACAGCACAGGGAAATGATTGTGACGAACCTTACACCTTGAGCCCTACGCCCTGAGCCACGATTCTTTTTCCGATACTCCAGTACTCCGGCTTCTTATTGCTCCATTATTCCATTGTTCCATCATTCAAGTCTTTTTGTCTTTTATTCTCCAATGATCTTCTTTGCCTCTTCCGTGTAACCTCCCTCCGGTGTGTAGATGGTGAGAGGAGAACTGACGTTCAACCCCGGATTGCCGTGCTTTACGCCCTCCGCGACGACTAGTATCGCTTCCGAGCCTTGTTTGGGGTGAATCAGCCGCAGTCGCTTAGGCTCAAGTTTGAATGCGCGCATACGCAGGAATAGATCGATTGCCCGCGCCGCCGGATAAATCACTACGAAGCGACCGGAAGGCTTCAGCAACGATTCCGCAACAGAAACCACATCCGAAAGGGTGGTTTTGATCTCATGCCGAGCCACGGCGCGCTCTTCCTCTGGATTGATGCGCCCCGAAAGTGCCTCCCGATACGGAGGGTTGCTGAAGACCACATCAAACGTCCCCGGTACCAGGGGTGACTTGAGATCCTTCATGTCTCTGTGGATGATCGTAATACTGGCCTCCATGCCATTGAGCTGCACATTCTTGGATGCCAACTCTGCCAGGTCCTTCTGTATTTCAATCCCGTAAATGTGCGCCGAAGGGGTTTGAAGCGCGAGAATCAGAGGGATGACCCCACAGCCGGTCCCAAGATCCACGGCGACGTCTGTGGGCTTCAAGTGCACGTGATGCGCCACGATTGCCGCATCGACCGAAAACCGGTAGCCTTTCTTTCTCTGGATGATCTTCAGCCGGCTATCAAACAGGCTGTCCGTGGTAAAGACTGAGGAGTGGTCAGTGGTCATTGGTCGGTTGCGTGTTACGAGTTGAGGGTTGGTCAGTCTGTTGCGCAAAGCACATGGAGCATGGCGCATAGCATTTTGTTCTTAGAAGCTCTGCCCTTTGCGCTCTGCGCTCTGCGCTTTCAATCATCAATCGTCAATCTTATTGATGACAAGTCCGGTCATGACCTTAGGATAGAAATATGTCGACTTCCTGGGCATGATGAGGCCTGCATCCGAGACCTCCTGCAGTTGATCGAGTCTGGTGGGATTAATGATCAGGGCTATAGGACATTTCTCTTCATAAACCGCATGCAGGGCCTCAGCAACCGTGCTGACATACCGGATAGATCGCTCGTCATCCAAGGCAGTACCATTGAGACCCAGAACCCCCTCCACAACGAGTTTAGTCACGACAGTGACGTCAAGTTTCTTAAGGGGTTCAGGCATGTCCTGGCTGAAAACCCGATCCGCAACTCCTTCTTTCGCCTGAAGGATGTGAAGGCGATTGTCGTCCCGCATGGCAGCGCCGATAACAATGCTGTTGGTCCCTGTCATGACCTGGCCCAAGGTTGTATTCTCAATCTTCTTGCGGCCCAGAGCATCAAGATCAAGGGTTTTCACATCAAAGTGAATTCGGGCTTTGTCCAAAAAACCCTCGAGAGCCCCTTTATCGATCTGGCGAACGACGCGATGGACCGGCCGCACGTTAAGGCCCGGATCGTGCATGCTGGTCAAATACATCATCACAAAGTTGCACGGATCATCTGAATCTAAAGCGGGATTCTGAGCCTTGATCTTATTCCGATACGCAAGGGCGGTGCCGTAACGATGATGGCCATCGGCAATGTATACAGGCCGGTCAGCTAACCGTTGCCCAATCTCCCGTTGAATCTTAGGATCAGTTATTCGCCAAAGCCGATGGTGAAACCCCTGAAGGTCCTCAAAGTCCTGATCCGGCGGTAGTGGTTGAATGGCAGTCCGAAGCAGCTCGGATATCTCATTGGGAGGGTCTGCGAATAGAGAAAATATGGGACTGAAATTTGTCTTACAGGCCTCCATGAGGTTAAGGCGGTCCGTAGTGGTTTTTGAAAAGGTCTTCTCGTGGGGCCGTATGATTCCCTCTTCAAACTCGTGGAGTTCCACGGCAGCTACGAAACCTAGCCGCGTCCGTACCTGTTCGTCTATAGTGTAATCCATCTCGGTCACGTAGAAGGCAGGCTCCCCGTCCCTTTGCAGTATGTCATCATCGAGCCACGTGCGGAAAGACTTGGCCGCACGGGTATAACGATTATCGGCGTCGGTATCCTCGGGAAACGTCTTGCCGAGAATTAGACGAATCATGTTCTGAGGATGTGTCCCGTAGTACTCTTCCTGCTCTTCTGGTGAAATAATGTCGTGTGGGGGTGTGACCACCGCCTTCAAATCCGGTACCTTCTCCGGGTTATACAGGATCCCTCTAAAAGGGAGGACTCTAGCCATGTTCTTGTTGACCCCTATTCATAATCATACCTGCTCGACCACTCTTAGCTTCTGCTCCTTCTAAGGGATCGAGGAACTCGGTCCAATTTAAACACAGTAATGAATTCAGCGTTCTTGCTGATCCATAGCTTTTCGGCGATGATGGCATTTGTCAGCGAGTCTTTGAAATCAATCCAGTCCCGAAACAACCTGGGATCTTTTACCACCATCACAAAGTCCGCTTTTTTGGCC
>JAQBAU010000128.1:0-2631 GCA_032126655.1 Desulfobacterales bacterium
AGCTCAAAGCTAATTTGGGTAAAAATTGGTATTTGTGCAGCAGGCTGCTGCACAAGCCCCATATCAGGACAGGTTGCCCAAACTTGCGCATGCACTTCAGTTTGCGTGAGATCAAGGCAAAACATCCTTTGCCTTGGGATATACCGACAGAAACAGATCTTCTCCCAACATAAGCCTTATGACTGCAAGCCTGACCTGCTCTTCACCATATTCGGGATGTCGTCTGCGCACACCTTCCTTGAGAAGCTCCCTTGAGGTCTGTGCAAGGCTGACAGCCGACTGCAACCGCTCTTCAGGTCTCATGCGCCTGAAAATCTCGATCTGGATTTGGTCCGCATATGGCGTGGTGTCGAATGGTCTCATGTTAGATTCCAAAAATGGGGTAAGCCTTTGCACCCCCCTTTACCCATTTTGTCCCAGCATTTACCCGCCGTATGTTTAGCGGGACGTTTTGGGTAAAAAACCCGATCCTGAGGACCATTTTTACCCATTTCAGGTAAAACCTGTTTTGGGTAAAAAAATGTACTTGCCACGGACCGTTCGGCAAGCTTACGGCCAGCCCACACACCAACATCTGTACCTATATCCCTATATTCGGGAAACGATCTGTTGACTTACAAAGGAAAAAGCCTCCTGTGCATCATAGTTCATGTCAGCCGGCAGCAGAGGGTTGACGTCTTCTATAAACCCCGGGTGTTTCATCTTTGCCTCAATATTCTTCTCATAATCATTTCTCTTTATGCTGCCCCCTTCAGCCTTGATGTATGCTTTAAACAAATCGACTATTCTTTCAGCATCGGCCTTTCCTACTGTAAGGCCATACCATAAATCAAAAAGGTCACGCCCTTTCCGTCTTTGATATAAGGCCCTCACCTTGGTGGCAAGGAGCTCTTCCATTTCGAAAGTAGTGATCTCGCATTCTCCTGTAAACCATCGTGAGCGAACATTGAACGGCCTTTTGCAGAATCCAAGAACCGTGAAATGCTCCCGCGTGTTGATTTCCACTTTCAGACGCAATGGCACCACTGGCGGGCCTTCCGATTCCATCCTGTATGTCAGCGTAACCGATCTCTCCTTTTGTTTACGCACCGGCTTTCCAAGAAATATGTTCAGGACGGCCTGCAAGGCATCAAGGAGCCCCCCGATCGGTCCCGTCACAATCTGCACCAGATCAATATCCTCCGAATAGCGACGCGCGGGGTTGAAGTATAGCTTATGAAAAGCTGTTCCACCCCTAAAGGCCAGTTGTTCGGAGACTAATGCATCCTGGAACATGGCCACCAAGGCCCTGCTGATGATGAGGTCCTGTTCTACCTGTGCATCTGAAACCCAGGGCGCTACGTGCCGCCATCCCACGATATCCGCCTTCGGGATCATAGATCACCCTCAACATCGATGTTGACCAGGATCTGCCAGCGTTCATCCTTCTTACATCCTCTCGTTGGCATTGAGGGTTCCAATTTGGCGGGCAAAGGGTTTTTCTCTTTCACCCATTGTGAAAGGTTCTCGGTCAAATCTGAAAAACCCGCTTTTTCCAATAGAAATCCCAGGCGCTGTGCATAGGTTATTTTCCCATCCGATCTCGCAGCCTCTTCCAGATCTCCCGGCTCTATCACTTCGGCTAGCTCCTGCAATACCGTCAATACCCGGTCCAGACCGCCGATACGCCTCGCATAGCGTATCAGGTCAAGAGCAGTGGCCTCAGGTGTAGAAGTCGGGATATGGCCTGTTTGAACTTTTACCCGGGTTATCGGTACGTCGGCAAATCTTGACCTGGAGAAAAAACGGATGGCAAGCCCATTCGAACGCATTTCACGCAAGGGGCCGATCGTCACCACATGAAATTGCTGGGGCTGTTGGTGGGCCGCTCCATGAAGCATTGCTGCACTCAGCAGCCCCACATAAAATGGTTGTCCTATATAGCCCATCAAATCGGCTATGAACCACTCAGCAGGCAGGATTCCTGTAGCGGCGTACTCCAAGGGGATGATGATAAAGAAGCCCCTGTGAATCCGGGCAATTCTTTTTTTCTTGGCCAGCCGTGCTGCGGCGTGCTTAAACGCGGCCTCACTTCTTTTTAAGCTTTTCAGGGCTTCTTCTCGAGTAAAGAAATAGAGGCCCTGTGCTTGCCTTGAATCAATCCAGGCAGACAGATCAGGCAAAGATGTCTGTCGTTCAGGTGCCATAGCCACACCTCATTCAAGCTGTTTTTTGCAAATTGGATCACAAAATGATCCTTTTTGCAAACTATAACTTTTTCACCACCAAGTAAGACCGAGAAAGAGGGAACATTCGTGCAGAAGGTGCACAACGCATCCACGATAGATTCTGTCAATTGTGCGTCGTTCCCCCTTATGCCTTCTCCGTCGCCGCCTTCAACCCGCCTTCGCCCCTTCGGCAGGCTCAGGGTCAGCGCCTGTTCTAAGGTGGTGTCCAGGCGTTTGGACTCTTCGTAGATGAGTCCGGTGTATTTTTTTACTTTGTCTTCAGGATAGACCCCGTCGGCCACCCGGGCGCTGTAGCCTCCGACCGCCGGAATTGAAAATGCACATTCTTACACAAGCGTTCTCAGTACATCCTCTTTTCCCACGATTCCCACGAGCTCTCCCGCCTTCGCCGAGGCTTCGGCGC
>JAQBAU010000129.1:0-7648 GCA_032126655.1 Desulfobacterales bacterium
TCGAAGCACGTAATGTTTTCAAGGCGTAAGCCGCAAATCCGAAATTCGTAATGTTCTCAAGGCGAAGCCGCAAACAATGACCAAAATTCGAATTACCAAATGTTCAAAACGTTTTGGTCATTGGAACATTCGATATTGCGGCTAGCGCCTTGAGGACATCCCGAATTTATTTCGGATTTCGATATTGCGGCTTGCGCCTTGAAAACAGTACGAATTTCGGATTTACAGCATCGCCATTGGGGATCCCAACCGATCTTGGAACGCGTCCGTGTTACTGGTGAAACAGAACGATAGAAGATAGCCACCATGTTCTCATTTAAATTACTAGCTCACGACGGAAAGGCACGAGCCGGGCTTCTGAATACCCCTCATGGTGCGATTGAAACGCCATCATTCGTTCCCGTGGGTACCCAGGCAACCGTTAAGGCCCTATCAGTGGAGGATCTGCACAAGATCGGCAGCCAGGTCATTATCGCCAACACGTATCACCTCCACTTGCAGCCAGGGGAAGAGCTGATTGAGAAGATGGGAGGACTGCATCGATTCATGGGGTGGGACGCCCCATTGATGACTGACTCCGGCGGCTTTCAGATCTTTAGCCACGGAGCGGGGAAAGAGCATGGAGTGGGAAAAATCGCACCGATTTTTCCTGAGGAGCAAGATCGTGCGAGACATTTCAGCTCGAGAAAAGACAAGCCACTGGTGAAAGTAAACGAGGATGGCGTTGAATTCATCTCATATCTGGACGGGTCACGGCATCAGTTCACGCCTGAGGGCGTGGTGGGGATGGAACGCAAACTGGGTGCAGACATCATTCTGGTCCTGGATGAGTGTACGTCCCCACTCCATGATTACGATTACACGAAAACAGCCATGGAACGAACTCACCGTTGGGCTGTGCGGGCACTCGAGGAATTCCAGCACCACTCTGACAACAGACAGGCTCTTTTCGGCATCGTTCAGGGCGGAGCGTTCCAGGACTTGAGGAAAGAAAGCGCTACATTTACTGCCGAAAAGGGTTTTGATGGCTACGCCATCGGTGGCTCTCTTGGTAGGTCAACAGAGGAGATGCACCAAGTCTTGGAATGGACGATTCCTCTCCTGCCACAAGATAGACCACGCCATCTTCTCGGAATCGGTGAGATTGAAAATATCTTCGAGGTGGTGAAGCGAGGGATTGATCTGTTCGACTGTGCCGCTCCAACGCGTATGGCCCGCACGGGAACCATGTTCGTTCGGGATGCAGACCGGTTCAGGATACATATCCTCAATGCACGGTTCAGGGATGATCCGCGCCCGGTTGATCAAGCGTGCGATTGCTACGTGTGTAGCAATTACTCCAGGGCCTATGTGAGACATCTCTTTGCAGCCAAAGAACTTGCCGCGTTCCGCCTGGCATCCATCCACAATGTACACTTCCTTGAGTCTCTGATGCGCCGAATCCGCACCGCCATCAAAGAGAAAAGCCTGTCCGATCTTGAGACGAACTGGTTCTCCCCGAGGTGACGCTCGATGACAGCCAACGTAGGGGCAACCCCCTGTGGTTGCCCTCTATTCGATGCGGGCATATATATTTTCATAGACGGGGGAATAGATGAAGGCAACGGGCGGCCTCGGGGGGCCGCCCCTACTGTCATTGGGTAATGACAGCATGTCGGAACCAGTGCCGTTGGGAAAGCTATCAGGCGCTGTCAGTGACCCGTGTTTTTAACTGTGAAATCTGGCGAGCGCTTAACTATCGGGGTAGGGATGACTGAAATGACGCTGAAATCAGATGCTCTGTTCAGGGCACCTGTAATCGCCGAGGCCATAGTGGCTGATCATCAGGCCTTGCCCACTTTCTTAAGAGATTCGTTCAGTATGCGGTAAAACTCTCGGTTATCTGCCAGGGATTGCTTCAGGATTATTTCAAAATCGTCCAAATTGTCGTGATGTAGGATCAAGTTTACGCTCTTGTTAAAGGCTATCATGTTGTCGCCAGTTCTATTACTGCTCCCCACAAGGACTACGTAAACATGGCGACGCGTGATCATGGGGATCTGACCAAGATAATTCAACACATAGTTTGAACCAGGATCGCCCCCGTCAAAAGTCTCATTCAGCACGACCAAGTCGAATGTGTGGAATCGCATGTACTTCAGTGCGTCACGAGTCGAAGGGGCCTCTGTGATGTTGTAATTCATATTCTCAAGAGCAGAGCGTATCTTTTCAATGATGGCTTCATCCGGCTCGCAGATCAAGGCGGTCTCAACCCCTTCCTCCAAGAACTCAAAGGGTTTCAGAGCTGCGTCATAGGTATCTGAGGCCATTTCATCAATGATGGACTTCAGGCTTGAAGCCCCGGCATCCGCCTGGGTGGCTTCCCCCGTACCCACCGGTATTTTACTTTCACATTTCGGGCATTTAAGGGTAACCACCTTCCCCTCTGGAAGTTTGTCATCGGCGATTTTGAATCTCGTCTTGCACTTTTCACATTGGACTTCCATGATCATCCCCTATTAGCTGAAATACAACACGTACAACGCAACGCCCATTAGTATTATTCCCGCGGCCTCCGCCCATATCCCTCATCAACTTCGAGTTGTTCAATGTCGGTCGTCTTTTCTCCACGCGTCTGCTTCACCCGGTCGATACCCCGGCCCACCTCCCCTTTGTGTGAAGAGTAGGCCATGGCTGTCTCTTGAGTGATAAGACCTTTTTCATATAGTCCCACGATGTGCTGGTCAAAGGTAGTCATGCCAAAGGCCGTACCAGCCTCAATGATCTCATAAAAGGTTTTCCCTTCGGACTCCCCGTGAAGAACCGAGTCTTTCACCCTGAGACTTGTCCGCAGGATCTCAAAGCTAGCGACGCGACCGCCTCCTATCTTTGGAAGGAGCCTTTGGCAAATAATCCATCGAATAGTCTCCGCTAGGCGGATACGAATCTGATGGTCCTCATCAATGCTAAACAGACCAAGGATACGATTGATGGTGTGGCCTGCATCTACTGTGTGGAGGGTCGTCAAAACCAGGTGGCCGGTCTCTGCGGCAGTCAATCCGATCTCCACGCTCTCCCTGTCTCGCATCTCACCCACGAGGATGACTTTCGGAGCCTGCCGCATGGCCGCACGCAACCCATTGGCAAAAGTATCAAAGTCGCTCCCGAGTTCGCGTTGGTTGAATGTCGCCATCTTGTGAGGATGTTGAAATTCTACCGGGTCCTCCAACGTGATCACGTGAACCGATTTAGTTTCATTGATTGCATTTAGAATGCCTGCCAGCGAGGTCGACTTACCAGTCCCCGTGGCTCCGGTGAATACGACGAGGCCGTTCTTTTCTTCTGCAACCTCAAGAAACGTCTCCGGCAGGCCCAGTTCTTTTATGGTAGGAATCTTGGGTTCAAGTTTTCGAAAAGCGATTGAGTAGCTCCCTCTCTGAGAGAAAATGTTAACTCGAAAACGGGCCTTGCCGGGCAGTTCATATGACATGTCGCAAGAGCCATTCCTGAGAAGATCTTCCGTAAGGCGCTTATCTCGATTGATCAGGTTCAAAGCCATGGTCTCGGTTTGAAAGGGGGTCAGCTCACCAAAAGCAGGCTCCAGATCAACAGGCCTCAAAATGCTGTCACTTTCTACCTGAAATGGCTTACCCACTGTAATATTCAAGTCGGATACCCTCTTATGGGCATCAAGCATCTTGGTTAGTATGTGATCCATTTCTTGTCTTCTCATGGCATTTTCTCCTGTGAGACAGAAAAAAGCATATTACACAAAGACAATTGAAGCTCCCTGCAGTCCAGCTATAGCGGGACAGGGAATGCGCTATCTATTGCAGTTCATGTGGAGGCTCTGGACACTACACTTCGGTAAAATCCGCTGGGGCAGTCCGCAGCAGGGGTCGAAACCTGGCTTTTTCATTGGCCTTCTGGTAGGCCTCATCCGGACTAATCCAACCCTTGTTGTACAAATCCATAAGAGCATCGTCCAGGAGCTGCATCCCGTATTTCTTTCCTGTTTGAATAGTTGAAGGAATCTGGTACGTTTTTGCCTCCCGCACCAAGTTACGGACGGCAGGCGTTGCAATCATGATTTCCAGGGCCACGCAGCGACCCTTCCTGTCGATCCGCTTCAGAAGGGTCTGGGTTATCACTGCCCTGATTCCATCTGCCAGGGTGGATCTTACCTGTTCCTGCTGATCATGAGGAAAAACCTCAATGACCCGGTCTACGGTCTTGTGAGCGCTTGTCGTATGCAGGGTAGCAAAAACCAGATGTCCTGTCTGAGCCGCCTCAATAGCCAGGGAAATGGTTTCAAGGTCCCGCATCTCACCCACCATGATGATGTCCGGGTCCTCGCGAAGAGCCCCCCGCAGAGCGGCAGAAAAAGACTTCGTATGCGTACCGACCTCTCTGTGATTAACCACGCACCCCTGGCTCTGGTGTACGAACTCAATGGGGTCTTCAACGGTGATGATATGGTCCTTGCGTTTCCTATTTGCCTCGTCGATAATAGCCGCGAGTGTTGTGGATTTGCCACTCCCCGTGGGACCGGTCACCAGCACCAGACCTCTTGGTAGTGAGGCAAGCTTGGATATGACAGAGGGCAGACCCAGCTGTTCACAAGTCTGGATCTCATTTGGAATTTCTCGGAAGACTGCGCCAAGGCCCGATCTCTGCATGAAGTAATTTGCTCGATAGCGTGCAAGCCCTGCAACCTCATAGCCAAAATCGACGTCTCCAGTCTCTTCAAATGTCTTGATCTTTTCCTCGGCAGTAATCTCGTAAAGCATTTTCCGAAGCTCATCGTTGTCTAGAACCTTGTATTTCACTCGCTCCATATCACCGTGAATCCGCAGCATAGGCGGTTGACCCGCAACAAGGTGAAGGTCTGACGCATCCTGCTCATGCATCAACTTAAAAAACGCATCAATCTTTGCCATGAGGTTACTCCATCACTTTCTTTTGAGATACTTCAGCTTTTCTTCGGACATCTCTTCGGCATCCACGGCTTCTGTACTCATCTCCAACAGCTTTCTATGCGCCTCAAGAATCGTCCCAAGCTCAACTTCCAGTTGCATACGCTGCCTTTTTAGTTCAGAGATGTCTTCGTGAAGCTGCGTGAGCCTGTTATGCGTTGTGCTTAGTATCTTCTCGGCCTTCATCTCCGCTTCAGCAACGATTAGCTCTGCTTCTTTCCCGGCGTTGGCCCTCATGTCATGGAGTGCCTTTTGTGAGTTTACCATGGCCTCCTTAAATCCTTCTTCGCGCTCTCTAAATTCCCCGACTTCGCGCGTCAGCCTTTCGATTTCTTTTTGCTGATCTTCGTTCTCGGATATGAAGGCCTTGAGTTCGTGAGCCATCTCTTCCAGAAAACTATCTACCTCGCTCACGTCAAAACCCCTAAACCGAACGCGAAACTGTTTTTGCTCGACATCCAACGGAGTAGTCTTCATAGATGTCATCACCTCTCTTATCGTGTTAATATCAGTCTTGACGCCAGACCTGCCAAGCTCTTCACCATAAATTCCTGCAGGAACAAAATGGCAAGCACCACCAATATAGGAGAAAAATCGATGCCCCCATACCCCAAACGAAGCCACCTCCGTACCTGAAAGAGCACGGGTTCGGTAACATTGTGGATAAAGCGTACAATGGGGTTATATGGATCGGGACTCACCCAAGAGAGCACCGCCCGGACAATGATAACCCACATATACAAGTGCAAGACATAGTAGAGAACGATGGCAAGCGCGTTCAGGAAATTACCAACAATGAACATAACTATATTTCAGCGTCCGCGAAAATTAGGTTTAGGCCGGCGCCACCTACATTGACCACCCGTCTCTTATGGTCAGCAACGGCCTTTATCATCTTAAGCTCTGGCTTCTTACAAACTAAAAACATTGACGATTTCGACTCAAAAGTCAAGATATTTCATTGAAGATTCCCTCCAGCAAGCTGGAGAGAATCTCCGACCGTAAGGAACGCTGCCATTTTCTGATTCGCTCGTTAACCCTGCAGCAAGCTACGGGGAATTCGCTCGCTATTGCGGTTCAAACACATTGACAGGGATGCAGTGATGGGGCTATGAGAAACAAGCGAGAAAAGGATAGACTTCAGGTCAAGAAGGAAGCACATCCGAGTATTGTGATACATGGGATTGTATCCATTCTGAGGAGAATCACATGAAGAAGCTTGGCAAGAAGATCGCCTTCATCGGGGCGGGAAACATGGGCGAAGCAATGATAAATGGTCTTATCAGATCCGGCCTGTGTGAACCCAAAGAGATCTGGGCCAGTGATGTTAGGGATGCGCGGCTCCGTCAACTCAAAGATTCTTACGGGATTAACATTACTGCGCAGAATGCTGAGGCTTTTAATGAAGTGGATATTGTCATCCTGGCAGTCAAGCCCCAGCACATGGATGAGGTACTGCAGGGCTTTGCCAGCTCCTTTCCCCAGACAATAAAAGGGGTGAAGCTCATTATGTCCATTGCCGCCGGCATCTCAATGGAACAGATCGAAGGGCACTTGTACCCCCCCCTGGATGAAAACTCGAAGGGACTCCTTCCTATTGTCCGTGTGATGCCGAATACACCGGCCCTCGTGCTAGCGGGCATGGCCGGCATGAGCGGAAACCGCTATGCAAAAGAAACGGATCTGAACCAGGCTCGCCAAATTATGGAGGCTGTTGGTAAAGTGATCACCTTTGAGGAGGAAGATCTGGATGCGGTCACAGCGCTGAGCGGTTCGGGTCCTGCCTATGTCTACTACTTCATAGAATCAATGGTGGAAGCCGGAGCTGAACTCGGACTCAGGCCATCGCACGCCCTGAAGCTGACCGTCGAGACCATCATAGGAGCAGCCAGGCTCTTACAGGAGACCGGTGAGCCGGTGGCGTCTCTTCGGAAGAAGGTGACCTCAAAGGGAGGAACCACGGAGGCAGCACTCAATGTGCTGGAACGCAACAGGGTTAAGGAACACTTGATTGAAGCTGTTCGGGCGGCTGCCCGGCGGTCCAAGGAGCTTAGCACGCCACAATAGAGCCTATCTCAGGAATAAGATTTCGCTCCCTTAGCTATATGCCTGTTCATTTTGCGGCATACGCCTTGGTCCTTCGGACTTCCCTGCGCTTCTCGACCGGGCCGGGCCCACGAAAACTCGTCCCGACAAGTCGGGACTCAGACAGTTCGTGCGCCTAATCGGCCCGGTTCTGCGATGCTCGGCTGCGGGACAATGGGGCGGGCTGGCATACCAAAGTAACTCTGATTATACCCTCCTTTGAGATTAGTTCTGAGATTCCAGAGAACCTGACCGGGTTCCCGGATTTAGAATGATTAATTTTTCGCAAGGTCAATGAGATCCCCGTCCAAAGCGGGGTGTCGAGGCTTACATTTAGGACGTTGTATTACGCGGAGGTGGGACAGTTCGGCGCGGACTTGCCTGCCTCAGGCAGGGATTGCGGAAAAGGGGCGTTTTCGGGAGGAAACTAGGATAGAAACTTGAACTTACACCATGCTGTGGAGACACCCGCCGACCCAAAACCGATGAGGGCATTGGTATCGTTTCTTAGCTTTCCTTCTTTCATCGCGCAAGCCATCGCCAGAGGGACTGAAGCAGAAACCGTGTTTCCAAATCGCTTGTGCGTATTATAAGCCTTCTCTGCTCCC
>JAQBAU010000130.1:0-7946 GCA_032126655.1 Desulfobacterales bacterium
CCCGATACTTCCCCATTGCCAGCAAAGGTCTGGCCGTGAAATACGGTTCCGTCTTCTAGTGCCAATAACACCTTCATCCCATCAACCGTTCACCCGCTCTATAGAGATTGCTCAAGCTCTCGCAGATCCCAACCGCATAGACGCTGATGCGCCCATGGAGTGTTGGAGTACTGGAAAAACAAAAAACCATCACTCCATTACTCCAGTACTCCAACACTCCGGCTGATACCCCCCGAGTGAAAGATAGGAGGCACGTTGTGCCTTTCCCCCTACCACCTCATTCTCACCTTAACGCCGCGCTCGTTCAGATCGTCTTTGATCTGTTTTATTGTATATGTCCCGTAGTGAACGATGGAAGCAATGAGCGCAGCATCGGCCTTACCTTGAGTCAGGACATCGCCCATGTGATCAATGTTCCCGGCACCGCCCGACGCAATGACCGGAATCCCCACACTGCCAGATATTAGGGGAGTCAACGTCATCTCGTACCCTTGCTGGGTACCGTCTGCGTCGATTGAATTGAGGCATATTTCGCCGGCCCCCAGGGCTTCCCCTTCCTTGGCCCAAGCCAGGGCATCAATACCCATGTAAGTCCTGCCACCGTGAGTCACAATCTCATAGCCTGATGGGATCTTTTCAGATGGTTCCACCTTTTTCACATCCATCCCGAGAACGATGCACTGACTCCCAAAGGCCCTGGCCCCCTCGGAAATGATCTTGGGGTTTTCCACGGCTGCTGTATTCACACTCACCTTCTCCGCCCCAGCCAGCAGCACCTGACGCATGTCCTCGATGGTCCTGATTCCTCCCCCCACAGAGAAAGGGATAAAGATCTCTTCGGCCACGTGGCGAACCACATCGATCATGATATCGCGCCGGTCGCTTGAAGCCGTAATGTCGTAGAAGACGATCTCGTCTGCCCCGTCTTCATAGTAGAGCCTCGCCATCTCCACAGGATCGCCAATGTCTACATTCCCTTTGAACTTGATGCCTTTGGTCGTCTTGCCGTCTCTAACATCAAGACAGGGTATGATCCTCTTACTCAGCATGGTGACCGTTCCAGTTGCAGAAATTCTCGAGGATCCTCAGCCCTGCCGGCCCGCTTTTTTCCGGATGGAACTGCATGGCAATCAAGTTTCTGTAACCAATGACAGAAGGAAATACGATGCCGTAGTCTGTAGTCCCCACCACGCAGTCGCCTGAAGCAGGTAGAGGATAATAGGCATGAACAAAATAGAACTCATCTTCTGGAACAATCCCTTCCAGGACCGGATGCTTCTTAAGGATGCACACACCATTCCACCCCATGTGGGGTATTTTCAGACGCTCATTTTCTTCAGAAAGAAGGGGCTGGGGAAACAGCTTCACGTCCCCCTCGACCAGGCCAAGACAGCGGGCACGGTTCTCTTCGCTCCTCTCAAGGACAATCTGAGCCCCCAGACAAATCCCAAGGATCGGTTTCCCGGCCTCGAATTCGTCTGTCAAGACACTGTCAAGACCAAGGTGATTCAGATCGGCCATGGCTTTCCCGGCCGCACCAACCCCCGGAAAGATGATCCTCTCACTTCCTGAGATCTCTTCGGCCCTTTGGGTCACACGGCAGGGAAAACCCAGCTTTTTGACGGCTAACTCCACACTTCTCTGGTTCCCGGCCTTATAATCCACGATGGCAATCATTGGGTCGTCCTTGTATCACTGACGCAGAATCCTGCAATGAAAATCTTGGTGTGGAATCCCTGGCAGGCCAAGGTGCTGAGATATTTCGTAATCTCCAGAACCTTTTGAAATTATGACAAACTCATAGGCTCGTCGCAAGCTCGAGGAATGCATGACGGAAACCGAGCGTATCAACTGAAATCTCATGTTTAAGCTGGGTAGAAGTAGCGCTTGGTAAAAGCCCCATCAAGACAGATCCGGTCGCGGCAGTAACTTCGCCTTTTCTATGATCTCCGGAATGTTTTCCTCGCATCCAATGGCCATGATATGGACGCCCTTTACACCCTTCACCTGTTTGAGTGCTTCTATGCATTCAACACAGATGTTTACGCCTTCCTCCAGCTGTCTGTCCTCGGGCTGGGCACCCAGACGATCCATGATGGTGTCGGGAATCATCATTCCTGGAACATTGCTGCGCAGGTGTTGCGCCATGGCCACAGAACTGAGTGCAATCACTCCGGCGATAATGAAACATTTATCGGTTAGGCCTCGCTGTGCAGCCTCACCTAACCACGTCTTAAAACGCTCCATGTCGAGAACCGGTTGCGTCTGAATGAACTCGGCTCCGGCTCCGACCTTCTTTTGCAGTCGGATGACATGCAATTCTACAGATTGAACAAAAGGGTTTGCAACCGCTCCAATGAAAAGTTTGGGGTTTCCAGAAATATCCTTTCCGTTCATCAGAAGCCCCTGATCACGTATCTGCTTTACTGCAGAAATCCACTGGATGGCATCGATGTCAAAGACTCCCTTGGCTTCCGGGTGATCTCCTTTTGACGGGTGATCACCAGTGAGGCACAAGACATTCTGTATACCGAGAGCAGATGCCCCCAGGAGGTCGCTCTGCAGGGCGATGCGGTTCCTGTCTCTTGTCACCATCTGGAGAATCGGTTCTATCCCCACGTCAAGAAGTATTCTGGACAGAGCCCAGCTTGACATTCTGACTCTGGCATTCGTGTTGTCATTCACATTGACGGCGTCTACCTTTCCCTTGAGTTGTGCTGCATTTCTCCGCACGGAATCGACGTCTGTCCCCCGGGGAGGATTATACTCGCAGGTTACAGCGAATTCTCCCCGTGCCAGTATCTTCTGGAGGTTTGTTTCTGCCTTCATACTGTTAGGTCCTCTCTGATGATCCTGCGGGGCCCCCCTGACAGGCTCGTTGACCAGTCCTTCGCTCCAATGCTTTCTTCCAGGCGATGCACCTGACCAAGTTTCTGCATGCGCCTGTAAATGAGCTCCCAGACACAATCAATATCTTCATTGATTTCACATCTTCCGTCCACAGAGCCACCACACGGTCCATTAAGGAGCCCTTTTGCACAGCGCGTAATGGGACACAGCCCGCCAAAGTTGTGGATCACGCAGCTTCCGCAGGCAGCACAGTATTCTTCCCATATGCCATGCTCAACCGTACCACCCATGAAACTCGTGTTGAGCCCCGGAAGTGCAACCATGGTCTCAAATGCTTCTGCAATATATTGAGGGCCTATGCTGCAAGCCAGAGACACAATGGCATCATATTTGTTCTTCTCCACGGGGTCTTCCAGCCATGAGATGAACTCCGGCTCACATTGACGGTCAAGGGTGAACTCATCAATAGTAACCGGCTTGTCCTGTTTCCTGCGAGCAATTCTCAAAGCAGCTGCAAGGATGGCAACCTCTTTGCTCCCCCCCGCATTGCAGACTGTCACACAGCCCTTGCACCCAACCATGAGGATGTTGTTGTATCCATCGATCATGGCAAGAAGCTCCCGGATGGGTTTGTGTTCTCCAATGATCATAGTAGCAAACTCCTCTGTTATAGTTGTCCTTCTTGGACACTCAAATCCGATTGCGGCCCGGCCGTTCCCTTACCTTTTATGGGGTTTGGGCCAAGTTCCCGGATCTTTTCTGTCATCATCTTTGCCACCCTGGCAAATTCCGGGGCATCAGACGCAGCTATATTGAACATCTGCACGCGGTCCTGCTCAATGCCCATCTCGTCGAGCATCTTTCTGATATACGCCACCCGCTTCTTTGCCTTCAAGTTCCCGGTAAGAAAGTGGCAGCCTCCCTCCTCGCAGCCAGTGACATACACACCGTCAGCTCCTTTCTCAAGGGCATGGAGCAAATAAACAGGGTCGACACGCCCTGAGCAAGGGACCAAAATGACCTTCACGTTCGGAGGATACGACATCCTTATCGAGCCTGCGAGGTCCGCCGCAGCATATGAGCAATACTCACAGCAGAAAGCGATAATCTGTGGTTCAAATTCTTTAGTCATAACGAGATCAGTATAACGGTAACTCGAAAACCTATTTGACTCCTGCCTTTCTTGGTTCTGACTCGAACAACCCGCACATCTTGGCCTCGATCTGTTCGCTCAGGTTATGGTGGACCGTTATGGCCTGAGCCGGACATTCGGCGGCGCACATACCGCATCCCCTGCACCGGGCCGGATCTATGTGCGAGACACCGTCATCGTTGATAAAGGGTACGTTATAGGGACAGGTCCGTACACAGGTCATGCAGGCTGCACAGAGATCCGGATCTACCTCAGAGGATGGTCCAACATACATGGCATCCTTTGAAAGGATGGACAACGCCCTCCCAGCGGCCCCCGACGCCTGCACAATGGTTTCTTCCGGGAACTTGGGACTATGCCCGTCTCCACACAAAAACATTCCGTCAGTAGCAAAATCGAGTGGCCGTAACTTGATGTGGGCCTCAAGCAGGAAGCCCTGATCGTCCCTCGGGAGCTTGAACACCCCGGCAATCTGAGCAGACTCAGTGTGTGGCCGGAGCGCAGCACTCAACACAATGCGATCAGGCGAAAGAAGCACTTTGCGCCTGAGTGACGGCTCAACAAAACCTATCTTCAGCGTTCCCGCATCTTCTAAAACCTCTGGAGGCATCTCTTTTTCATATCGGACAAAGATGACACCCTGTTTCCTGGCCTCCTTGTAGAAGAGCTCATTGAATCCAAAGGTCCTGATGTCCCTGTAAAGAACGATGACGTCCATATCGGGATTTTGTTCCTTGAGCCTGAGGGCATTGGCCACAGCCTGAGTACAGCATACGCGGCTGCAATAAGGGTGTTCTTCTGTCCTGGAACCCACGCACTGAATCATGACGACAGAGCCCCAGGATTTTACAGCACCGGGACGGGTACCGATCTCATAATTGAGCTCACTTTGTGTCATAACGTGAGGATTCTCTTTGTACATGTACTCGTCCGGCAAATAGTCTTGTGCTCCTGTTGCAATGATCGCTGTTCCGTGCCTGATCGATATCTCAGCCCCCTCCCCTTTTCTGATCCTTGTGAGGAAGCTGCCAACATGCCCGGAGAATCCTTCCACCACAGTCCCGGTGTGTACAGTGACACGAGGATGATCTTCAACGTTTCGTATCAGGCCTTTGACATGCTCGCTCACGTCCAGTCCGCCGAGCGTGCGAGGGCTATTGATGTGGCGGCCCCCCAGGAAGTCGGCCTGTTCGACGAGATGGGTTTCAAATCCCTGATCCGCCAGCAATAGGGCTGCGGTGAGACCGCCGAGTCCGCCACCGACCACAAGACCCGTCGGCACAACCGGGATCGGTTTACTGACGATCGGCTTGTGCAACGCCACGCGCTTTACAGACATACGGATCAAATCCTTTGATTTCTGTGTGGCCATATCCGATACGTCCGCATGGACCCACGAGCACTGGTTTCTGATGTTTGCCATCTCCAGGAGATAGGGGTTCAGACCAGCTTCCCGCAGGCTGTCTCTGAAAAGCGGTTCATGGGTCTTGGGAGAACACGAGGCAATAACGACACGGTTGAGGTCGTGTTCTTCGATGAGTTCTTTCAGCCGCACTTTGGAATCGGTGGAGCAGGCAAAGAGAAAGACATCTGACATGACTACGTCAGGCAGTTGCAGAGCATATTCCGCTGCGGCCCGGACATCAACGACCCCGGCAATGTTGGTCCCGCAACAGCAGACAAACACGCCTATGCGCGGCCTGAGCCCGAGGAGAGATTTCTCCTGGGGAAGAGCGGGGGCCGTGACTTCATGCCCTCTTGCTGAAAAAATGGGCAGCGATGCCTGGGCGGCGGCTGCGCTGGCGTGAGCCACTGTCTCGGGAATATCTTTTGGGCCTTCAAAGCCACCGCACACGTAAACACCTTCCCGCGACGTGCACATGGGGTTCTCCAGAGGTGTTTTTGCAAACCCAAAAGAGTTGAGTTCGATCTGAAGGCGTTCTGCCAATACCCCTGCCTCAGCCGACGGGGAAAGCCCCACCGCAAGCACCACCATCGAAAATGTCTCTTCTCTTTTTTGGCCGGTCTCAGGGTCCTGGTATGTCAGGACAAGATCATTTGTTGCCGGGTTTTCCGCCACGCGCGAGATCATAGACCTTATGTACCGGACGTTGCTCTGCTCCTTTGCACGTTCGCAATAGGCATCGAATCCTTTTCCCTGCGCCCTTAGGTCCATGTAGAAGATGGTCGCATCAAGCTCACTGTGATGATCCCTGGCAATAACAGCTTCTTTTGTGGCAGCCATGCAGCATATCGACGAGCAGAACTGGCGCCCCTCTCTTATGGATTCTCTGGAGCCGACACACTGTATCCACGCTACATTCTTAGGCACGGTCTTGTCCGACGGTCTGTGTATGTGGCCGTCGGTAGGTCCGGTTGCTGACAGAAACCTCTCAAACTCCATGGTCGTAATGACGTTTTTGTATCTTCCGTACCCGTACTCGACCGCTCGTTCTGCTTTGAACAGATCAAAACCGGGAGCGAGTATGACCGACCCAACCTTCAGAGAAATCTCTTGTTCGGTCTGATCAAAATCAATGGCATTGTTCTTACAGAACTTCTCACAGGCCCGGCATCTTCCATTCTTGAAGTAAATGCAGCGGTCCCGGTCTATCCCGTAAACAAGTGGAACGGCCTGGGGGTACAGCAGGCTAATGGCCTTGCGTTTCATCAGGCCCTCGTTGTACTCGTCCGGCACCTTCACCGGGCACTTCTGTGCGCAGATGCCGCAGCCAACGCATTTTTCTTCGTCTACGTATCGCGGGTACTTCTTGATGCGGGCAGCAAAAGCCCCTGGCGATCCTTCCAACCCGACAAGCTCTGCCATGGTGATGATCTTTACATTGGGATGGCTCGCGCATCCGATGAGCTTCGGAGAGATCATGCACATGGCACAGTCATTGGTCGGGAAAGTCTTGTCGAGCTGGCTCATCCTTCCGCCAATGGAACCTTTCCGCTCCACAAGGTAGACCAGGTATCCTGCTTCAGCCAGATCGAGAGACGCCTGGATGCCTGCAATCCCGCCGCCCACAATCATCACTGCGCCTGTTGGCTCTGCTATTTGGTTACTAGTCATTATTTTAAGAGGTTTTTCTTCTTTAGGAGTTGAATGGGGTCGACCATGTGCCGTTTCAGCCAGGTGGAAGTTTCCTTAAGACATAGGGCAAGGCCGATCAACTCCGTGAAATAGAACACGGGAACATTGTATTGGACCCCAAACTGTTTTGAAATGTCTTGCTGATAAAGGTCCAGGTTTGCCTGACACATTTGACACGAGACAATGATGCATTCAGCCCCAGCTTCCAGCGCCTTCTCATACAGATTTCTCACAAGTGTAAACACAATATCCTGGCGGGACACGGAGAAGCTAGCGCCGCAGCAGTCCGTCTTATAGGACCACGGCCTGACGTTCACCCCCAGTGCCTCTGCTATGTTGTCCATGTCGCACGGATTCTCGTAATCGGAGCTCCCAGTGACTTTGGGAGGACGGTTTGCCATACAGCCGTAGTAGCAAACAGCCGTCAATCCCCCCAGAGTGTGTGTGACCCGGGACCTTATCTTCTCAATCCACTCGGTCTGCCCCATGAAGGCACCCAGATCGTATATACCTACGCTGGAATCAACAGAATCCTTTGCACGCTTCAATCGGTTAAAACACAGCGGGCAAGGGACCACGACATCGTTGCCGATTTCCTCAGCGCCGGACAGATTCAGAGCAGGAAGTGAGATTGCCAGCTCTTGATCCACACTATGTGCCGAAGTTGCTCCGCAGCATGTCCAGTCGGGCAGTTCGTGCAGCCGTATGTCAAGAGCAGCGCAAACCGCCTTTATTGACTCGTCATAGTCCCTTGCAGAAGATTCCAGGGAGCAACCCGGGTAATACGTTACGTCCATTCTTTTCCCATCGTTAAATCGCGAATTGAGTAATCTACTAACTCTCCCA
>JAQBAU010000131.1:0-42759 GCA_032126655.1 Desulfobacterales bacterium
CGAATTTCGTGCTTCGAATTTTGTACTTTGGCGAATTAATGCAGATATCATCAATGCTTTGACTTTTGTAAAGAACTGGTGGGACATGACACTAGTGGCTCAAAACCCCCCAGGCCATCGTATCAATCAAGCAGCCGCCACCGCCTCCCTCTTCCGAAACAGGAGCCATAATAGCTTCCATCGGCATAGGCGGGGTATCCCCGGAATCGGCAATGGCTGCCTGTGGACCAAAAACCCATTGCTTTGCCCAGCGTTTGGCCCCACTCCAAAGATCGGCAAACATCATGGCCGTATTCGAGAGCTGGGCGAGCTGCGTACTCTGCCGGAAAATAAGAAAGACGTTTGACGTCCTCGCCCTCACCCAGTAGCCCTCACCCTGGACCAGAACCGTAGTGTCGTCAAGATAGGACCCGCCGTTCCACCGCCACAACCTCTTATCGATCATGGGGTTATTGCTGGGCAGGTCAAATATACACGTGGGGCCGTTCACAATAGCGCCACCTGTGCCGTACTGTACGACTTCGACATCCTCCCAAAGGTAGTTTGCAGCATTGGGACAGCCTATCTGGCCCCATCCGTTCCCAGTGGCCGCACTGTAAAGGAGCGGCACCTCCGTGTCGTTGAGACTCGTGGGGATCCCATCAACGGTCGCCTTAAGGCCATCCCTTGCCAATATCCAGTAGGCGTGTCCGGGTTCAATCACCAGGCCGCCGTCACATTCCCGATAACCGCCCCCACCCAGGGTGGCGTCGTAGCCGCCTATTCTGAAGTTTTCCGGGTCATAAGCTTCTCCCATGTCATCGCCAAATACACTGTTGCAGGAAGGATCTTCCGGTTCTACGGTGAACGACACCATGATGTAGTCGGGCACCTCTGTGCCCGGCGGAACCGGCACGGTCTCCACGATGGAGACCCCCTGTTCATAAGCACCCATATCATAACCATCTCCCTGGGGCCGGGCGTTGCCATCAATATCATCACCCACGGGGTCACTCTCTCCCGAAGGAATGGCGTCAATGCATGGGGAATTGGACTGGAGTTCGTAGCTGGCATATCTGGGATTCTGGGAGATATTATGGTCGAGCGGGGTACAGTTCGCATAGTTTGGCGCGGTGGAGGTGGTCCATACATCATTGTAGTCAATCACCGGGCTGCCGGGATACGCCGCATCGTTGTAGATCCCGTAATTATCAAAATTCGTGATGATATTGTACTTTATGTCAGGGTTTGCCGTGCCGTCAAAAGCGCCCATGGACACTGCGGACTGGCTGGCCCCATCAATGGTGTTGTGGTAGATAAGCGGGGAAGCGGTGCCAAAAAGGCCTGTTTCGAGGCTGATGCCATAGTCCATGAGGGATTCATCCGTCCCATAAATGAGATTATTTGAAATAATGGGGGCCGCGGTCTCTGAATTGTCTCCACTGACCAAAATGCCGATGTCGTTGTCATAAATGAGATTCTTTCTTATGGTAGGACTGCAATTGTTTACCTCAACCCCGCAGACGATATTGTTGGACAACCGGCAACTTTCAATGATGTTTCCAGGACCTGATACGACCAGTATGCCCTGGCCGGCGGAATCATTCGCAACGAAGTTCGTTACAGTCAGTCCCTTGATAGTCACGTCAGAGGCATTAATCACGATGCCTGTGTCCCAATTTCCTGTCCCCCGGCCCCTGACAATGCTGGCTCCACCCGGTGCACCCTGAATAGTAACAAAAGGCTGCGTGATTGTGAGAAGGGAGTCACTTTCTCCTTCTGCTACACCGTAGGTTCCTGCAGCGACGTTCAGAACATCTCCGCTACCGACCTGGCTGACAGCATAGTGCAGGGTCTTCCAGGCTCCGGTTCCCGCGGAACCCCCATGACTTCCGTTGTCCGTGCCGTTCTGGATGTCCACATAGGTGACGGCAGCCCAGACTGAAGCCGGGAAGAGCAGCACAAAGCATGTCAGTATCGTGAGACCTAACCTTCTAACGTTCATCCCTTGTTTCATTGTATGCCCTCCGCTGAAAATGGGTGGCTATTTTTTAAGATGATGCCAAAAAAGTATCCAAGGTGAATATTCGGAATAAGACATTCATGGCGACAGCGGTGTCCCGGGAAACGGCGGCAGTACCGTGTCTTGTTTAATAACATCATCAAGCATCAGTTCAGCAGCCGACTCCACCACCTCCGCGACTTCTTCTTCCTCACCCGCGACGCCCTCTCGATCAGGGATATCCCCTGCTGCGCCCCTTTCCGGCTTTCCCAGTCGGTCTGGTTTCACCAACTCGTATTCCGGAACCAGGATGCCTTCTTCTTCAAACTTCTCACCTGGTTTTTCGCCGGCTTCTTCCTCTCTTCCCCGTTCAACCAACTCATCCGGGAATAGAAACTCCTTCCTCAACTGCTCTGCTTTGTCACGATCTGCCTTCTCCTTACGAGGACGCTTCCCTTTTTCTACAATGGCCTTTTCGAACTCCGTTATCAACAGGGGAGGTTCCTGGAGGAAATCTCTGCCCAGCACGCCCAATGCCGTGTCTTCATACGCCGTGATCTCACTGATATTTACCATGGCAACGGTAATGAAATCGGAACCCCTTACTCCGCAAACAGCCGTAGGCGTTCTCACCTTGAACACGGAGCGTTTGTAACCGGAAAGTTTCGTTACCACAGAGCGGACCTTGCCTACACTCACGTCGATATATGAGGAGCGGTCTTTGTTTTTTGGATCGTAAATACTTTCACTTATCGTCAGCTTCGTTTCCTGGATCAACGTAAGGGCACTCCCGTCATTCAATTCAAATCTTATCTGCCCCTTTTCGAGGGCAATGATGGTATCGCCCTTGAAGAGTGGAAGATCTTTTTGAGCCCGGTAACCCAGCAACACACCTTCATGTACAATAAGTACTTCCCCACGCACCGCTGCGACCTTGCCCACAGGTGACCCGATGCCCGGCTTGAACGCATCTTCAACGGTCAGACCCTCCGGGACTAATGGTCCGGAAGATGTATCGTCAAAGCCATAAACACTTGCAGCAAGTACAAGAAGCGGAATGGCCCATAACGCGAAAAAGAATCGTTTTGTCGGTACGCTCATCTTTGTTCTCCCCTTAGTATCGTGCCCTCAAATACAAAGCACCCACATACTTGTCGTATTCATAAGCACTGATATTGGAGTTGTTTTTCGTGTAGTTGAATTCAGCTGCCATGGCCAGCCACTGATAAAAAAGCTTGCGGGCAAGAGATACGGCCCCGAAGTACTTGTCGTCTTCCCGTTCTACCCCGTAGAAACTGTCCACATTATCGTATTTCTTGTTCTGATATCTCCCTCTTATATCCAATTCCAGTTCCCATGGAAGGTGAAAGAATACGCCTGCTCTTGTTTTCAGCCAGCCATAGTCCTGGTCAGGACTGGATGCATCATTATCCTCGTAGCCTATCCCCCCAAAAAGATAACCCATCTTGTCCAGGATACTGTAGTAGACGTTGAGATAGCCCTCGTGTCTATCTCCGGACCAGCCCTCATCCTGGAAGTATTCATTGTCACTGTAACTATACGAGAGTATGGTTGAAAGGCTGTCCTTCCATTCCCACACCACCTCCGGTTTTATCTTGTGGCGCCTCAAATAACTATCCTGATCCAGCCAGTAGTAAGACGGAAGATAGCTCAACCCCAGCGTGAACGGACGCAAACGGTATTTCGCGTACACATTGAAAAGGCTCCCTGTGAGGTCATATTCCTCCAGGTCATTGTACCATGACTGATAGTGGCTGTAACCGGCACCCAGCACCAAGTCTTTCCTGTTAATGACGTTGTACTTGCCCGAGAAGTGTATTCTGGTGAAGTAGTCATCTTCATCTGAAAAGACATCCTCGTCCAAAGGGTCAAGGGTCACATTGCTGTCATACCCATACCCCACATTCAAATACAGGCTATAAGGCTTACGGGCTTTCTTTTCCTCTTCAATGGTCCTGAGCCACGTCAAGGCGTTTTCTCTGAGCATTTCTGAATCAGCATGATCTCTCACATATTCAAACTTCTCAACCGCCTTGTCAGCCTTTCCCATCTCCCAGTAACAGGCTCCGGCATAGTAAAAGCCATTCGCCTTGATGGTAGGACTCATCTCGGCAGCGGCAAGAAGAGGGTCCAGCGCCTTGTCGTATTTTCTTTGTTTCAAGAGGCTAACACCGGCATGATATTGAGCGAGCACATTTGACGGGTCTTCGTTTACGATTTCGGTAAAAAGATCAGAGGCCATAGAGTACTTGGATGTTTTGTAATTCAACATAGCCCGATCATACTTTAACCCGGAAATCTCGGAATCGAGTTTCCATGCCCTGCTGAAATACTGCTCCGCAGCTTTATATTCTTCGGTCTTCAGATAAGTCTTGCCCATGTAGTGGTTGTAGTAGGGATTGTCCGGGCTGAGTTCAAGGGCCTTCTTCAGATAGCTCTCAGCATTCTGGTAGTCACCATCTTCGTAGGCAAAAACTCCCAGATCAAAATACCCGCGACCCCCTTCTTCTTCAGCTCGAGCAGGCAAGAACACGAGAAAAACCAATAGGACAACCAAGATGAAACTCAACGCTCTTTGCATTGTATGACTCCTATTGTTAATCATAGCCCCTTCACCATCACGGCACGAAATCTCTATTGCCCATTTTGTCCGTGTTTCCTAACAGTTAGACCACAGATTGTCAACACAAAAAAGGGGCGGGTTAGGCGTTTACATAAGTGCGCCGATTGCTCTTCCCAAGGGTGCAGTATACTTCATAGCTGATAGTCCCGATGCGTGTTGCAATCTCCTCAGCGGTAATCTGCTCACTACCCTGAATCCCCAACAAAACAACTTCATCGCCAACCGCCACGTCGCCAATACCGGTCACATCTACCATGGTTAGATTCATGCAGACACGACCCACAATCGGCACACGTTGTCCGTGGATGAGCATTTCCCCGTTGTTCGAAAGCAGCCGATTGTACCCGTCATCATAGCCAACAGGAATGGTTGCAATAGTTCGACTTTCCTGCGTCGTATAGGTGCAACCGTAGCTCACAGAGATTCCGGCCGGGACCGTCCTGACCTGAACCACTGCGGACTTGAAAGTCATGACCGGCTTGAAAGTCGCTGCAGCCGCCCAACCCTCTGCAGGCGGGGAGCCGTAAAGGAGGATGCCCGGACGGACCATGCCAAGTTCCAGGCCTTCGCTGCCCAGAAGCGCGCCGCTGTTGGCGATGTGAACGTTTCCACAGGAACCTGTGATTCTTCTGCATGCTGCCACAGCCTCCTGAAACCTCTCAATTTGCTGGTCTGTATAGGTCTGATTCGGCTGATCGGCCACAGCAAGATGAGAAAAGATTCCCGTGACTTCTATGCCTTCCAAGGGCAGGAGTTGCTCCAGGAATTGGGGCAGGTCTTTATACAAAACTCCCAGGCGAGTCATGCCGGTATCCACTTTGACGTGGACAGGAGTCACCTTCCCCTGTGCGACAGAAATCCTGGAAAGCTTCTCCCCAATTTCCAACTGAAACAGTGCCGGCATGAGCCCATACTCGACAGCGACTTCAACTTCGTCCGATGCAAGTCCCATCAGGATCAGGATCGGAACCTCACAGCCGGATTTTCTGAGATCCAAACCCTCTTTCAACTCAAACACGCCCAGACAATCAACGCCAGCAGACTCGAGGGTTTTTGCCACCGATATCATACCGTGACCGTATGCATCTGACTTTACAACAGCGAGAATCTTGGACTGCGACCCGGCCAATCGCTTGATCTCAGAAAAATTGTGCCGAAGCGCGCCCAGGTCAATGGTTACTTCATTTGGTATCATGGCTCGGCTCCCACAGCGGAAGTTCTATCGTGAAGGTACTTCCGTCTCCCTCTATGCTTTCCACGTGAATACTCCCCTTAAAGCTTTCAATGATGCGCAGGCTGATGGCAAGCCCTAAGCCGGTTCCTTTGCCTGGAGGTTTTGTCGTATAGAACGGATCAAAGATCTTGTTCAGTTCGGAGGGAGCAATTCCCTTACCAGTATCAGCCACAGAAATTTGTATGTATTCTCTGGATGGCTCGTCTGAATCAACTTCTTCCTTCCTGAGAGGAATTCGCCTACTAGTAATAGTCAGGGATCCGCTTCCTTCCATGGCGTCTCCCGCATTAAGCATGAGATTGACAAGTACCTGTCTCAGTTGATCGGCATCGGCCCACGCTATCCCCACCCCTTGATCGAGGGTAGTCTCAATTTCTATCGATTCCATCAACTTCTGATGAGCAAGAAAACCCGTGCTTTCCGTGATCAAGTCATTGACATCCACTCGAGCAGGCTCGGGAGGGGAAGGCCTTGAGAAATCAAGCAGCTCACGAACGATGGTATCCGTTCTGGTCACTTCCTTCTCGATCCGTTTCAGATAATCCGTGGCTTCCTCGTTGTCTCTCACATGATCCTTCAGCAGATTCGTATAGCCCAGGATAGCCCCGATTGGATTGCCGACTTCGTGTGCTACACCCGCGGCAAGACGGCCCAGAGAGGAGAGTTTTTCTGAGCGCAAGACTTCCTCTCTGGCTTCCTTGAGCTCCAGGTTGGCCTTTTCCAGAGAACGAACATGGGCTTCCAGGCGTTCCTTGTGGTCCGCAATTCTCTTAAGCATGCGATTGAGGGCCACTGTCAGATGTGCTATCTCATTCCGGTCACCTCTGGTCAGCATCGAAAAGAGGTCGGTCTCTTCAAAGTGATCAGCTATCTTGACCATGCGCTTGATGGGCCGTATCACGATCCTTGACAGAAGAAAGTGGCCGAAGACAATGAGAACCAGCACATTCAGGCCCATGTAAAACCAGATGAGGAGGCGAGACCGGCTTAACCCCTGGGTTACAGTCTCGATACGAACAGGGACACTTGCTACGGCAACACACTCTCCTTCGGCAAGGATAGGAGCGGAAACCGTGAGAAGGGTCCGTTCCATGTTTATCCTGGTACTCGGTTCTCCTGATTTGAAGACATTGTCAATGTGGCCCTTGTCAAACTCGCCGGACGCTCCCGTGTGTTCTCCGCCAACCCAGACCGTGCCGTCCTTACCGAACACAACGATATCACCGTACAGATCTGAGTGGGCCATCCACGAAATACCCTCCTGCACGCGTTCTTTGAACTGTCTGTGGGAAAGAGGGACACCGTGTTTCCTGCTCACCTCGACAACCGCCTGTATCTTTTGTGCGACTGCCATGCCATCATCTGTTTTGTATTGAAGCAGGTTCTGCTCCGTTATTCTCAAAAGCACAAAGCTGGTCAGGGTCATGGCAGCGACCAGGAGCACGGTCAGACTCAGCAGAATCTCGGCACGTAGGCCAAATCTTAGAGACTTCAAATGCGTTACCTCATGAGGGCTACGTACCATTCGATCATTTGCGTGCCGAAAAACACGTAGAGGATGGCGCCAAGACTGATAAAGGGACCGAACGGGATCGCCAGCTTACGCCCGCCGCCCGTGCGAAGGGCCACAGCTATTCCAGCCAAGGTGCCGATGGCTGACGCAGCAAGAATGGTGACTATGACCCCTTTCCAGCCCAGAAATGCACCAAGCATGGCCAATAACTTGATGTCACCGCCACCCATTCCCTCTTTCTTGGTCAGTAAATAGTATCCCCAGGCAACAGAGAGAAGTAGGCCACCACCCAGGATAATCCCGATCAAGGACTCCTTGTATGTGATGTAACCTACCAGGAAGGACGCCAGAAATCCGATGACGATACCCGGAAGGGAAATGACGTCAGGGATGATCTGATGATCAATGTCAATGAAAGTGATCACCAGCAGTGCCCCAATCAGCCCGTATAGAAAAAGGCTCTCCCAGGAAAAGCCGTAGCGGTCGAAGACGGCAACAGCAAACAAGCCCGATACAAGTTCAACCACAGGATACCTCAGGGAGAACCCAGCGCCACAGAACCGACATCGCCCACGAAGCCATAAATAGCTTAAGACAGGAACGTTATCATAGAAGGGAATTGGGGTCTGGCAACTTGGGCACATGGATGATGGACTGATCAGGGAGAGAGATCGGGGAAGGCGATATATGCAGACGTTCAGAAAACTGCCGATGGCCAGGCCGGCCAAGAGGACCCAAAGGTTCACTGCGAGTGGCCACACGTCGAGGTCCTTTCAACTGGATGGGTTAGGTACCAAAAGCGAAACATCACAAGCGCTTAGGAGGTAAGTATAGGGAATGCGTTCAGAAATCAAGATTTTTGTTGTCATCAGGAGAGCATGTCTTATAATACGAGCCCTGCAAATACCGATAAAAACACGGAGAGACCTATATGGCACAAACAGACACTATAGATTCGATTGACATCATGCAGGAAGATGGTGAGGGCGTAGAGATCCCTGATGTTCTTCCTCTGCTTCCGGTGCGTGATGTTGTTGTCTTCACGCACATGGTCCTTCCCTTGTTCGTGGGTAGAGATAAGTCGATTCGTGCGGTGGACGCGGCAATGTCCAGAGACCGCCTGCTCCTGCTTTCTACCCAGAGTGACTCGACGGTTGAGAACCCCACGCCTGAGGAGATTTATCGGGTTGGCACGGTAGCCATGATTGCACGTATGTTCAAACTGCCCGACGGCCGAGTCAAGGTCTTGGTTCAGGGATTAGGCAAAGCCAAGATAGCAGATTACACCAAAACCAGGCCCTTCTATGAGGTAAAGATTGAACAGATTCCCGAACAGGAAATGGAGAAGATGGGCGTTGAGGCTGAGGCACTCATGCGTAATGCCTGTGATCACACGGAGAAGATTCTGGATCTGAGAGGCGAACTGACGGGTGACGTTAGCGCCATTTTGCGCGGTATCGAGGACCCGGGGCGCTTGGCAGATTTAGTAGCCTCAAACCTCAAAATGAAGGTCGAACAGGCCCAGGACCTTCTGGAAATGAACGATCCTGTTCAGAAGCTTCATCGGGTCAACGAACTCCTGGGCAAGGAACTTGAAGTCTCTACCATGCAGGCGAAGATCCAGTCAGATGCCAGAGAGGAAATTTCAAAGACCCAGAGAGAGTACTTTCTCAGAGAGCAGGTGCGAGCTATCCACAAGGAACTGGGGGACATTGACGAAAAGGCTCAGGAGATCTCAGAGTATACAAGGAAGATCAAGAACGCCAAGATGTCAAAGGACGGCGAGAGGGAGGCCTTCAAGCAGCTGAAGCGTCTCGAGCAGATGCACCCCGATGCGGCAGAAGCTTCTGTTGTTCGTACATATTTGGACTGGCTGGTTGAGGTCCCGTGGAAAAAATCGACGAGAGAAGTACTCGATATCAAGAAAGCTCAGCGAGTCCTGGATCAGGACCACTATGATCTGCAGAAGGTAAAAGACCGCATTCTTGAATACTTGAGTGTGCGGAAACTGAACAAGCGTATGAAGGGACCAATACTCTGCTTCGTGGGGCCCCCCGGCGTGGGAAAGACGTCTTTGGGGCGATCGATAGCCAGAGCCATGAACCGCAAGTTCTTCCGCATCTCTTTGGGTGGCATTCGGGATGAGGCCGAGATCCGGGGACATCGCCGAACATACATCGGGGCGATGCCAGGGAGGATCATTCAGGGCTTGAAGCAGTGCGGCTCAAACAATCCTGTATTTATGATGGATGAGGTGGACAAGGTAGGCGCCGATTTCCGTGGGGATCCATCCGCCGCCCTTCTGGAAGTCCTTGATCCGGAACAGAATGTGAGCTTCAGCGATCACTACCTGAACATCCCCTTTGACCTGTCGAGAGTCATGTTTATTACCACAGCCAATTTAGCCGACCCTATTCACCCGGCCTTGAAAGATCGAATGGAGATTGTGGAGCTTGCCGGATACACAGAAGAAGAGAAGCTTGCCATTGCCAGACAGTTTTTGATCCCCCGCCAGATTGAGGGAAATGGGATCACCTCAAACCACATTAGGATTGGTTCCAAGGTGCTGCGTGAGATTATATCACAATATACCTTGGAGGCCGGACTTAGAAACTTGGAACGGGAGATCGGCACCATATGCCGTAAGGTGGCCCGGAAAGTCGCCGAAGGCGAGAAGGGACCCTTTACCGTCACCAGTGCCAAACTCCAACGTTATCTTGGGGTACCAAAATACCTCCCGGAATTGGAACAGGAATTCCATGAAATTGGCGTGGCTACAGGGCTGGCATGGACCCAAGCCGGAGGAGAGACTCTGTATGTGGAAGTTTCCACGATGAGGGGAAAGGGTGACCTGATCCTGACCGGTCAACTGGGAGAGGTTATGCAGGAATCTGCAAAGGCTGCATTGACTTATGCCCGCTCAAATGCAAAAGCTCTTGGAATAGGACGCAATTCCTTCCAAGACATTGATATTCATATACATGTGCCCACTGGAGCGATTCCCAAAGACGGGCCGTCGGCAGGAGTTACCATGGTTGTCGCGCTGGTTTCGGCACTGAGCAAGCGGGCCGTGAACAGAGACGTGGCCATGACCGGAGAGATCACCTTGCGCGGACGTGTGCTTCCGATAGGGGGACTCAAGGAGAAGGCATTGGCCGCGCTCCGAGCCGATGTCCGCACGGTCATCATCCCCGAAAAGAACAAGAAGGATCTGGCGGAAATCCCCTTGAACGTCAAACGAAAATTGACATTCCTGCCGGTCAGTCACCTGGATGAGGTCCTGAGAATTGCACTGAGAAAGAAGGCCGTCAGGAAACGAGCCCGCAAGACACGTTAGCGGCCCGTCAGCAGAGCCAATCCTCCAATTCCTTGGCAGAAAAGGTCACTAGAGTTGCTTCTTATGAATAGCTTACATAATATCCAAGATCGCACAGGAGTCACAAAGACCATCTCATAAATCCGAAATCCGAATATCGAAATCCGAAACAATATCGAATGACCGAAATTCAAATGACCAAAACAGATGGTTGCACAGGCTGAGGCGACCTGGCACGGCCAGAGTAGAGTATTTTGAACATTTGGTAATTCGGATTTTGAATTTGTTTCGGATTTCGGATTTCGTGCTTCGAATTTAACATTTTTTCGACCCTACGCGGACATCACGTTTGCTGTGAATTTTGCAGGTAAGTTCGGAGACAAGACACTGATATGATTATCCTTGCCGTTGATACATCCACCCATATGGGGTGTGTGGCCGTATTGAATGATGATACGGTGTTGGCCGAGGTCGCCGTCACGAGTCAACAAACACATGCCAAACGACTGATATCTGCTATCGATGCCACCTTGGGGATGACCGACCAGACAGTTGCAGACTGTGATGGATTCGCAGTGACAACGGGGCCCGGGAGCTTTACTGGTCTCCGGATCGGGATCAGCACGGTAAAGGGACTGGGGTTTGCGACCAAGAAACCCGTGGCGGGTGTATCCACGCTGGATGCTCTGGCCTACCAGTTTCCTTTGTTTCCTCACCTGATTTGCCCGGTCCTGGATGCTCGCAAAGGGCAGATATACACAGCCCTATATGAAAGTACGGGCCACATGAAGTGGAAGAGGGTGATCGAAGATTGTGCAGTAGAACCAGGAGAGTGGCTCAAACAGGTCCATGATCCGTGTCTTTTTGTGGGTGATGGAACGTTTGTATACGCAGAACTGATCAGAGAAATCCTCGGCGACCTGGCGCATTTTGCGCCCGCCTATCTGAACAGGGTCAGGGCCTCGGTGGTGGGTTACATCGGGATGAAACAGATTCTGGATGGTCAGACTACAGATGTGGAGCTGGTACCGCACTATATCCGGAAGCCTGACGCCAAAATCAAACGAAGGAAGTCAGAGACTTGACAAGCAAATCTGGTAAGTTATAATAAATGTTTTGCACCAAAAGCACTTGGTACAGACTTACAGACCCTGGGAGGATTATCTATGGAAGAAAAGGATGAGAAGCTGATTGCCCACTTAATTCAGAGCGACGAAACCCTCAAAGAGTGTGCGCAACAACATCGCGACTACGAAAAGCAGTTGGAAGAATTCAATAAACGAATTCACCTTACCACCGATGAGTCCATGGAACGGAAGAGAATTCAAAAGCTGAAACTTGCTAACAGGGATAGAATAGAACGTATCTTGATCGAACATCGTACAACTCAAGGCGAGGTAAAAGCTCAAAGCGGCGGCTCCTAGCGTGGGCAAAGGGTCAATGATTCACTCCTACAGTTCTGCGGCACCCACGCAGAGGGTCTTTCCGATTGCACGGGAGGGATATCCCTTCATCCTCGGATCGGCTCTCGTAACAGTCATCGTTGCCGCCTTGGGACTGTACACCCTGACCGTTTTGTTCCTGGCCATCACCTCTTTTGTTGCTTTTTTCTTCAGGGACCCGGAGCGGGTCGTTCCGGAACAACAGGGGGCTATAGTATCCCCGGCTGACGGAAAAGTCATAGAGGTGTGTCTCTCGCCGCTGAGTGATCTTGCCGAGGAGAAGATACTTAAGATCAGTATCTTCATGTCAGTCTTCAACGTTCACGTGAACCGAATGCCTGAAGAGGGCAGAGTCACAAACGTGACCTATTATCCGGGCAAGTTCTTTTCGGCGAATCTGGACAAAGCGTCAAAGAATAACGAAAGAAATGCCGTGAGCCTCGAGATGGGTGGCGGTCGCCAGTTGACGGTCGTCCAGGTTGCAGGCCTTATTGCAAGGAGAATCGTCTGCAGGGTACAGGAAGGAGACCACCTGATTCGGGGGCAGCGGTTCGGCTTAATCTGCTTTGGGTCTCGCCTGGAAGTCTATCTTCCACAAGAAGCCGTACCTGCCGTTTCTGTGGGAGACAAGGTGTTGGCCGGGTCATCGGTTCTGGGATATCTATCATGAACAGAAAAAAAGTTTCAAACAGAAGACAATTACAGCGCGGGATCTATGTTTTGCCCAATCTTCTCACCACCGCTAACCTGTTTTGTGGCTTCTACGCGATTGTTGCTGCCATCCAGGGTCGGTTCTTGGAAGGTGCGGTCGCTATCATGCTGGCGGCTGTCTTTGACGGTTTGGATGGCAAGGTTGCCCGGGTTACGGGAACGGTGAGCCGGTTCGGCCTGCAGTATGATTCCCTGTCTGATGCCATATCCTTTGGCGTGGCACCCGGCATCCTGGTGTATCTGTGGGCCCTTCAGCCTTTTGGGAAATTGGGTTGGTTGGCGGCGCTTATCTTTGTTGCCTGTGGCACCCTGCGCTTGGCTCGGTTCAACGCCCAGGTTCACCTTATTCGCAGCAATTTTTTTAATGGACTTCCGATTCCGGCAGCCGCCTTCATGATTGCTTCAACGGTGCTGCTTCACAACCGTCTGGGTGGAACAGGGACTGCCAAACACGTGACGATCCTAATTATGATCTATGTTTTGTCCTGTCTGATGGTGAGTACGATCAAGTATTACAGTTTCAAGCATATAGAGTTGTCTAACAAGATGAAATTCAACATGCTGGTTGTCATCGTAATGGGCTTTATCGTGATTGCAGCAGAACCAGGTATTTCCTGCTTCCTTATTATGCTGTCCTATGTGCTTTCAGGCCCCTTCACTACTCTATGGCTTCGCAAGAAGCGTCAGAACGAAGTGGCGGGTGACAACATAGACACCCCCGTCGAGAAACCGATTTAGATATGTCCCAGACAATTACGGAAAAAATCTTGGCTGCCCATGCAGACCAAGACACAGTGGTGCCCGGCCAACTCATAAACGTCAGGATTGATTTGGCCCTGGCCAACGATATCACCGCACCTATTGCCATCGATCTCTTTGAAAATTCCGGCGTAGGGTCTGTGTTTGATGTGGAGAAAATCGCCCTGGTGCCGGACCACTTTGTGCCCAACAAGGACATACGCTCTGCTATTCAAGTACAGGCCATGCGTACCTTTGCCAAGAAGCATGGCATAAAGCACTTCTTTGAACTCGGTGAAATGGGAATAGAGCATGTGCTCCTTCCGGAACAGGGTCTTGTACTGCCGGGAGATGTGGTAATCGGCGCGGACAGTCATACTTGTACCTATGGAGCCCTTGGCGCTTTTGCAACCGGGGTTGGGAGTACGGACGTTGCAGCAGCCATGATTACAGGGGAGGTCTGGTTCAAAGTTCCGGAATCGATCAAGTTCATTTATCACGGCCAACGCAAGAAGTGGGTAACAGGTAAAGACCTGATCCTTTATACAATCGGAGACATTGGTGTGGGTGGTGCTACATACAAGGCCATGGAATTCACGGGTGATGTTATAGACAATTTGCCAATGGCCGATCGAATGACCATGGCTAATATGGCCATCGAAGCAGGGGCCAAGAGCGGAATCTTTGCTCCTGATGGCGTGACTCGCGACTACGTTCAGCCACGGGCAAAGCGCTCCTTTGAATGCTATGTGAGCGACCCAGACGCGGTTTACGCAGAGGTAATAACGTATGAGGTCAATGACATCGAACCTCAGGTGGCCTTCCCCTTTCTTCCTGAGAACACACGGGGTATTTCGGATGTGGGAACGGTTCCCATTGACCAGGCCGTAATAGGATCTTGTACGAACGGGCGTATTGAGGACCTTCGCGTGGCGGCCAGTGTCTTGAATGGTCATAAGGTGAACAGCAATGTGCGTCTCATTATCGTCCCTGCCACGCCCACTATTTACCGCCAGGCCATGGACGAGGGTCTGCTGGAGATCTTTCTTTCGGCAAAGGGTATTATCAGCCCGCCAACGTGTGGCCCCTGTCTGGGGGGTTTTATGGGAATCCTGGGCCCCGGTGAGCGGGCCGTTTCTACGACCAACCGAAATTTCGTGGGCCGTATGGGAGATCCTTCAAGTGAGGTCTATCTCGCGAACCCTGCGGTAGCAGCCGCATCGGCTGTCCTGGGACGGATTGGCAGCCCAGACGAGCTTTAGATCCTTTGTTTTGAAGGAAGGCGAAAAAAACAAAATGAATCACGAAAACACGAAAACGTTAAAAACACGAAATAGAAAGTGACAGAATGTCACCTCAAGGTGAGGTGACATTCTGTGGTTCTTCTTTCGTGTCTTTCTTTTTCTTTCGTGCTTTGCGGCATGCGTCTTATAAAGAGGCGTGATAAGTTCTTATCAGTTTCAACTTGGACGGGTTAGGCGAGTGAAGGATGAAGATTGACGGTAAAGTCTGGAAGTTTGGTGATAATGTCGACACGGATGTGATCATCCCTGCCATTCATCTGGTGACCACAGACATGAGTGAGCTGGGCAGATATTGTATGGAAGGGTTGGATGCCACGTTTGCTGAAAAGGTTCAACCTGGCGATATTATCGTTGCAGGGAAGAACTTCGGCTGTGGTTCCTCGCGGGAACATGCCCCAATGGCCATTAAAGGGGCCGGCATTTCATGCGTGATAGCGGAAGGCTTTGCCCGCATATTCTTCAGAAATGCGTTCAACATGGGTCTTGCTATTTTCGAATCCCCTGGAGTTTCCGAAGGAATCGAGCCGGGAGACCAGGTTTCGGTCAACCAGGATACGGGCGAAATCATAGACCACACGAGTCAACGGCAGTTCCTTGCGAGCCCGATACCGCCGTTCATGCAAGAGCTCATCGAGGCCGGCGGGCTTATAGCGCATGTCTTGGGCAAAAGGGGAGCGTAGAACAATACAATTGAAATGAGGGCAAGGAATATCGCTTTTCGTTGTGAGTCAGTGCTGAATCGATGACACAGAAAGATTATAACATAGCCGTTATTCCGGGTGATGGAACCGGTCCTGAGGTGGTTGCCGAGGGACTGAAGGTTGTTGATGCGGTTTCCAGCAAACACAATTTTCAGGTTTCTTTTCAGCGATATGATCTAGGCGCTGAGCACTACAAGAAAACGGGAGAGATTCTTACCGACGAGACGTTTGAGTCATTTAAGAAGCACGATGGCATCTACCTCGGGGCAATAGGCCATCCTGATGTGCCGCCGGGCGTTCTGGAGACAGGAATCATATTGAGGCTTCGATTTGGGCTGGACCAGTACATTAACCTGCGCCCCGTAAAACTCTTTCCCGGAGTGGAAATACCCGTGAAGGACAAAGGCCCCGAAGATATTGACTTCGTCGTGGTTAGGGAGAACACCGAAGGCCTGTACGCCGGAGCCGGGGGATTTCTGAGGCGGGGTACGCCCCACGAAGTTGCCACACAGGAATCGGTCAACACGAGGATGGGCGTGGAACGCTGTGTTCGATTTGCCTTTGAGCTTACCAGGCGGCGCAACAAGGGCAAGAAACTGACCCTGTGCGGCAAGACCAATGTCTTAACATATGCTTCCGACCTGTGGGAGCGCACGTTCAATGAGGTTGCCTCAGCTTATCCAGATATTGAGACGAACTATGCTCACGTAGATGCGTTGTGCATGTGGATGATCAAAAACCCTGAAGTATTCGATGTCATTGTGACAGACAACATGTTCGGTGACATTATTACCGATCTCGGGGCCATTCTTCAGGGCGGGATGGGGATGGCAGCAGGGGCCAATATTAACCCGGAAGGGGTTTCCATGTTTGAACCCATAAGTGGTTCCGCCCCAAAGTACGCAGGGCAAAACATCGTTAACCCAATCGCAGCCATTTTGGCGGCACAGCTTATGCTCGAGACACTCGGGGAGAGCGATGCAGCACAGATGATCGAAATGGCTGTCACAAAGGTGTCACGGGAAGACTTGAAAGGTGTGGCAGCGGGGCAAATGGGATATTCAACCTCGGAAGTCGGGGACCTCATCGTCGATTTCATAGAAAAAGCATAGCGCAAAGCGCAGAGCGCAAAGCGTGAAAGAAGAAAACGCTATGCCCTATGCGCCAGGCATTTTACTTTTAGGCACTCTATGCACTTTCAGTTCTATTGGGGAGGCAAACAATGAGCAAACGATTCAATGTTGCAGTCGCTGGAGCGACCGGTGCAGTCGGCTCCCAGATGATGGCCTGCCTCGAAGAGAGGGATTTTCCTGTGCAGAACCTCAAACTTCTTGCAACGGCCCGATCTGCGGGTCAGAAGCTTCGTTTCAAGGGTGAGGAAATCCCCGTGGAGGAATTGACCGAGACTTCGTTCAAGGGCGTTGACATCGGAATCTTCTCGGCTGGTGGGGCCACCAGCCAAAAGTATGCTTTGTCAGCCACCGCCGACGGATGCGTGGTTGTCGACAACTCGGCCGCTTGGCGCATGGACCCTGATGTGCCCTTGGTCGTCCCTGAGGTAAACCCGCAAGCCGTGGGCGAATACACAAAGAAGGGAATCATTGCTAATCCAAACTGCTCGACCATCCAGATGATTGTTGCGTTAGCCCCCATTCACAGAAAGGTAGGCATAAAGCGCATTGTCGTTTCTACCTATCAGGCCGTGTCAGGTACAGGAAAGAAAGCAATAGACGAGCTCTACAACCAGACAAAAGCCATTATAGATTCTCTTGAGCCTGAAAAGAAGGTCTATCCTCACAGGATCGCCTTCAACTGTCTCCCCCAGATCGATGTCTTCCTTGACAACGGGTACACAAAGGAAGAAATGAAGATGGTCCATGAGACGCGGAAGATCCTGGAAGATGATTCTATTGGTATTACAGCTACGACTATTCGTGTGCCGGTCTTCTACAGCCACTCAGAATCGATCAATGTGGAAACACATCAACCCATTAGTCCGGATGAGGTAAGAACTCTGCTGTCGGAGGCACCGGGGGTCTTGGTTGTGGATGAGCCGTCAAAGAGTCAGTATCCCATGCCTATTGATGCCACAGGCCGGGACGAGACTTTTGTTGGTCGGATTCGGGCGGACGAGTCCGTTCAGAATGGAATCAATATGTGGGTAGTGGCTGACAATATTCGAAAGGGCGCCGCTACCAATGCGGTTCAAATAGCAGAGATTCTGGCGAGCGATTACCTGAGCAAGTAATCGTTATTCGGCAATCAACAATCGTTTTGGAGCACGCACGGCTTCGTATCCGAATACGAATAACGTTTTTCGAATAACGAATAACAAAATAGGGAGTACAGCAGGATTGAACCGGATACCCATGACACCGGCGGGCTATGAGGCCCTCAAAGAAGAAGTCAGACACCTCAAGCAAGTTGAGAGACAAGAAGTCATAAAGTCGATTCGGGAAGCCCGGGAACACGGAGACATCACGGAAAACGCGGAGTTTGAGGCCGCCAAAGAACACCAAGCGTTTCTCGAGGGAAGAATCGGCGACCTTGAACACAAAATTGCGTGTGCTGATGTGATCGACCCGAGTCAAGTGAATACGGATCGCGTCATGTTTGGTTGCATGGTTGTTCTGCAAAATCTGAGCACAGACGAAGAGGTTCGGTATCAACTTGTGGGACCGGAAGAATCGGACATAGGGCAGGGCCGCATCTCGGTATCATCGCCCCTTGGACAGGCGATGATCCAGCGAGAAGTGGGTGACGAGATTGTAGTCAAGGCTCCCGCAGGAGTGCGACGCTACGAACTGGTTGACATTTTGGCTCCGTGACAATCCCAACGATACCATTCAGTGCAGTGCCCATCCTACAATAACTTGTAATAGGGGCTGCTGCTTAAGTTTCTAAATATAGGAGGTTAGACTATGGCTCGTGTAACTGCGGAAGATTGCCTGATGCGTGTTCCCAATCGCTACTTGCTGGTCCATATTTCGGCCAAACGGGTTCGTCAAATGCGAGAAGGTGCAGAGTACTTGGTGAGCTCACCCAAGAACGAGGATATCGTTGTCTCCCTGCGAGAAATCGCGGCGGGGATGACCCGTGTTGAAGAGGAACCTCAAGAACCAAAAACGGAATAAAGGTGCAAGATGTCTCTTCGCAGGGACAAGGCGGTGTCACGGGCGGTCGGCCGGGCGATACATCACTATGAGATGATATCGGACGGTGACAGGATCGCTGTGGGCCTGTCCGGTGGAAAGGACAGCCTCACCCTGATGTGGGAGCTCCAAGAGCGCCTGTCCCGCATTCCCATCCATTATTCACTCTTTGCTGTCTACATAGACCTTGGTTTTGAAGAGGATCCAGCTCGCCTCGTCACAAATTACTGCAAAGAGATGGGCTATAAGTTGCAGGTAGAACACACGGACTACGGGACGCTGGCCCACAGCGAGGAGAATCGCGAAAACCCGTGTTTTCTCTGCTCTCGACTGCGCAGGAAACGGCTGTTCGAGGTCGCTGACGAACTCGGCTGCAACAAACTGGCCCTTGGGCACAACATGGATGACATTATCGAAACACTGTTCTTAAACATGTGTTACAGTGGCAACATTAGCACCATGGTACCCTGTCAGCCATTTTTCAAAGGAAAACTTACCGTCATCAGACCGCTCGCCTTCATAGATGGGTCAACGATCAATCGGTTCGCAGAAGACCAGGCGTTTCCGGAGTTCGAAAACCCGTGTCCCACCGCAAAGACTTCAAAACGCCGAGAAATCAGAGAGATGCTCAACCGTTTGTACGAAACGAACGGGAAGATAAAGGGAAACATCTTTCGTTCCATGAGTCATGTAAAGCCCGACTATCTTCTGAGTGCTCCTCCGCAGCTCGATCAAGGGAGCTATTTCACAGGCGCCTGAAACGACACGTCATTGTTCTACACAAACAAGGTGAAGAAGAGACTGTGATACGACTCAACCACGTTGCCCTGGTTTGCAGTTCCGAAGAAAACGCAAATGAATTCTATGTAGGCATTCTGGGGTTAGAAAGGATGAGAACATCGGTTCTTCCAGAGGAACTGGCCCGCGAGATATTTGGTATCGGTCGCGAGTGTGAGATTCTAGTCTACGGAAACGATCGATTCACAGCTGAGGTGTTCATTGCTGCCAATCTTCCGCGTGGAGAGTCGCGTTTTGAGCATGTCTGTCTGGAAGTGGAAGATGTTGAGGAATTCGTGAGGAGGTGCGAAGCCCGGCATGTGACAATGAATCGGGTACGAAAGGGGGATCGTTTGCTCACCTTTGTCAAGGACTTCGACGGGAATCTGTTCGAGATGAAGGAGTTGCCTCAATAGCGCCTGACCGAAAATTGGGCAGGAATATCATTTCGACCGAAGGGAGAAATCTTTAAGCATTTGCTTTTCAGTAAGATTTCTCGTCGCTGTGCTCCTCGAAATGACAAGAATACAACACCCTATTCCGCATTGCGCCCTGCCTGCCGCGCCGAAGTCTTGACGAAGGCGGGACAGCTTGGCACGAAGTGAAGCCTGGCGGCTTGAAAACATCCCCGCACTGCGCATTGCGCCTTACGGCTTGAAAACATTACCGCATTCTCTAAAGCCCTCCCAGGCTTACCCCGGATGCATGCCTGCACCAACGCTTTGGTTCGGTCCCTTTCTTGAGAACCATAGTCACCGCATTGGGGCAGCTCTCTGACGCGAGGAGCCCTGAATCAGCATCGATCTGAACCTCTACCACCCCATTCGGTAGCGCGAAATCACGAGGAGATCTGTCCGCCAGGGCCTGCTGCATAAACTCTATCCATATGGGTAGGGCAGCTCTTGCACCCGTTTCCTTGTCCCCCAGCGTGGAATAGTGATCCAGACCGACCCATACACCGGCCACGATGGTCGGAGAAAACCCCACAAAAAGGGCATCCCTGTATGTATCGGTCGTTCCGGTTTTACCCGCCACGGGCAAACCGAGTGACTTTGCCTTTCTGCCAGTACCCGATTCAACGACAGCCTGGAGCATGTCAGTCATGATGGCAGCAGTCTCAGGACTGACCACAGTCCGCAGCTGAGGCTTTGCCCGCCAGATGGATCGCCCCTCCTGATCCAGGACTTCCGAGATCGCAAAGGGCCTCGCGCCGATCCCCGCGTTCGGGAAGACACCATAGGCCGCTGTCAACTCCAGAAGCGTAACCTCTGATGTCCCGAGCACTAAAGAGAGGTTCGGCTGTAAGGGGGATTCTATCCCCATCCTGTGTGCCCACTGCACGGCCGTGGACGGACCCAATTTGTTGAGAAGCTTCACAGCCGGAATGTTCTGGGACACCGCCAACGCGTCCCTGAGAGTCATCTCACCTTTGAACTTCCCGGAGAAGTTTTGGGGGGTCCAGTCCACATCCTTTTGGACGCCCCTGAAGATGACCGGAGCATCCCAAATCAGATCGCTTTGAGAAAAACTGTGTTCCATGGCACAGGCATAAACGAGGGGCTTGAATGCGGAACCGGGCTGTCGGCGTGCCATGGTAGCGCGGTTGAACCGACTCTCCTCAAAATCTTTTCCCCCTACCATAGCCAGAATAGCGCCCTGTCGGGGATCCAGGCAGACTAGCGCCCCCTGTGGTTTTTGGTCTGAGGGCAGGCCGCGTTCTTGCCTTCGAGCAGCAAGTTGCTCCAAGCCCCTGGCAACGGCCTTTTCAGCAGCCTCCTGCATCCTGTAGTTGAGCGTCGTGTGAACTGTGAGACCCGTCCGGTAAAGGCGTACACCCCCCAATTCCTTCTCAAGGAATCTCCGCACATAGGTTACAAAGTATGGCGCCTTCGTTTTAATGCTCGGGCCCTCTGCAAGATTGAGAGGGGAGGAATTGGCGGCCTCGGATTCTTCCTGAGTGATCAGGCCGTTGCGAGCCATCTGGTCCAAAACCACTTCGCGTCGTTTCAGTGCAAGAGATTCGTTGACCAGAGGAGAATAGCGGGAAGGGGACTTTGGCATACCTGCAACAAGCGCACATTCAGCCAAATTCAACTCACCAACCGGTTTTCCGAAGAACATCCGGGCAGCAGCTTCTACCCCGTAGGCCCCGCTTCCGAAATAGACTTGGTTGAGATAGAGTTCCAGGATCTCGTTCTTGGTGTAGCGGCGCTCAATTTGCAACGCCAGGAAGGCTTCCCTGAGTTTGCGGATGATGCTTTTCTGGGGGGTGAGAAACAGAGTCCTGGCAAGTTGCTGAGTAATGGTGCTAGCTCCTTGTACAAACTCACCAGCCTGAATGTCCGTAATAATGGCCCTTAGGACTGCCTTCAGATCGACTCCGGCATGCTCGTGGAACTTTCGGTCCTCTGTCGCAACGATCGCTTGTTTGAGAGCATCAGGAATGTCTGAAAGCCGGACAGGTACACGCCTTTCCGTGAAAAGCTCGGCCAGCAGTTCCTTGTCGGCCGAATAGATACGAGTGATGGCTGCGGGCTTAAAGGTCTCCAGAGCTTTGATTTGAGGCAGATCGTGGGTAAGGGCCAGAAAGAAGCCCCCAATGACTCCCCCTGCAGCGGCTGCCCCCAGCAAAAACAAGATATATATGACCCGTCGGCGTGAAGTAATCACGGCACCCTCAAACCTTTAATACACATTTACCCTTTCATCACACCCAACGGTCTCAGCCTCACTACCTTTTTGCCGATCCCCGCGCGGTGTACCACGTTCACAACGTCAGCTACGTCCTTATAGGCCTCCGGGATCTCTTCGCGAATAGTTCCTTTGCCGGCACCCCGCACGTAGATCCCTTTATCTTCAAGCTCGCGGATAATTGCACGCCCTCCAGCAATCTTTTGAGCCTGGCGTCTGCTCATCATCCGCCCAGCTCCGTGGCAGGTACTTCCAAAGGTCTCTTTCATCGCAGTGTCAGTGCCCACCAATACGTAGGAATATCGACCCATGTCTCCGGGGATCAATACAGGTTGCCCGATTTCGAAGTACTCTTCAGGGATAACAGGAGAATGGGGGGGAAAGGCCCTGGTAGCCCCTTTGCGGTGTACACATACCTTGCGCGGCTTGCCGTCCACCTCATGAGTCTCCACTTTTGCGATATTGTGGCAAACATCATAAATGAGATCGAGTCCGAGTTCCCGAGGCCCTGTCTGAAGAATCTGTTCAAAGGTCTCCCGCACCCAGTGGGTAATCAGCTGACGATTGCAGAAGGCAAAATTGGCGGCACAGGCCATAGCAGACAAGTATTGCTGGCTTTCCTTCGATACAATAGGAGCACAGCAAAGCTGTTTATCCGGCAAGTCAATCTTATACTTCGACGATGCCTTAAGCAGCATCTTGATGTAGTCACCGCAGACCTGGTGTCCGAGACCCCGAGATCCTGTATGCACAATCACCGTGACCTGCCCCTGGTGTAAGGACAATGCCTTGGCCACGGTCTCGTCATAGACCTCTTCAACGTAACCTACCTCGACAAAATGATTCCCTGAGCCGAGGGTTCCCAGTTGATCTCTACCCCGCGTGAATGCCCTCTGTGAAACGAATTCCGGATTGCCCCCAGGAATGCAGCCCAGTTCTTCAATGTGCGCAAGATCTTTCTTGCTGCCATACCCGTGAGAAGCGGCCCAACCCGCTCCCTTGACAAGTACGTCGTTCATCTCATGCTCAGTGAGCTTGAGATCCTTACGACGCGACCCCACACCAGCGGGGATGTTTCGAAACAAAGCATCAACAAGACGGGGTACCTGGTCCTTAATGCCAACTGCCTCCAGCCCGGAGCGCAGAAGTCGCACGCCTCAATTGATGTCGTAGCCGACGCCGCCGGGGGAGATGATGCCGTCCTCCATGTCAAAGGCAGCGACCCCGCCGATGGGGAAACCATACCCCCAGTGTATGTCAGGCATCGCCAGAGAGCGACCCACAATGCCCGGAAGACAGGCTACATTGGCTACCTGTTCAAGACTGGCATCGTTTCTGATCGTGGCCAACATCCGCTCGTCCGCATAGACAAGCCCTTCTGTTCTCATCTTCCCTTTCTTGGGAATCAGCCACCGAAAATCATCCAGTTTTTCGACTTCAATGTTCGGACTCATGGCGGTAACCTCCTAAAAAATGATGGAGTATTGGAGTAATGGAGTAATGGATGGTAAAGAAGCGGTTTTTTCTTGTTTAACCCAACACTCCAGTACTCCAGGTTTTTTATACATCAAATATGACCTGGGTCTCCCAAAACCCTCCTTCTTTTTTGACATATAACTGGTGATACGTGACCGCCTTGATGCCTCTCTTGATCTCATGGCGTACGGGATCCATGATTTCTCCCCAAGCGGTTGCCTCCAGCCGATTCTGCTGGATCGGTTTGATATGAAAACGTTTGAAGACCAATTTCTCCGTATCGTATAGGTACAGGAACTCATCCAGCCAGCTGACCATTAGCTCATCCAGGGCTCCGGCCTCCACCTCTATGGATCTTTCAATCCTCTCCTCGACGCTTTCAGATGACAGAATCGTTTCAAAGAACGCCTCGGCCGCATGAACAAACAGCTCTTCGATGCTGGCGGCATATGCCCTGAACCCCAAATCTGCTGTATGTTCTATGAATTCAAATTTCTCGGGCATCGCACACCTTTCTCGGGCGATCAGCGCAATGTTCGGTGTTCGCCCAACTCAATGATTAATACCATGAGTGAGTGAAACGGGTCAACTTGTGGAACCGGGGATTATTTGTGTTGACTTCTCGGTTTTGTGTGCGTTAAGCGTTCTTAGTTACACCAAATTTGTCGGGCTACGAAAGACGTTGCAAATATGATCAAACTAGTCAGGGGTTTTAAGGATATCCTTCCGGCAGACACAGCGTTGTGGCAGCATGTCGAAGGAGTGGTGCGGGAGTTGCTGGAAGATTTCGGTTTTGCCGAATTGCGAATCCCTGTCCTTGAACAAACCGAGCTTTTTGCCCGGAGCATTGGGGCTGGCACGGATATTGTGGAAAAGGAGATGTATACCTTTACAGATCGGGGTGGGACATCTCTTTCTCTGCGCCCCGAGGCTACAGCCTCAGTTGTGAGGGCCTATGTTGAGCATCAAATGTATGCCAAAGACCCTGTGCGGAAGTTGTATACAATCGGCCCCATGTTCCGCAGGGAACGTCCTCAGAAAGGGCGCTACCGTCAGTTTCATCAAATCAATGCCGAGGTCTTCGGGCTGCATGACCCCAGAGCGGATGCCGAACTGATCCTTCTGTTGATGACTTTTGTGGACCGCCTGGAGCTTTCCGGCGTCACGCTTCATATCAATTCCCTCGGCTGCCCCGAGTGCCGTCCACGTTTCAAGGATGCCCTGAAATCGTTTCTGGCCGGCCGATCCGAGGAGTTTTGTTCTGACTGTCTCAGGCGGCGCGATGAAAACCCCCTGCGTCTCTTCGACTGCAAGGTTCCCGAATGCAAGGAAGCAATGCAGGAGGCTCCCTCGATCCTCGATGACTTGTGTGACGAGTGCTCGACACACTTCGGGGACGTGAGGAAATCACTGGGTGGATTTCAAATACCGTACGAGGTTAATCACCGCCTGGTCAGGGGATTGGACTATTACACCCGGACAACATTTGAGGTGATAGCTGAATCTTTGGGTGCCCAAGATGCGGTGGCTGGGGGCGGTCGATATGACGGGCTTGTGAAGGCGCTGGGCGGCCCAAACGAACCTGGGATTGGCTTTGCCGTGGGCGTGGATCGACTCATGGAACTCATGGCAGGCCGGGCTCAGGATTTTGAAAAAAGGCCTCACGTCTTTGTTGCAGCCATTGGCCAACCCGCCCAAGACATGGCTTTTGGATGGGTGCAGGGACTTCGTCTCCAAGGTATTCGGACTGAGATGGACTTTGAGAATCGAAGCCTCAAGAGCCAAATGCGCCGGGCAGACAAACTCGGGGCATCATATGTACTCATCGTGGGAGACCGTGAACTGGACGAAGGAGTTGCGGCATTCAGAAACATGGCGACAAAGGAACAGGAACAAATCGGTTTACAGGAGGTCGTAGAGACGGCAGTGGAACGCATTAAGACTTCCGTGATCGGCAACGGATCATGAATACGAGAACTAAGAAAGGTGCGTTTGACTCTCTGGGTGAGATGAAACGGACGCACACGTGTTCGGAGTTGACAGCCAAAAACATAGATCAAGAAGTCATCTTGATGGGATGGGTTCAGCGTCGGCGAGACCATGGTGGCGTAATATTTGTGGACCTCAGAGACCGAGAAGGGATTACCCAGGTCGTCTTCAATCCTGAGTTCGACGAAGAAATCCACAGCAAAGCCCATGTTATTAGAAATGAGTTTGTTCTGGCGGTTCGAGGAACCGTGATCAGCCGGCCCCAGGGAATGGTCAACCCCAATCTGAAGACCGGGGAGATTGACGTGATGGCTTCCGAGTTGAGGATCCTAAACCAATCCAAGACCCCGCCCTTTGTCCTGGAAGACAACGCCCCTGTTTCGGAAAGCATCTCTCTTCGGTACCGGTACCTGGATATGCGTCGTCCGAGCCTGCAGAAGAACCTGCTCTTCAGGCACACTGCTGCTGCTGCCATTCGCACCTATCTTAATGGCCTGGGATTCATCGACATTGAGACGCCATTCCTAACCAAGAGCACACCGGAAGGCGCGCGGGACTATCTGGTACCAAGTCGGGTAAATCCGGGACAGTTCTATGCACTTCCGCAGTCCCCTCAGATCTTCAAGCAGCTCCTGATGATGGCCGGGTTTGACAAATACTACCAGATCGTTCGTTGTTTCCGAGACGAGGATTTACGCGCGGACAGACAGCCGGAATTCACTCAGGTCGACCTGGAGATGTCCTTTGTCTCAGAAGAGGATATCATAGCTGTCACCGAAGGAATGATGGCCACTCTGTTTGAAGACCTCCTCGGGACAAAGATTGAATGTCCATTCAAGCGCTTGACATACGAAGAGGCGACGACCCGATTCGGCCTGGATAAACCTGACCTTCGGTACGGCCTTGAGCTGCAGGATGTGTCCGACATCGTCGGGGCCTCTGAATTCAGTACGTTTGCAGAAGTTGTTAAGGCCGGCGGCGTAGTAAAAGCCTTGAATGCCAAGGGATGTATTGATTTCTCGAGAAAAAAGATTGATGATCTTACAGCATTTGTAGCCGTTTACAGGGCCAAGGGACTGGCCTGGATCAAGGTGCGACCGGATGCGTGGCAATCTCCTATTGCAAAGTTCTTTTCAGATTCCGAAAAGGAAGCCTTGCGCCAAAGGCTAAACATGGAACCTGGAGACCTCGTCTTCTTTGTAGCCGATAAATCGAATGTGGCAAATGACGCGCTGGGACATCTCCGAAGCCACCTGGCGGAAAAGTTGGGGTTGATCGCCGGGAACCAGTACGACTTTGTCTGGATAACCGAGTTCCCCCTGGTCGAATACGACGAGGAGGAAAAACGCTACATTGCGGTGCATCATCCTTTCACCGCCCCCCTTGAGGAGCACATGGACCGGCTGTCCCAAGATCCGCTTGCCGTTCGTTCCAGGGCTTATGATCTCGTACTCAATGGCACAGAAATTGGCGGGGGAAGCATACGAAACCATCAGCGCATCGTCCAGGAAGAAGTCTTTGCAGCCTTGGGTATTGATCCTGATACCTACGGAAAAAAGTTCGGCTTTCTTCTTGAAGCCCTTGATTTTGGGGCTCCGCCCCACGGCGGCATTGCCATAGGATTCGACAGACTTGTTATGCTCATGACCAATCAGATTTCCATTCGGGATATCATCGCCTTTCCAAAAACCCAGAAGGCGGCCTGCCTCCTTACGGATGCCCCTTGCGAAGTCGCTCCAGCCCAACTTGAGGAACTCTCGTTGAGGGTGCGGACCTCAAAAAAATAGTGGCAAGAATCAAATGGCGAAAAAGGAAAAAGAAGATAAACCTTCAGTTGTAGAACTTGAAAGCGACTTGAAGGCTATCGAGGAACAGGTCCTGCTCTATGCGAAAGATTTGGCCAGGATCTTTGCGGAAAGAAAGGAAAAAGAGAGGCAGTTAGAACTCACGCAACAACAACTGGCACGTTCCGCAAGGATTGGCCTTCTTGGAGAATTGGCGGCCGGCATTGCCCATGAAATAAACAACATATTAACTCCGGCCACGGGTAATCTTTCTATGTTGCTCATGGATCGTGGGGATCTTCCGAACAAAGTGGTGGAGCGGCTGGAGTTGATAGAAGAAAGCCTGATGGCGGCCTCATCAATGCTGCACCAAGTGCTCGATTTCTCCCGCAAAGAGCCTGAAAAAAGAGAGCCGGTGGATATCAAGGCTATACTCGATCAAAGCCTTTCCCTGTTGGAATTCAAGTTTGCAGAAAATCAGATAGTGGTCGAAAAAGATCTGCAATCTAATCTGCCCAAGCTTGAGGTGGACGATGCTCAAATTGGGCAGGTCTTCACTAACCTCACCCTTAACGCAATGGATGCCATGGAGCCCGGTGGAACGTTGCGTTTTGCCATCAGCCATCATTTGGAAGAATCCGCAAAACAGCAGCCATACGTGCAAATCCTTATTGAAGACACGGGTCGCGGCATACCTCCTGAGGTCTTGGAACACGTCTTTGAACCCTTTTACACAACAAAAGGAAAAGGCCTTGGCACCGGCCTCGGCCTGTTCATTTGCTATGGGATTATAGAAAAACATGGCGGGACGATGGACGTGGCAAGCGCCCCTGATGAGGGCACTCAGTTCAAGATCTGTCTACCAGTATCTTAGTACTTTCCCTGATAGAGTCGTACCGAACCGTCCAAATAGACGGCAAAGTAAAAAGCCCCATATGGAAGGCGAGGGGCAACGCAGCAGATGGACTTTTTACAAAGCCGTCGAAGCCGTCCTTATTTGTAGAACAGCAGCTGCAGTTGACCGTTCCTAACCTCAGTCAGGTACACGTCGTCTATCCCCTGGTGATCCTGTGGTCCGAAATTAATAATCGCCCCAATTCCCACGTAGTGCTCCTTGATGGACTCCAGAGCCCTGATGAAACCCTCCCTCGTAATATCTCGTCCAGTCCGTCTCAAGGCTTCAATCAAGATCCTGGCGTTTATAAAGCCCTCAAAGCTCACAAAGTTTGGTTCGTCCTGAGGATAGTACTGGTTTAACAGGCGGGAATATTGCTCAGTCGCGGGCAAAAGAATCCGCTGTGTAGGCGGAGGAACAACCTGGGTGACCAGGACCCCTTCACCGGCATCGCCGAGCTCCTCAACAAGTTTATCAGCTCCCACGAAAGAGACATTGTGAAATAAGGGATTATACTTTCTGGTTCGAGCCTCTTTGATGAACTTGGCACAGGGACTGTAGGTTCCTATCATGATCACCTCCTGAGCCCCGGACGCCTGAATTTTGTCAAGGGCATCCTCAATTTCCAGAGTTCCTCTGACAAAACTCCCGGTAGCGACCGGGGTAAGACCGTATTTCTGGAGGGCAATCTGGGTTCCCTTGAGGCCATCAAATCCGTAGTCGTCGTATTGATAGAAGACGGCCAGCCGACGCAGCCCTTTTTCTTCCACAAAGTAGCGGACTACGGCGTTGGTTTCCTGGTAGTAGGATGAGCGAACATTGAAGATATAGTGCCGGAAGGGAAAACGGAGCTTGTCCGCCCCGGTAAACAACCCGAGAAGGGGAATCTTATTGTCCTCCACGATGTCAATGATCTTCACTGTAGTCGGCGTTCCGACATAACAGAACAGACAGAACACCTTGTCTTTGAAAATCAACCTCTCCGTGTTGTTCACACACCTTGGAGGGTCGTATCCATCATCATAGGCAATAACCTTGATCTTGCGGTTGTGGATGCCACCGTCTTTGTTTGTTTGTTCGATCAGGCACATTGCGCCGCGGAGGTACTGGTTCCCTAAAAACTCCGCATGTCCCCCAAGAGCCAGAGACGAGCCAATTGTTATCTCATAGGGAGTTACCCCGGGAGTGGCGATCGGATTTGTAGGCGCTGCCAGCGTTTCGATCCCTTCTTCTTCAATCGGCGGTGATTCTAAGCGAAGGTAGCCATACAGCGTATAGATGCCCAGGCCGATCAAGATGACGATGACACCGAGCCATATCCTCTGCAAAGCGTTGTCCCCCTAACGAACCGATTTCCCCAGGTTGCAGTGCGTGCCTGCCATGGCGATACACGGTAAGCAGACCGGAGTATTGGAGTACTGGAGTATTGGATGCTGACCGATGTGCTTTATTCCATTACTCCAACACTCCATTACTCCTTGTCTTTGTCACTCCATGTTATTGTTCATGCAAGGATGTTGTCTATCTTGTCCATCAATTCCATTGGGCTGAACGGCTTCACAAAATAGTCATCAGCCCCCGCGGCAAGCCCATTCTCTTTATCGACTTGCTGCCCCCTGGCAGTAAGCATAATGATGTATATGTCTTTTGTCCCAGGGTCTTTCTTGAGAATCCTGCACACGTCAAGGCCATCCAGCTTTCCTGGCATCATGACGTCGAGCAATATGAGGTCGGGCTTGGTCTCTCGTATCACGCCCAAGGCCTCATCGCCGGTGGAGGCGTGCAAAATCTCAAGTTCGCCCACGGAAAGCGTTACCTCTACCAGCTTTCTAACCTTTTCCTCGTCATCAACTATTAGAATCTTCTTCATTCTGAGTCTCAATCCTTGTGAATGGGAAGTCCAAAACTAACGGTTGTCCATTTGTCCAGTTCGCTTTCCACGGCTATCTCACCATTGTGGGACTCCACAATATACTTGGCGATAGAGAGTCCAAGCCCCGTACCGCTCACATGTTCGGTTTCTTTCCGCTCTACCCGGAAGAACTTGTTAAATATCATGGGAATATCCCCTTCAAATATTCCGATCCCGCTGTCCCGGACACTGATCCATACCATATCGTTTTTTGAAAAGGCCTTGCATACAATATTGCCAAAAGGCGAGTACTTGATGGCGTTGTCAAGCAGATTCTTTATGACCTGACCCATCTTTTCAGCGTCTACATTCACAAGGGGAAGGTTTTCTTCTACCTCAGCAGCAATGCGGTGACCGGCCTCTGTTCCCGAATAGAACTTAATATTCTTACGCACGAGTTCAGACGGTTCCAGGGGTTTTCTGTCAAACCCAAAGTCTTTTTGTGATTCTATTCGGGAGATGTCCAGCAGGTCATCCACAATCCTGCTCAGGCGAATCGATTCCTCGTTGATGAAGCCCAAGAATTCCTTTTCCTGGCTATCAGTCAGGGGCCTTGTTAGCAGAAGCTCGCTGTATCCTAACAAGGTCGTCAGGGGCGTGCGAAGCTCATGGGAGGCGATGCTCATGAACTCTGACTTGACCATGTTGGCTTCCATCAGCTCATTTTGAATAGCCCTCAATTCCTGGTTGCTTATTTCCAACGCCTGTGTGCGCTGCCGTACCTTTTCCTCCAACGTCTTACTGTATTGGTCAGCCTCCTCCTTATAGCGTGCCAAATCATGAGCCATCTGGTTGAAGGCCCCTGCCAGGGTGCCGACCTCGTCTTTGGAACCCACAGTGGCCCTCTGGGACAGGTCTCCTGCTGCAAGCCTCTTGGTAACATCTGTCAGACGGCGAAGAGGCTCAATGATCGGATTGGAGACCCGAAAAGAAAGGAGGATCCCCATGAGAATACCCATGGCGGATATCAGCAGACCGAACTGAAAAATTTCAGACAAGTGTGTGTAGTAGTTTGTTGCGTCATAACCGACGCTGACCACACCTTCAAATTCATCACCGATTTTCAGCGGCATATCAACCATGTACATTTTTTGACGGGGGAACAGCCGGGTATAAATCCCTGCCCCGTTCATGATTGCCCTGACCCCTTTGTCCTCCGCAATCGTCCCAACACTATTCAAGTCATTGGCAGCGATGATTCGGCTGTTATCGTCAACGATCATGATCCGGGAGATGATCTCGGACTCCCCGGTCAACCTGTCCACGAGTTTTTGAATATGGATCAGTTCGTTGACGTCGCGCATGTTCTTGATACTGTAGCTAAGCGATTCAGCTATAATGCGGCTGTCTCTCTTCATCTGCTCGAGGAGGCTGGGCTGATCTTTGGAGTCGGCACGGAGATACTCCCGCATTTCAAAGGCAACCTCCAGCACCCCCATGACGTGATCGGCCTTTTTAAAGGGATAGACGGCCGTATACACGTCCTCGCCCATCTTTCTGTCAAATCCGCTCACATAATAACCTTCCTGCAGGCTTTCCAGGACCATGCTGGAAGGTACGATTTCCCCCACTTGCTCTCTGAATGTGGCGGAGGTAATTCGAGCGCTGTTGTCTATGACCCATACACCGAAAACCCCTTCGGTGAGCGACAATTCCTCCACCAGGGTCTGAAGATTGACCTTCTCGCCAATATTCTTTCGACTCGTGAGACTAATGATCAGGGCACGATTCAGGATGCTGGCATTGCTTTGCATGTTGGCCAGCAGGCCCCTCTTCTCATGCGCATAGCTGACCCAGAATGAGAGTAATGCAATGAAGACAAGCAAGGCAAACATGGACGCAATCACCTTCGTCCTAATGCCCATATCTTTCATGGACAGCATGTTTCTCTCCTTATGCCTTGGGTGTCCAGCTTATTAGCGTAACCGGGTCGCAAAAATAGCAAGACAGACTATCGCCCACATCACCAGAAGGGTTGTGCACAGAAACGTGCAACGGCGATACGTGACCTCGATGCTGTTATTCCCTACTTCTATGAACTTTTCTCCGATGGCCTTTATTTTCCCGCTTTCACGTTCCAGTGCCATGAGGGTGTTGTCCTGGCTTTCGTAGTTGGCCAGAATCTCGTTGAACAGGCGATTGTCTTTTTCCATCAATTCCTCAATCCTCTTATCCTCATGCGCCCATAAAAGGAGATTAGCCACTGCCCCTCTACGCATGTCATGAAACGAGCGTTTATCCGGCTGTTCGGGGCGTTCCCGATAAAGCAGGTACCCCTTTTCATGGATCCGAATTTCTTGCAAGGCGATGATACCACGCTCGGGATTCATCTTTGAATATATCACCGCCAGGATGCTCTTCTCGAGGTCTCTAATCTCCGCAATGTTCTTTTCGACGGCTCTGTGATACAAGACAAACTGATCAAAGAGTCGCTCATAAAGGTTCGCCGCCTCTTCCCATACGACAAATCCAAGAAGATCCGCTTGTTCCCCACCATATTTGGTTTTTTCATAGAATGAGAGTGTCTTGCGTAGGTCGGCTATGCTGTCTCTGATGTCTTCTAAGGCATCCTCATGATGACGCAAGAGATAGATCTGGTTTTGAAGTCGCATTTCCAGTAATGACTTCTCGATCTCTTCTCCGGTATGGATCATACGGCAGTATTCCTGTATGGATTTGACCTGGAATAGGAGGAAAAAACCAATCAGGAGGGAAAGCGCGGCGCAAGTAATGAAGGCGGCAATGACCACCTTGTTGAGTCTCATCTGACGGACACCTCTGCCTTTGTTTTGGGCCCAACCCTGTGTTCAATGCGCTTCCGATACTTCTCGTAATTGAACTCCGGCGTCCAGTTGCGATCGTGACACTTGATGCAGACGGTTTCGTAATCGATTTTTCTTCCAATCGGAAGGGCCCCTTTGTTGTTCGGGTTGTCTTTGTGTCTGCTGCCCGGCCCATGACAGGCCTCGCACTGGACCCCTCTCAGCTCCGGAGTGATCTTTTCGCTGACAAAACCCTGGGACTCCCGGTAGCCGGTTGTATGACACTTCAGACAGTACGGGTTGTTATTCATCCTCCCGAGTCTGTTAAAGGCATTGGCATGCGGGTCCTTTTCCCATTCCTTGAAGTATTCGAAATGACAGAGCCGGCATTTTCTGTTGCCGATATAGTAGGGCTCTTCATCACCAAGCGCGTGGCGCGTAAACAGTTGCAGAGGATCCGGCAAAGCCGACGGAAAGGATACGACAAGAAACAAGACGACGGATAGCCCAATGGTGAGCAGTGCTTTCAACATTCTAGACCCTCCAGAGGCTAGGGTTGTAACTACGGGCCTGGAGTCTCATTCGCGGAGGTGCAAGAAATCCACCAAAACATAAAAATTCTACTCAACACGGGGCAAAATGTCAAGAGAGCGTTGTCCAAACCTCAAAACGGAAGACCATATTCCATGGGCTGGGTTAGGCCGTCATGGGATATTTTTTTGAAATCACGCTCATGAACCGTGAGCGTTGTTAAAAGCATGCGAAACTGTGTCCTCGCGGGCATTAGACCCTTGACAGAAAGGAAATGTTAGCATATAGAAATCCTAAGTGAATTCAAGGCATTATGTCACGCTTGGCATAGTGTCACTGGCCTATCGCACCCTTCACAAAATTCATCCATCCAAAAGCGAAAGGACCATGGATAGCAGAGCTCATCCCCGGATTCCGCGTGCTGCCCTCCAGGAGATAACCCTCCCGGAAACCATTCTATTATTGTCCACAAGTGACCAACAACTGAACATAACAACAACTATGTATCGAGAGGAGGTGGGCTTGAGATCTCTCAACAACCTTTTTTTGAACAGAAAGGAAGGTGAGGACCGACATGAAGATAACACGTAGAGGGTTTATGCAGATTTCTGGGGCAACGGCTGCCGGGTTTGCTGTAAGCGGTCTTGGTTTTGATCTCTCCCCGGTCAAGTCACACGCCCAGATGCTTAAGACCAAGTATGCAAAGGAGACTACCACAATCTGCCCTTATTGCGCCGTGGGATGCGGTGCCATTGTGCACACCAGCAAGAAGGGCGACGGCCGAGTGATCAACATCGAAGGGGATCCTGGCCATGTGATCAGCCGTGGGTCACTCTGCAGCAAGGGTGCCGCGCTTTCCGGGCTGACCGAAAATGAAAATCGGCTCCTTGAGCCGATGTATCGGGCGCCGGGCGCCAACGAATGGAAGCAGGTTTCATGGGATTGGGCCTTGACCGAGATTGCTAAGCGCGTAAAGAAAACACGTGATGCCACCTTTACCTCAAAAAACAAGAAGGATCAGGTGGTCAACAGGACAACAGCCATTGTCTCTGGCGGCAGTTCCGCTTTGGATAACGAGGAGTGCTGGATCTACCAGGCCCTCATGCGGGCTTTGGGGCTGGTCTATATAGAACACCAGGCCCGTATCTGACACAGCGCTACGGTAGCGGCTCTGGCAGAGTCGTTCGGACGCGGCGCAATGACCAACCATTGGATCGATATTGGCAACAGCGATTGCATCCTGATCATGGGAAGCAATGCGGCTGAGAACCATCCCGTTTCCTTCAAGTATGTCGTCCAGGCAATGCAAAAGGGGGCGAAACTTATCAGCGTGGACCCAAGGTTCACTAGGACCTCTGCAAAAGCGGACATCTATGCTCCTCTTAGATCAGGGACTGACATTGCCTTTTTAGGCGGCATGATCAAGTACATCCTGGACAACGAACTTTACAATAAGGAGTATCTGCGCGCCTATACCAATGCCACCTTCGTCTTGGGGAAGGACTTCGACTTCAAGGACGGTCTCTTCTCCGGTTACGATCCTAAGGCCCGCAAATATGACAAGAGCAAGTGGGCCTTTGACATGGACGATAATGGGGTCCCGAAGATGGACCGGAGCTTGAAAGGCCAGCGGTGTGTTTTTCAGCTTCTGGAGAAACATTACAGCCGGTACAATATCAAGCTGGTCTCAGAGATTACGGGTACGCCGGAAGCCGATCTTGTCGAGGTGTACAAGGCCTATACCGCCACCGGTGTAACCGGCAAGGCCGCCACTATCATGTATGCCATGGGCTGGACCCAGCACACCGTGGGTACACAGAACATCCGCACGATGGCCATCATCCAGCTCCTTCTCGGAAACATTGGTGTTGCAGGGGGCGGCGTGAACGCCCTGCGTGGTGAGTCCAATGTTCAGGGCTCGACAGACCACTGTTTACTCTTTCACATCTGGCCTGGCTACCTGGCCAACCCAAGCACCAAATGGCCCAAGCTTGCCGACTACCTGCAAAGAAGGGGTAAGAGCAATGACCCTTTGAGCGCCAACTGGTGGCAGAATGAGCCCAAGTATATGGTGAGCTTGCTGAAGTCGTTCTTTGGTGAAAGCGCCAAGAAGAGAAACGACTTTGGCTATGACTGGATGCCCAAACTTGATGCAGGAAAGACATATGCCTTTCTGGACATGTTCGACGACATGTACAATGGAAAGGTCAAGGGGTTTTTTAACTGGGGGATGAATCTGGCGTGCTCTCTGGCCAATGCCAACAAGAATCGGAAGGCCATGGCCACGCTTGATTGGATGGTCAATGTAAACCTCTTTGACAATGAGACCGCCTCCTTCTGGAAAGGACCGGGCATGAAGCCATCCGAGATAAAGACCGAGGTCTTCTCTCTGCCGGCCTGCGTGTCCGTGGAAAAAGAAGGAAGCATCACAAACAGCGGGCGGTGGATGCAGTGGCGATACCAGGGACCAAAACCTCTTGGGAACAGCAGGGCCGATGGCGATATCATCATGGAACTGGGCTCTAAGATCAAGGAGCTGTACAAGAAGGAAAAGGGGGTTTTCCCGGAACCGATCTTGAACCTGAAGTGGGATTACATGACCAACGGTGCGTATGATTCTCACAAAGCAGCCAAAGAGGTCAATGGGTACTTCTTGAAAGACGTCGAAGTAAAGGGGCAGACTTACAAGGCGGGGACTTTGGTCCCCAGCTTCGCCTTCCTGGAAGCGGATGGTTCCACCTCGTCCGGCAACTGGCTCTACTGCAATAGCTACACGGAGAAGGGGAATATGGCAGCGCGAAGGGGACAGGAAGATGCTGTCAACCAGATCGGGCTGTATCCGGAGTTCTCCTGGTGCTGGCCGGTGAACCGCAGGATCATCTACAACCGGGCATCGGTAGACCTGAAAGGCCAGCCATGGGATAAGGATCAGTGGGTCATTAAGTGGACGGGGGACAAGTGGATCGGTGATGTGCCGGACGGCGGCTGGCCGCCACTTGAAAGCCTCGAAAGCCCAAATCCCAAGAGTAAGTGGCCCTTTATCATGCAGGTGCACGGCTTTGCCCAGATCTTCGGCCCGGGCCTCGCGGACGGTCCTTTTCCGGAACACTACGAACCGCTTGAATGTCCGATCGAGAAGAACCTGATGAACGATCAGCGGATGAATCCTACGGCACCCGTTTATGGAACAAAGGCGGATGCTTATCTTTCATGCGATCCGAGGTATCCTTTTGTGGGAACCACCTACCGTGTGTCCGAGCACTGGCAGACTGGTCTCATGACCCGGCCGCAGCCCTGGCTCCTTGAGCTGCAGCCGCAGGTGTTTGTGGAGATGAGCGAGGAGTTGGCAGAACTCAAGGGGATCAAAAACGGTGAGCGTGTGTTGGCCTCATCAGCTCGGGGTTCCCTGGAGTGCACTGCCATCGTGACCAAGCGATTCAAGCCCTTCCAGATTGGAGGCAACGCGGTTCATCAGGTGGGCTTTCCGTGGTGTTTTGGCTGGCGCTGGCCGCAAAGTGGCAAAGAAGACAGCGCTAACCTTCTCACGTCTGCAACAGGTGACCCAAATACCAGAATTCCTGAAACCAAGGCCTTTATGGTCAATGTGTCCAAAATATAGAAGGAGGTGATCAGAATGCCAGGTAAATCATTTTTCATCGATACGACGATATGCACGGCCTGCAGGGGTTGTCAGGTGGCCTGCAAACAGTGGCACGGCCTGCCTGCAGAGAAAACGGTAAACCGTGGAACCTTTCAGAACCCGGCTGATCTCTCCTTCATGACTTATAAGCTTGTGAGATTCAGCGAAGTGGTAGTGGACGGCAAGCTCAAATGGCTTTTCTTTCCGGACCAGTGCCGCCACTGCGTGGAGCCGCCATGCCAAATGACGGCTGAGGACGCCACGGCGATCTTCAGTGATTCGGCAACCGGCGCAGTGATTTATACGGCAAAGACTAAAAACCTGGATGCCCAGGCGATTGTCGATTCCTGTCCGTATAATGTCCCGCGAGCTTGCAAAGATGGGACCCTCGCCAAGTGCGACATGTGTTTAGACCGTGTGGAAAACGGACTCCTGCCGGCGTGTGTAGCAACCTGCCCTACAGGTGCAATGAACTTCGGCAACCGGGACGAGCTGCTGGCCATGGCTAAGAAACGCCTGTCCGTGGTCAAAAAGAGCCACCCAAAGGCAAAACTCCTGGATCCTGATGACGTTCGCGCGATCTTCCTGGTCACAGAGGATCCTCAACTTTATCACAACTTTGCCATTGCTTCTCGGGAAGCGTTCGACATATCGAGAGCCGTGGCACTAAAGAGGCTCGTCAGGCCGTTGACCGGTCTGACACGCCGATGGTGATGTAAACGGTCTTTCCTATCTGATACTCCAGCGGAGGGGGAGAAGGTCGATTGATCTTCTCCCCTTTTTTTGCTATGTCAAGTTGTGCATAAAGAGGCACTCATCGTGAAAGAAAAGAAGATCGTTACGGTTGATCATATTCAGAAGGCTGTAGCTGCTGTAAAAGCGGAAAGACCGGCCTATGAAGAGCTGCTTGAGTTTTACGAGAAGATTTTTTTGGCCCAGGAGAAGGCAAAGGAACAAGTACAACTCAGATCTATCCAAATCCCGGATGAACTTCTTTCGATAAAGTGGGAAGAAGGGTTTCCTCTTATTGACAGGGCGGACTTTGCTGTAGATGTGAAAGCTTCAGAAGCCTTGTTAAGAGAGTTGTGCCGGGTGGCTATGGAGACGAATGAGGTGCTGGCGCAAGCCGGGACAAGACTTGTAGATGCCTTGGACGAGGAAACACTGCAGGCCTCGACTCTCTTTTCGAAGATCCTGAGCGAGGGAATCCAAGGTTTTCAGGAAGTCGCACAAGAACTTGGCGTCGATGAGAAGATCCTTGCTTTTTTCATTTACAACAGTCTAAGGCCCTCCCTGTCATTGTGTGCTGAACAGCTGGCAGGTTACTTCGATGAGGATGTGTTGTGGAAGAAGGGATATTGTCCGGTTTGCGGCAGTCCGCCTGCCCTGTCAATTCTTCGGGACGAGGGAAACCGATTCCTTGTTTGCAGCTTTTGTGGCCACGAGTGGCATACGCAGAGAATATACTGTCCATTCTGCAATAATCAGGATCACACCAAATTGCACTATTTCTTTGGCGAAGAGGAAAAGCACTATAGGGTAAATGTGTGTGATGTTTGCAAGAAGTACCTTAAGACTGTTGATACCAGAGAGCTGAAGCATCCCATTTACTTTCTCTTAGAGCAGATCTCGACACTGCACCTCGACTTGCTGGCCCAGGAACAGGGCCTTGAAAGTGGCAGTCCGTTATGGCTCCAAATATAGACCCTTATAACCGTGAGATCAATTACCTCAGGGTCTCTGTGACAGACCGATGCAACCTGCGGTGCATCTACTGCATGCCGGTGAAGAAACTCAAGCTTTTGGACCATACGGACATCTTGAAGTATGAAGAAATCCTCAAGCTTATCGAGGTTGCAGCGGATCTCGGTGTGAGGAAAATCCGCCTAACCGGCGGCGAACCTTTGATTCGAAAGGACTTCATTCATTTCGTGGAGTCGGTATGCCGGATTCCCAAGATCGAGGATGTCAGCATCACCACCAATGGCGTGTTCTTAAGGGATATGGCTGCCCCGCTCTTTGAGGCAGGACTGCGTCGCGTGAATGTTAGCTTGGACACACTCAACCCTTTGAAGTATGAGAAAATCACGGGTCGGGCATTCTTCAATTCGGTCTGGGAGGGACTTCAGAAGGCTGAGGCTGTTGGATTTCGGCCTATCAGGGTCAATGTCGTAACCATGAAGGGACTCAACGATGACGAACTGCAACAGTTTGCTGACTTGTCCATCCGGAAACCGTACCATATTCGATTCATCGAGTACATGCCGATTGGGCAGAACAACAACTGGGAACCTCAGAAATACGTGGCCTCAGACGAGATAAAGTCCAGGCTGGAGAGGTTTAGACCACTTAGCAAGGTTTCGCGTTCAATCCACGACGGACCGGTGGAAAGGTACCGATTCAAGTCAGCCAAGGGGGAGATCGGTTTCATCAGTGCCATCAGCCACCATTTCTGCCCCTCATGCAACCGACTCAGGCTGACCCCTGACGGGAAACTTCGCCCGTGCCTTTTTGCAGACGATGAGGTGGACATCAAGTCACCGCTCAGAAGCGGGGCTAGCCTAGAAGTTTTAAAAGAGGTGTTCCTGGAGGCCATTGCGAGGAAACCAAGCGGTCACCATGCCGGGATTTTAGGGAAGCGAAACCCACTACGTGCTATGTCAACGATAGGGGGATAGAAACAGGCCTGGAAGTTCTTTTAATAATTGAATTGACGATCCTGATGTTTTCTTCATAAGGTTAAGACCATGATGAAATGTCCTCACTGTGAAGCTGATCTCCCGTCACGGGAGTGTCCTGAATGTAACGAAAGTGTTCCCCTGGAAGGGAGATTCTGCCACCGCTGCGGAGAGGAGATGCCTCAACTCGAGTCCACGCAGTTCGATGGCGATGGCGTTGGCGATTTCTCAGAGCGGACTCTGTGCAGTGACGGCACGTGCATCGGTGTCATCAACGAAAAAGGCATCTGCAGCGAGTGCGGAAAGCCCTACGCAGGAGAACCAGACTAGGCACTTATTTTTATGTACGAATTGAAAATCATCACAAGTTTCTCGGCGGCGCATCAGCTTAGGGAGTTTGAGGGCGCCTGTGAGAATCTACACGGGCACAACTGGAAGGTGGAGATCTATGTCACGTCTGAAACCCTGAGCGACGCAGGCATTGTGATCGATTTCAGGGTTCTGAAGAAACACGTGAAGACGGTAATGGCAGGTCTGGACCATAAGTTTTTGAACGATCTTGAGGCCTTTAAGGAGGAGAATCCTTCTTCGGAGAACATAGCGCGATATGTGGCGGAACAATTGTCTTTGTTGCTGAAAGACCCTGAAATAAAGGTGAGTCGTGTTGCTGCCTGGGAGTCAGAAACTGCCTGCGCTACTTACTATCCATAATGTTCATGATTCGAGGCTGTCCTTGAAGGTGTACCAGCCAATCAACATGTCAGCCATGCCCTGGGAAATCATGCGGGTCTGAGGGCTTACACAGCCGAGCCTCTTTATAGTTTCCTTGGCCTGCTTTTCAAGTGCCTTAATCCTCTCGCCGGCCTCGCGTATCTCATCACCTACATCAGATCCGCTGTCACGCGCCTTTTTCAGCCGTGCGGGCCAGGCCTTTGCCTCTGCAAGCTCCTGCAGAATCTCATCGGTGGCATCGTCAGTGGTCGACATAATCGTCCTTATCGTCGAGCAATTCGCGGAAGATGAATATCAACTCTTGGGTTTGAAGAAATCATCCAGATAGATCACTTTATCGTCAGTCCGCTCGGGGACGTGCGGCTCTCCTGCCGGCTTTGTCTTGGATTTCATGATGTCCTTAATAGCGTTCTGGAGTTCCGGATTGCCGTCGATGAAGCGTTGAATACTTCTGGCCAGAGCCGCCCATCCTTTCTCCAGTTCACTCGTGTCCACCTGGAAGCCGACAAGGTCTGCCAATATTTCAGCCATACTGCAAAGGAGCCGCAGGTGCGTGCCCTGAAGATAGAACGGGCAGTGTCCCCACAGGCTGATCCCCTCAATACCCCGGCCCTCTGCCTGTTGAAAGATCATAGAGTGAATGGCCCCCGGGCCTTCATACTCCGCGGGGATCACCTCATTTTCCTTGAGGCGCTCCAGAAGCCGGGGACTTGAAGCAAAACCTGATATCACGGCATCGGTATGTACCACACTGTCCTGAAGTCCCCCCAGGCTGATAATAAGCTTCACACCAAGTTCCTCGCAAAGAGACAATACGGCTTCGCCGAACGAAAACCAACGACAGTGCGGCTCGTGGGCCTTGAATAGAACAAGGTCGATCCCCGCCTCCTCATCGTATGCAGCGTAAAACCCGGCTTCCACGGGTATGACCGCATTCAGAAGACCGTCCTTCACTCTAACGGTTGGACGAACCTCATCGAATCGGTAGAAATTGTCAGGGTTAATCTCGGCAAAGCGCGTCGCCCCGAACTTTTTTATGAAATAGTCAATCATACCCACGGCCACATTCCCGCCATTGGCCCATCCCTCAAACCCAATGATCAGGACAGGATGACTCACCTCGGGTATTTTCTTCATGATCAGTTCGTCGTGCATGAAGCTAGTCTCTCAGATCGCATAGACCCTGTCAAGCCAGGCTCACGCTCAGATTGTTCTGAGTGGACTCTCGGCCAACACGGGTTTTTCATTTGACACATGTTTACTAACTCCCTATAGTCACTAAGAAAGATATGACAAAAAAGTAAGAGTATTTGACACCCAGGGGTCATGACTATGTGTGAAGCCAATGCATATTTGCTGAAAGACGGAGAAGAAGAACTCTTCCTGGAGGCCGTAGACAAGGTAGAGCCAGACGATGGACAACTTCGCCTCACAAGTATATATGGTGAGCAGAAGTCCATCAAAGGGACAATCACTCGTCTGTCGCTCGTGGACCATAGAGTGATTATTGAACGGACCGATGAATAAGGAGCCAGGCCTCCAATACAAAAGGGGCAAACAACATTGCCCCTCTAGGCACCTTATATTCTGGTTGGTGGAGCTGAGGGGGATCGAACCCCTGACCTCATGACTGCCAGTTGCATATGTATGTTCTGTAATTTCAGATAGTTAGTCAATATTCAGGCGGTTGGCCTTTACAAATCGTGTTGAATCGTGCTGGATCGTAATGGGAAAATGCACCCTATACGCACCCTCAAAATGTAGTTCTCCCACCATTATTCCTTTCCAGAGAATCAGTTGAAACTTTGTAGGATAGATATGGTTTTGTTGTCTTGACATCACCAGGAGCCAAGATAATGGGAAGTACCCTTGAGGAATCTCAGGCTTCAAATATTCGAGATAATGTAAAGAAAGCTATGATCTGGAAGGTCAGTGACCAAACACAACATATGGGCCTTACCAAGGGTTCTTGGCGTGCGCCTGTATAGTCGTTTTCCACTCATATAGCCCCACCCACCTCAGTCAAAAAAGCTATTTCCTTCTGGCTGACTCCGAAACTACATTGAGACCCTATCAAAAAAGTAGGGTACATTTTACAAAAAATACAGTGTTTACCCCATTGCGGCTCAAACTTTCCACGCGTAGACTCACCAAAC
>JAQBAU010000132.1:0-5693 GCA_032126655.1 Desulfobacterales bacterium
TCGTGCAGAACAAAATGCGGTTCAATGTCCTGAGCAATGGCACCCTCATTACAGACGATATGGTCGAATTTCTTGCTTCAACCGGACGCTGTGACGGTGTCCAGGTCTCCATAGATGGGTCAAACCCGGAAACGCATGACGCTTGCAGAGGCAAGGGGAACTTCCGCAAGGCCATGAATGGCATTGAATGTCTGCAAAGACATGGGATGCCTGTGCAGATTCGCGTTACCGTCCACAGGCATAACGTGAAAGATCTTGAAGGAATTGCTGAGCTTCTGTTGGACGAGGTTGGACTCACGGGCTTTTCTACAAACGCTGCCTCGTACATGGGCCTTTGCAAGCAGAATGTGGAAGAGGTGGGGCTGTCCACTGAAGACCGAACACTTGCCATGGAGACCCTTCTAAGACTGAACAAAAGGTACAACGATCGCATAAGCGCTAATGCAGGGCCCTTGGCTGAGGCCACCATGTGGCCCGAAATGGCCCGGGCACGTCGAAACGGAGACGAGCATATTCCCGATAGAGGGCGGCTCACGGCCTGCGGCTGCGTCATGGATAAAATCGCTGTGCGTGCTGATGGCGTTATTGTGCCGTGCACCATGCTCAGTCACATTGAACTGGGGCGAATAAACAAAGACGATCTCAAGGACGTCTGGCAGAATCATCCGGAAATGCAAAAGGTACGTGAACGGCGCAACATTCCCTTATCTGATTTTAAATTCTGCCAGGGCTGCGAATACATTGACTACTGCACCGGAAACTGCCCCGGCCTCGCTTACACACTCACGGGCAAGGTGAATCATCCGAGTCCGGATGCGTGCCTGCGGCTCTTTCTGGCTGATGGCGGCCGCCTCCCCGAGCTTTGACGTAGATGTCTCACCACAGAGGCACAGAGGACACAGAGGGAAATAGGTTTTTTGTTTGTCGTGAGATGCCGACAAACAAAAAATATCCACTCCTCTATGAATAAAAAGCTTTTGGCAGCCTGTGTTGCGGTGATATTTTATTTGTCTACAGTGGAGATTTATTGAGAGAAGCTTGAGAGGTGCCCGAAGGGCTGAGGTGTTTTTCCCGATCGCCGTCTCCCGGAGCTTTGGGCCCAATACTGACACATTGCTTCAAACTGGCAAATGGCTGATAAGAGAGGCTCCCGCGAAGCGGGATAGCAGGTTGATCAGATTTCCCCTCTCAGGAAATCTGGTCAAGACTCTCTGTGCTCTCTGTGAGCTCTGTGAGAGATAAGACCACCATGAACGAAGTGACAAAAAAGCACCCTCTCAACCAAATCTACTTCTACCTCACCGAAGGTTGCAATCTCGCCTGCCGCCACTGCTGGATTGCACCCAAGTTCCAGACAGAAGACCGTTCCTATCCGGTCCTCCCCGTAGAGCTGTTCAAATCCATCGTGGAACAGGGAAAACCCCTTGGCCTCTCCGGCGTGAAGTTGACCGGCGGGGAGCCCCTCATGCATCCTCAGATCAGTGAGATTCTGGAGTATATGAAGGCCGAGGATCTCAATTTAACCATGGAGACAAACGGTGTCCTTTGCACTCCTGAGATTGCCCAACAGATAGCCGCGTGCAGGAACCCTTTTGTGTCAGTGAGTCTGGACGGTGTGGATGCAGAGACCCATGAATGGGTGAGGGGTGTTCCGGGGTGCTTTGAAGCCGCACTCGATGGGGTGCGTCATCTTGTACGGGCAGACATGAAGCCCCAGATCATCATGAGCGTCATGCGCCGCAATACAGATCAGATGGAATCCATGGTTCGGCTTGCAGAATCGCTGGAGGTGGGGTCGGTCAAGTTCAACTTGATTCAACCCATAGCCAGGGGCAAGACGTTTCACGATGGTGGGGACACCCTGACCATTGAGGAGCTTGTTGACCTGGGTGCGTGGGTGGAAAACACCCTGTCAGATTCGACCGATCTATCCCTTTTCTTTGATCATCCAACAGCCTTTCGTCCTCTGGGAAAAATGTTCGGAGAAAATGGAGACGGCTGCAGCACGTGCGGTATTCTTGGCATTTTGGGTGTATTAGCAGACGGTTCTTATGCCCTTTGCGGTATCGGGGAACATGTGTCCGAACTGGTATTCGGGGATGCAGCAGAGGATAGTCTTGAGGAGGTATGGAAAAGGACAGAAGTCCTTATTGAACTGCGTGAAGGGCTTACCGACCGCCTGGAAGGAGTCTGCGGGGACTGCCTCATGAAGGACATGTGCCTGGGAAGCTGCATAGCCCAGAATTTCTACAGAAGCAAACATCTCTGGACACCTTTCTGGTATTGTGAGGAGGCAAGAAAGGCTGGCCTGTTTCCGGAGACCCGAATACGCCCGGTCGCTATATAATGCGTTGTTCTCCCCAGAGGGGGTTGCTATAAGGGATCAGGCTTGATGGGACAGCGTCTTTCTTTAAAGGGTTTGGGCTTGACAGCAAGATTACAGGCGACTAATTTATCCCTATTAGGTGTTCATTTGAACACAGGCTACTCAGGTCTTTCTCTTGCAGGTTTATAGGTGGGGCAATGCCGGACAAAAAGGAATTAGATGAGATGAGGTTGAAATGGATGCGACCCCAACTCGTTGATTTATCCACACCTACTGAAGCACGCGGCGCATGCACACTGGGTACAGGCAACCCAACGTTTTGTACACAAGGCGCATCCGCCGGAAACTTTTGCGCGGTTGGCACGGCGGAAAGCCCACATTGCAAGGTTGGCACTGATGGCCCTCCGTAATTAGTTGATTCATCCGATCTTGCCCAGATTATCTCCAAGTCCTATCGTGTACTGTCTAAATCTGAGTGATGGAAGCAGTTGGTCTTTGACTGGCGATCAAGAGAACGCTCGGTTGGTAGACAGGTTGGCATTGATAATGGAACTCAAGGAATCTGCTTCTGCTTCTTCTCCCAAATTCATCTTTTCTTCAAATGGCAATCCCAGTGTTAGTTCTAAAGGAGCATTGTATCTCTTAGTGCCTGAAACATCTTCTTCCCGGAACCGCGATGGATGGTATTTTTATGACCATAATACGATTCGTATTTGGCACCACGACAATATATCTGACGTTGTATGTGAAGTGAAGGTGAACAAGGGCCGCGAAATCGAATTGATAAACATGTGGTTTGCGCTTCATCCCATCTATCAACGAAGCATATCCAGGGGCGGATTACCTTTCCATGGAGGTTTGGTGGAACGGGCAGGGCAAGGCTTTTTGCTCGTTGCTTCCGGCGGCACAGGAAAATCAACGTGCTGTCAACGCCTCCCGGACGACTGGCGACCCCTGAGTGATGATGAGGCACTCGTTGTGTTCACTGAAGAAATGAAATACCAGGTACACCCGTTTCCAACGTGGAGCGACTATTTGTGGCAACAGTCAGACAAGACGTGGAACGTCGAGCATTCTGTGCCGCTTCAGGGCATCTTTTTTCTTGAGCAGGCGGAGGCCGATATAGTTGAGCCCATGGGAGAGGGCAGGGCGGCTGTTCTCATGACTGAATCGGCTGCACAAATATGCGAGAAGTTTTGGAGAAACCTGGCGGAAGAGGATCAAAAGAAGCGTAGGACAGAACTCTTTGATAACGCCTGCGAGATGGCGAAAAGCATTCCCGCCTACCGCCTGAAGATGAGCCTGGAAGGCAGGTTTTGGGAAAAGATGGAAGAGGTCATCCGCTTTTGAAGCAGCAAAGGACAGAAAGAGCCACAGACTACACAGGGCCCAGCATAAATCCCAGCCTGAAAGCGGGTGACGGGCTCAGAATAATTCCCTATGAGGACAGGAAGGTATGTGTTGGGGACGTGGTGGTTTTCCATCCCCCGGGTGGGGGTCGTGATGTCGTCCATCGTGTTGTCTCCGTTGATTCAGAAGGCGTGAGGACGAGGGGCGACAACAACAGCCAGATCGATCCATGGCTATTGCAGCCTAGGGACATCATCGGACAAGTCGTTTCGGCTCGCAGAGGAAACAACCGTGTGACCATTCATGGGGGAACATGGGGGAGGGTCCTTGGCCCGGCACTGCGGACAAAGAAACAGCTCAATCAAGCAATTTCCAGGATACTCCACCCTGCCTACCATGCACTGGCCAAATCCGGTTTCTTCAGCTCATTCCTTCCTCTTCAGCGCAAAACACGCATACTCTCCTTCGACAGACCCCACGGCAAAGAATACCAACTCCTTTTGCATAACCGCGTCATCGGCCGCCGCCCGCCAGACAGAGACCAATGGCAGATATCACGACCCTTTCGCTTATTCATCGATGAATCCTCCCTCCCCACCTAGACTTCTTTTTTTTTGCCATGCCCTATGCGCTCTGCCCTTTGCGCTTTTACCCATTTCAGGTCAAACCTGTTTTGGGTAAAAAACCGAGCACACACCTTTTGTTTGAGCTTTGAGTTTACTGTGGGAGGGATGCCTACAGTGAATGGCAAGCAGATGTCGTTGAACGGTGAACGGACAACGGTCAACAGTTTTGCTTTGAGCTTTGAGCTTTCAGCTTTGAGCTCGGATCTGGAGAGACGCTTACGGTGAACTGTAAACGGATAACGGTGAACGGGTTTGCTTTGACCTTTCACCTTTGAGCTTTCACCTCGTACGCAGTGCGTGGTAGGGGCGTTGACAAAACTGTTAGTCCATATTATGTTTAAAAATATCAGCGTGGCGTCGTTGTCCACCACATGACAAGGCCTCAATGAACATGAATAAGAAAACAAAGTGGGAATCCCCAAAACTCATCACTCTCGGAGCTGAAAACCCCACAGCAGGGATTTGTGAGGTTGGTTCCATAAATCCCACTGGAAAATGCACCGAGGGTATAGATGCTAGTGGTGGCGGTTGCCGAGAAGGTGCGTTAGCCAATGCCCCATGCCAAACTGGTACGAATGCCGTACACGGCGCATGCAAGGATGGCGGAGCAGCACAGCCCGCCGCATGCAGCAACGGCGCAACAGCTTAAGGGCCCGTAGTTACGACCCCACGCCAATGTAGCCTCATCAACCCCCGCAAGCCTTCGGTCATGAAATGGTCAAAGCCAACACTGACACCCCTTAAGCCAGAAGTAGCCCTTGGGAAATGCCAAATAGGGAGCAATCCTGGTAGCACAATGTGCAAAGATGGGGCAATAGCAGGGGGCAAATGCGACAATGGCAGCGTAGCCACATACGCATGTTCCGCTGGTACTACCCCCCAAACATAAGACCATTCTCCCACCAAACCATCCCATCTCCCATCTAATATCCCTTTCCCTTCCATATCCACCCCCAAACACCAAACACCCTCACCCCCAACTAACTCCTAACCCCAACCCACCTTTACCCATTTCAGCTCAAAGCTAATTTGGGTAAAAATGGGACTTTGTTCACCCTCGTTTCACCTTCTCATCAAAAGCGCTCAGGGGCGTTGCCGTTCGGCCACCCCTTGCTTTGTCCAAACATAAAATTGAATAATAGATATATAAACCAGTAGTATATACAAAACATATAATATATCACATTATAGTGGCGAACGTCCAAAAACCCTGCATCCTAACAGAGAAGGGCATTCATCATACACACACAAGCACCCGAAGCGCCGAAGACCAAAGCGATCTTTTACCCATTTCAGCTCAAAGCTAATTTGGGTAAAAAAGCAGTATTGCATTTTGAGATATTGTCGTGGATAGGTAATAGGGGCACGGCTTGCTACTTTTAGGTGTAGGC
>JAQBAU010000133.1:0-4726 GCA_032126655.1 Desulfobacterales bacterium
GGATGATATATGTTGCCCTGCACGGATGGAAGGTGGCGCTTGTCATGGCCGCCTGGTGTTGGACACTGAAACCGTTGCACCCGTTCATGCTAAACAGGACAAAGATGAACTTGTCGAGGGTGTTTTGTCATGCCAGGACTGCGGGGGCACCTACCCTGTCTTGTGCGGTCTTCCTGTCCTTGTTACGGACCCATGGCACTATTTGTGGGACCGGTACGACACTATTGTTGATTTAGCAGCCGAAGTAGGCGTCCGCGTCGGTCAGGCCATGGATCAGTTGATCCGGACGAAGAATGCAGACACGGCTCCAAGGACAGGGAAGGAAAACAAATACGAGAGCCTGGCGACAACGGACGAATACCTGGCTGTTCACTTCGACGATTTATGGGGTACTTTGCCAGAAGGCCACCCCTTTCGAGCCATCGTGCATGATCATTACGGCTCTGACTTCTACGCCGTTGCACTTGGAATGCTCGAACCGTTTCTGGATCCGACCATGCTGGCTCTTGATCTCGGTTGCAGTGTAGGGCGTGGAGTCTACGAACTGGCCGGGCACTGCAAGCTTGTCTATGGGGTAGAATACGCTTTCAGATCAGCTTCTGTGGCACGCCGTGTCCTGCGGCATTTTCCTGACCGTATGAATGACTACTGGCTAACGTTCGATGGGGACATCGGCGAGAAGCGTGTACTCCCGGATTGCAGCCGAGACAATGTGGAAATCGTGGTTGCATCTGCTGACAACCTGCCCTTTTCCTCAGACAGTTTTAGCGTTACCAACAGCTGGAACATTATCGACCGCTTGGCGGACCCGGAAGGGACAATTGCGGAACAGGAGCGGGTGTTAAAGCCGGAAGGGATTCTTTCATTGACTTCGCCATATAATTGGAACGCAGGGGTTACTGGGAGAAAACGGTGGATCGGGGGGGCGGGGGGTGTTCGAACAGTGGATGCAATCCGCGAGCGTATTTTGCAGAACTCTGAGATTCTCGATGAGAAGGCCTACATTCCTTGGATATTCTGGATTTTCGAGCGTTTTTTCGAGGTGTTTTTTGCCCATGGCTTGATTGCCCGCAAAAGGTAGTCGGCTGCGCTTTCTGTCGCAGGCAACTTGAGTATTTTTGAACATGTTAGAAACCAAACTACTAAGAGACCTGCAAAGGATTAATAAGAGCGTTGTGCACAGAAGGGAGAACTTTGAAAAGACATCAACATCGAGCCATATCTGGCACCAGGTGGTTGAATCGCAAGGGCAGGGACTTGAAAAAAGGCTCATTGTCATACTCAACAGTCGAGGTTGTTCTTACGCCGTTAACAATGCCGGGCCGTGTTTTAACTGCGGTTTGGTAACAGCTTCGAGCCAAGGGGAAGCTGTCTCTTGTGCAGAAACCGAACAGCAGATTGAGACAATCCTGAGGACACTGGATTTTACCGGACATAATATTACCGAGCTCGACTTGTTCAATGCCGGGTCTTTGTTGAATGATTGGCAGGTTTCTCCGGAAATCAGGTCAATGCTTTTTGAAAAGATTAGTAGCATCAACAGCATTGAGGATATACTTATTGACTCAAGACCGGAAGATATAGACGAGAAAAAGTTGTTGGAGATAAAAGACAAAATCGGGCAAAGGCAGCTGTGGGTGGGGATTGGTCTTGAAACGGCAGATGATACCATTCGTAACTTCTGCATCAACAAGAACTTCTCATTGAACGACTTTGAGCAAGCGGTGGACGTCTTAAAGTCATGCGGCGCCCATCTGTTTTCCTATGTGATGTTTAAGCCGGCAATTTTGACTGAGTGGGAAGCGATTGATGATGTGGTGAATACTATTAGATATCTTTCAAGCTTATCATCGAAAAAGAACATTTCGTTGAAGATATCGTTGGAGCCCGGCGTGGTGCAGGGAGATTGCCTGCTCACGTCGATGTACGCCAATGACCTGTATACCACCCCGTGGCTTTGGTCTGTGGTGAGGGTAATATTTAAGACGCACGAGTTCTCTATGGGCCGTTTAAGGGTGGGGATTCCGGAGGAAGTGCCTAAGGTTCTGGACAGGCGCCGGAACTATGAGGAAAAGGGAGAAACCTGTGCGTGTTCGCCCTCTGTTGAAAACTGCATAGCAGAGTACAATAAGACGAAGGAGTTAACCGCATTTGATAGCCTGCCGAAGTGTGAGTGCGAGAGGAGATGGGAGGCCTTCCTGGAGGAGGAGAAGAATAGGGGGGAACGGACACTGGGAGAGAGGGCAAAAGAAGTCGTATTGAAACTTAGCAATCAAGATTGAATCTGCGTTCATCAAAGCCCAAGGCGCCGCGGTGGCGTCTGCGCAAGAACAAATCAGAAAGGTATATTCTGATCTACTCCTGAGTGGCAGTTAATCCCGGTCAATCAGTATGCTGTCAAATCAACTTCACGCCTTGTTTTCGTTGGTACGCCATCCACATTTGGAACGCGAGGAAATCGTAGCGTTTCAGAACAGACACTTGCGCCGAATCGTAACGCACGCCTATCAGAATGTGCCCTATTATCGAAAGCTATTTGACAGCATACGTCTGAAGCCCCAGGACATCAGAACCGTAGACGATCTTGGCGCCATACCAATCACATCTAAACGAGACCTGCAGGCCATTTCGGTGGAAGGATTGGTGACGCGCGGAGTGAATCCCGAACATCTTATCGTTCTCAGGACAGGAGGATCCACGGGTAGGCCTATGGTTGTCAGGCGAACTTGGGCGGAGGAAAGGTTACTCCAAGTGTTCCGGTGGCGTGCTATGCGTTACTTCGGACAGCGAAGCACGGACCATGCTGCACGCATTTCGTTCATTGAAAAAACACACCCCCGCGACCACCAGTTCGTTCGGCGATCCATACAAATCTTGGGTCTCTATAAGTGGACCCGCATTGACTGCCGTTTTCCATTAAGGGACATTCTTCGAAAAGTTCAGGATCTGAACCCGGATATTTTGATCAGCTATCCAGGAGTTGTACACCGCCTGTCTCACCTCCTCCAAGAACACGATAGAAAACCGATTTGTCCTCGCTTCGTAGCGGTGGGAGGTGAGGTGCTCACCCCCCTGATGCGCGAGCACGTGAAAGAAGCTTTTGGGGCACCCGTTTTCAATATATATGGTAGCTACGAATCTAACGTGCTTGCCTGGGAATGCAAGGAAACAGGCGAACTGCATACGTGCGATGACTGTACAATTGTGGAAGTGTTGAAGAATGGCAGCCCGTCAGAAGAAGGAGAGCAGGGTGAAGTGGTGGCTACAAATCTTCATTCGTTTGCAATGCCTTTCATTCGATACCGGTTGGATGACATTGTGACAAAAGGGACCGACGCCTGCAAGTGCGGACAACCATTTTCGACCATACGCAACATTCAGGGGCGTATAATGGATTATTTCCTGCTACCGGGAGGAAGGCTGGTACACCCGTGGGAACTGTCGTATTTGATCGACACAGCTTCCTGGATTCGACAGTATAGACTAGTTCAGGAGCGTGAAGATCGGATAGTTTCACAGATTGTGCCAAAAGACAATGTGCCGGAACAAGAGATGAAAAAGATAGAAAGCTTCGTTAAGGAGCGGGTAGGTGCGTCTGTTGAGTTCCGAATTGAATTGGTTCCGGAGATACAGTTCGAGCCGAATGGCAAATTCCGAATTTTCCGTTCTCATGTTACGTCCGACTAGGGCTTCCCATTTTGGCCATTCTGGTCACCATCTTCTGAGAAACGCGACACGCTCTATTCCCGTGAATACTTGAAAACAACCCTTCAGTGTCATATGTTTTAACTGTCTAATAAGGCTGTCTGGCAAGCAGTCATTGATACTTACGAGTTGGTACTTGTGGAGGTGCTGTTGTATCTTGCACAACGCACAATAAAGGGTGGGCGCCATTATTCCATCAGGGAGTCATACAAAGACGGTGACCGGCTCAGAAGCCGCGAACTCTTTGTTCTAGGTACGAATCCGGCGAGGTATATCATTTATCCCGGAGGACATGCCTTCTATATCGATGATATAGTGGGGGACAGCCTCGCATCTTTGGGTGTGGAGCCAAGTGCGGATGAGATTGAAGATGTTTTTTGGCCTTTCGTCAAACCAGAAATCAGGCGGGCCATTGAGCCATTCCGAGCAAGAGGAAAGGCAAGGGGAAAAAAGGCAAAGATAACTCCAAAGGAAGAAGAACTCATCCGTTTACAGACAAAGGAATTTGACAAAAGACGGATTCACTATTTAAGGTCGGGACGGATGGATCAAGCCGGGCTTGGACGAATGCCCCTTAAGCTCTACGTTTGGCTGTTCGCAAAATCGCGCGATGAAATCGAACAGCGTTTTATTCAAATGGAAGGACGTCTAGAGCCCTGGGAACTCAAGACCTATACCTTTGTGATATTTAACCTCCAGAGATTCTTTACACAGAGCTGGGCAAAGAAGATACCTCTGGGGTTGAATCAGGAGAAAATGGACGGTCATTTTCTGGAGGAAGTTTGCCACCTGAACGCCGATTCCTCTTTTTGGACCGGAGAAGAAAAAGTTGACTCCCTGCACGAATACTTGAGGCGTTACGTGGTAATGTTTTTTGACAACCCCTTCATGGAAGATACTTTCCTGCGTGATCACATAAGGGAGTTCATGGACGCTCGGAGGGGATGGAGATTTCCCGAACAAAAGCGCACAATGACTCTTACGGAGGCAAGTTCCATATTTGGCGTGGCGAAAGACATCC
>JAQBAU010000134.1:0-2792 GCA_032126655.1 Desulfobacterales bacterium
GTCAAAAACACATTTAAGACTTAATGGTCCCGTTGGCAAGCCTCAAAGAGCGGGAGTAATGGAGTAATGAAGGGCCAAAACATTGGAGTACTGGAGTAGTGGAGTATTGGAGTATTGAAAAAGACTGTGGAATTTGAGATACAATAAACTTTGCTTTTTCCATCACTCCATTACTCCAACACTCCAGTTGTTTGGTACTCGAATACTCCTGCTGAAGTCAGCAGTCGGGGCCCTGAAACCTGATTCGTATTCTTTTGAGATAGGTGCTAGTGTCGTGTCCCGGGAATAACTTACATAATTCCATGATAGTCTCTTCCCGCATAAAGACACGCGTTAAATCCGAAATTCGAATATCGAAGCACGAAACAAATCCGAATGACCAAAATTCAAATGACCGAAACATTCTCGCAACCTGTTTAGAACATTAGAGAATTCGGATTTTGGTAATTGTTTCGAATTTCGAATTTCGTGCTTCGAATTTTGTACTTTAACGAATCAACGCGGATATCATCGATGCTTCGACTTTTGTAAAGGACTTCTGGGACATAACACTAGCGTCATGACCCCCTTTAATCAGTCCAGCTCAAAAGTCTTTTGCCACTCTTCATCTTCATGCCAGTCAGGCTGTTCTTGTTTGTCCAGCAAGCGGTTTTCCATGACGAGATAGTCTATTTCTGTCCGCATGAAACACTGGTAGGCATCCTCCGGTGAACAGACAATGGGTTCTCCCCGCACATTGAAAGATGTGTTCACAATGAGCGGACAACCGGTTTTCTCATGGAATCGTTTTATCAAGTCGTAGTATCGGGGGTTTGTATCTTGATGCACCGTTTGAACCCTTGCACTGAAGTCTACATGCGTGATGGCAGGAATTTCGGAGCGACACGCTTTTAACTTATCGATCCCGCACAGTTGTTCATCTTCCGATGATACAGGCTGCCGTTTATTGCCCTTTACTGAAGCCACGAGCAGCATGTACGGAGAAGAGACAGGTTCTTTCCCTTCCGGTGTGAGTTCAAACCATTCATGTGCATGGTCAGCCAATACCGAGGGGGCGAAGGGTCGAAAGCTCTCTCGAAATTTTATCTTCAGGTTCATCGTGGACTGCATTTGGGGGGATCGTGCGTCGCCAAGGATGCTTCGAGACCCCAGCGCTCGAGGCCCAAACTCCACGCGTCCCTGAAACCATCCAACCACCTTGCCTTGGGCAATAAGTTCGGCCACGACCTCCGAGATCTCCTCATCAGAGAGACGTCTATGGGGAATTCTTTGGGCCTTCAGGTAAGCGCCTACATAACCATCGTCATAACTGGGACCCCAGTAAGACCCCTGTTGGGAATCATGGAGGTTGTCAGCGTTTCGCTCGTTATCCAGATACTGGTACCACACAAAAAGCGCCGCTCCGAGGGCCCCGCCAGCGTCGCCCGCCGCCGGCTGCACCCAGATCTTCTCAAAGGGTCCTTCTCTGAGGATTCGCCCATTGGCCACACAATTCAGGGCCACACCGCCGGCCAGACACAGATTCGGTTCGTTCGTCGTCGTATGGACGTGACCAACAGTTTTCAGAATCACCTCCTCTGTGACGACCTGGATGGAACGGGAAATATCCATCTCCTTTTGTGTGGGACTGGTTTCCGGCTTCCTGGGTGGTCCACCAAAGAGTTCATGGAAACGGCGGTTGGTCATGGTAAGACCAGCGCAGTAGTTGAAATAGCGCATATTGAGTTTGTACGACCCATCATCCTTCAAATCGATGAGATGCTCTAGAATCAAGCCCACGTATTTCGGCTCTCCGTACGGGGCCAACCCCATCATCTTGTATTCCCCTGAGTTGACCTTGAATCCCGTGTAGTAGGTGAAGGCAGAATACAGCAAGCCAAGGGAGTGAGGGAAATGGATCTCGTAATCGATTGCAACCTGGTTGTCTGTGCCCACACCAAAACTCGTCGTCGTCCACTCACCCACACCGTCCAGTGTGAGAAAGGCAGCGTGTTGGAAGGGGGACGGGAAAAAGGCACTGGCTGCATGAGATTCGTGGTGTTCCGGATAGATGATCGGGCCCTGGTATCGGAGTTTCTTTCTGATCAGGTCCGGGATCCAGAGCTTCTGCTTAATCCACAAGGGCATCGCCTTGACAAACGACCGGACCCCCATAGGCGCGTAGGCGAGGTAGGTCTCAAGGAGCCGCTCGAATTTGATGAACGGTTTGTCGTAAAATGCTACATAATCAAGCTGCTCCCCAGTAATTCCGGCTTGTTCCAGGCAGGATTTGATGGCCAGTTCCGGGAACCGATGGTCGTGTTTCTTGCGGCTGAACCGCTCCTCTTGCACGGCACTGATTACTTTGCCGTCCTGGACGATGCACGCAGCGCTGTCGTGATAATATGCTGAAATACCCAGAATATTCATTCTCTTAGCCTATGGAGCAGTTTGCCCTAAGCTCTTTCGGACACCACAGGATTCTTCGAGCGGACGGCTGATAGACAATAATACTTTAGCATGGGGCCCATTTACGTGGCAAGCAGAGAAGGGGTTACAGGGTGGGCTGGGTGATCAGTCCCTCGATGCATGAGTGCAAAGACAGTCGAGGCCCTCAGTATTTAGGTTGACAACGTCTTTGCCAGAATTTCAAGGTAATACCGGGCATGGCTAATGGGTGCGGCCATATTGGCCCGGTGATTTGCCAGGAATCCGTCCAAGGATGCATCGGTGACCAGCCAAGGGTCAATTTCAGAAGCTACGTGGCAGGCATGGATTGCATGTTCAAGCAGGTCCATGCCGTGGCGTGCCTC
>JAQBAU010000135.1:0-11587 GCA_032126655.1 Desulfobacterales bacterium
AACAGCCCCGATGGGCAGCTCCCCTGTGGCTGCGGCCTCCTCCGGTTCGATTCCCTCAACGTGCATCTTGAGCACTAGCAGGTCTTCATCAGACGCGGCTTGAGCCCTTGTTTCGGCAGTCTTCGGATCCCGCCAAACCAGGACAAATTCTTCGCCTGGTTCCGGTGCTTGAGAGGCAACGCCTGCCTGTGCATCCAATATCGGAGTCAGATTCTTCCAGGAAAGCTGAAGTAACTGAAGGGTGGGATTGACTTCAAGCTGGTTGACTTCCAGCGAGATTTGTTCTTCTCCGTTGGTAACCTTGTTGACAGCCCTTTCTACACGGGCAAGTTCTCCAAGAAAGTCGGGTATGGCTGGATCGCCGGTGTGGAGGGCGACGGCTTCAGGGAATGCCTCTGGATCCGAATCGCAAGTCGTGACTATCCGGTCCCAGGTGTTTGCATCCAGAACGGAACGGCATGCGGGGAACGACTTTTCGAGTTTCTGCTTACGGGGTGAGTCCACACATGACCTCTTCAGGAAAAGAACACACCTCTTCTTTGACTCGCCCCGCCTAAGAAAATCATGGGAGCAGCCCTGTCGGCTCTGCCCGATTGAGCGAGTGACCAGGGCTCAGTGTCAACTTGCCCTGTACCACTCAAAGCCAGTACTACAGGCTGGTCGCAGCGGCCTTCACGAGGCCGGGCACATCAGCTTCAAGAGCTCTTTCCGCTCTCCTTTTTCCCGCTGCAACTGGTGCTCCCACTACAACTGGTCTGCGACCCCTCTGGCTTTTGTTCTTCCGTTGCGGTGCCACCGGCACCCTTCTTCCCAGCTCAGCCGTTTCAGGCTGTCTTGCCCTCTTTGTGGGCACAACTGGGCAGGGTGAGGCTGGCACTTGCAAGGAGTCCAGCGAGTCCCAGACTGGCGAGGAGCTTCTTGAGTTGCTTCGTGCTCATCATAGGCCTCCTCCCTGGTTGGTTGACTGAAGACTGTCTTTCATCTCAGGACAAGAAAAACAGGCGTTAACACTAAGGAATCTCCGTGGGACATCTGTCCCTTGATCCGCAAGTCTGCCCTTGGTAGCACAAAAGGTAAATAGGGTAAAGACTGTATTTCTTCTGGAAAAGAACCGTATTTTTGATCACGAAAGACTGGAAGCGCGACCCATCTTTCACCTTGAGGGTGCCCTATCTATTGCCGCCGCTGCCAAACCGTGCGAACACCCAGACATCTTTCTTTATTGACTTGCAACGGTTTCTGCCGTAAAACAGCTTGCAGTCTTGAATCCCGGTGCGAACACCAACCAAAGGGGATGATTCCATGCCAGAGAAAGTAAAGAAGGCGGAACGCTTCGAAAAGCGTTTTGGGGTTATTGCCGTGGAAAAGGGATTTATCACACCAGATCAGCTCTTCGACGCGCTGAAGATCCAGGTCCAAGATGATATGGAAGTGGGCAGCCACCGGCTCATCGGAGAGATACTGTGCGCCCACAACGCCATGACCTTCGATCAGGTTGATCAAGTACTAACAGTCCTTACAGCAATTGAACAGGTTTTTGACTGATCAGGGTCTTTGTAGCTACGACCTGACCCGAAACCGTTCCACCCCCCAGCCCCCCATTTCCCTCAAGAGCATTGCTCGCAAGTAGCACCTGACATTCAATGCAGGGTTTGGCCGTTTTATCCCGGCGACCCTGATTTCACTTCCTTAAATGCTCCCTCACTCTTGATTAATCCGATTATCTGGAATTCATTCGTTTTCAAGAACATGTAAAGGAATCCAGAGTTGGTACATACCCTGAAAAATCCCCTTTTTCGTTGCCAATATGATTTCGATATGGTTTTCATATCTTTACATTTCCTGAAGTCGAGATAACGCGAATTTATAGGGGAAGACTGATCTCCACGTCTTAAAGCAGGAGGCAAGCATGATGGAGGAAATGAAGGCCTTGGTCAGACAAAAGGACATCTGCGTGTTGGCAACGGCCTCGCAAAACAAACCCCACTGTTCACTCATGGCCTACACCACGGATGATGAGTGTCGTGAAATTTACATGGTGACAAACAAGCTGACAAAGAAATATAGGAACCTCACGGAGAATCCCTTGGTCAGCCTCCTGATTGACACCCGGGATGAGGACACAGGCTCAGGTCGGCTGAAAGCAAAAGCTCTGACCGTTGAAGGGGCATTTGAAGGCATCGAAGATGAAGCCAGAAAAGATATCATCCGAAATCGACTCTTAGAAAGACACCCCCACTTGGGCACACTCGCCCTTCATCCTGACGCCGAAGTATTTTCTATCAAAGTCCTCTCATTTCTCTTATTAAGAGGGCCTACAGACTCCCGCTTTGAGCAAGTGGTGTAATATCTAACCTGCCTCTCCCTCTACCACACGGGTCTCTTTTTCGACCTCACAGGACCTTTACATTCAGTCAATAGGACATATCTTATTTATCAAAATCTTATCCACATCGCAGTAGATGTTGAGAAACTGAGATCCACCATCTGCCATGAGAATTTGGGATATTCCTCCAGAAAAGTTGTGTCGCAACCACCTTCTGGGTGAGCACGGGGAACTGCACGCCTTGTGGTCGATATTGACACAGGGCAAGAGAGGATATTCCAAACATCCGGAAACCATGAGGTGGAAGGGGAAACGTAAAGCCCTTTATCTCAGGCATGAGGCTCTTGTGAAAGAGATGGCTGCCAGAAGGTATAGACACAACAGCCCTCTTACCGCCCAGTTAGCCACAGGTATGGCCAAGCAGGATGCCTATGTCGATTCATGTGAGGAACAGATCGGAATCCTGCGGCGAAAAGGGTGTGACTGTAAGGTAAATTAGATATGTTTTCAGAGCGACTGAGAACTAAACATAGAAAAGGGGAAGACCATGAACAGTATTGGCAAACACAGTATAGCAACCTTGGAGTTTGAATTAACTTGGACTAGCGATATTGGAAGGCATACCGAGATTTATCTGGCAGAGGGTGTCAGTTTCCGGCGAGATGTCCTCCCTGAGGAAGTGTATCAGGCACTGACAGGAAGCCGCATAGGGGACCATCTCCATTTTTCGTTTACTATCGGACAGATCACATCTCCTTACGATGCCAAGCAAGTGTTGACGCTTGAGAATCGCCAATTTGAACGTCGGCAGGTAAACGGTCGCCCGATCGAACCACATCCTGGAAGGTTTTACCCTAAAGGACTACTGAAGGGTCTGCCTAATGTCTTTAGCGACAACACCGTACCTTTCCGCTGTGTGGGTGTGGAATCGTCTCGTCTCACGGTCGATTTCAATCATCCGTTCGCAGGAAGAGAGGTTGAATTGGACGTCACAGTAAGAGACGCCAAAGAGAAGAGGGGCGATCGAGGTGGAAGATTGGTGGACTGGATGGAAACCATAACCTACGGCCCCGGGATGCAACTCCGCTCGAATGGAAGCCCGACCGACTTCTTCTCAGACAACCCCTTTATTCGCTCGGACGAACAGGACGACCGTCTCTTTTACGAGAAGCCACGTTTGGTCACACATGTCGACGGCCAAGCCATCGAAACAATCAGCGCTCTTTACGGAAACATCCTGAAACCGGGGATGCGAGTCTTAGATCTGATGAGTAGCTGGAGATCTCATGTCCCGGAATCGATTCAGCTAAAATCGTTGGTAGGGCTGGGGCTGAACAAAGAGGAAATGGAACAGAATCCGCAGTTGACACATCATGTCCTGCATGACCTCAACACTCACCCCAGGCTGCCCTTTGATGACCAGGCATTTGACGCTGTTATTTGCTCAGCATCGGTCGAGTACATGACTCTCCCGTTTGAGGTGTTCCGAGATGTTGCGAGGATCTTGAAACCTGAAGGAACCGTTGTTCACACCTTTTCTAATCGATGGTTTCCCCCAAAGGCGATTCGTTTATGGCAAGAACTGAGCGAATTTGAGCGCATGGGGCTGGTCCTTGAATATTTCCTGGACTCGGGCGCCTACAAGAACCTCGAAACCTTTTCGGCCCGAGGATGGCCTCGACCGGTCACCGACCGCTATTACCCCGAAATCATGACTGCCGATCCGGTCCACGCCGTATGGGGGCAGAGGATGTAGGGGACTTAGACCCATTTTTGAAATGGGTTCTTAATTGATAAGATCCTGCCACTAATTGGGCCAGGGGAAGGGGAGTAAGGAGCTATTTTCTTGTCGAGGTTCCTGAACGAGAAGTCCCAATATGATTCCAACTATTTTTGTCTCCCATGGCATGCCTGCCATTGTCATACAGCCAGGGCCGACCCACAATTTCCTTAGACGTTTCGGACAGACCTTTGATCGCCCTAAGGCCGTCATCTGTGTCTCCGCCCATTGGGAGGCTGTGGGGCCCATGTTGACAGCCACGGCCAGGCCCGAGACGATACATGATTTCTCCGGGCCGCCAATCCTTTTCAAGAAAAAATACCCAGCGCCTGGGGCTCCAGACCTTGCCCAAGATGCCGTGGGACTGCTGACTCGCGCCGGGTTGGATGCCACCACAGATTCATCCCGGGGCCTTGATCATGGTGCTTGGGTTCCGCTCATGCTCATGTATCCGGAGGCAGATATCCCTGTGATTCAGCTTTCAGTACAGACCGAACTCGATCCGCAGCATCACCTGAACCTGGGCAGGGCTTTGCAGCCCCTTAGAGAAAAGGGGGTGCTTATCCTGGGAAGCGGTGGGGCGACCCACAACCTGCCCGAGATTCGCAAGTACAAGGTTGATTCCGAGCCGCCTGACTATGCTGTGGCATTTGATGCATGGCTGCAAGAGGCGGTAACATCGGGGAAGCAAGAAGCCCTCATCAACTATGAACAAGAAGGACCCTCTGCTTCAGAAAACCACCCGTACCCTGCTGAGCATTTTCTGCCGCTCTTTGTTCCGCTGGGGGCAGGGAGTCCCGGGGCAAAGGGCCGTTTGCTCCACCAGGTCTTTATGTACGGTGTTTTGTCTATGGCGGCCTATGCCTGGGATTAATCTTCGGGTTTGCATGGTGTCAGCCAACCGGCTCAATACATCTTATTAGAGGTTCGTTAAGGCTGTTTGTAACTGGAGGATGGACGTATGGCAAAAAGACCAACACAGGAAGAACCCCACAAGCAAGAAAGTGTGGAGGAGGAACTCCTGAAGCTGTCTCATGCAGTAAAGCAAAGCCCAAGTGCCATCATCATCACCGACGCTCAGGGTATCATTGAATATGTGAACCCTAAATTCGTTGATATTACCGGCTTCGCCACCGAAGAAGTTGTTGGGACCAGTGCCACCGATTTGGGCGAACAAACGCCGGAAGAAGAGGCAAAAATGTGGGAGAGCATTAGATCCGGTGATGTATGGCGGGGTGAATTCCGCAACAAGAACAAAAGCGGCGAGGGCTATTGGGAGCGCGCATCCATATCAGCCATCATAAATCAGGACGGCGTTATTACGCATTACGTGAAAATCGCCGAGGACATCACGGAACTCAAAGAGGCGCAGAGTGCATTGCGGGAGAGTCAGAGGCAGCTTTTTGAGCAGGAAAAACAGGTAGAGATACTGAAATTTGCCAATGACATGGCCCTTAAGTTTATGCACGAGTTGAGAAATCCACTGGTATCCATAGGAGGATTTTCTGAGCGGATCACAAGAGGCAAATACGGCGAGGACGAAGTCATGGAATACACGGGCATCATCTATCAACAAGCCAAAAGGCTCGACAAGGCACTAAACGAGCTTCTGATCCAACTGAAAACCGCGGCCGAGAAGGTCTAAGACGACGTTTGCTTAGGACATGTTCCAACCCCACCGCCACAAATACTGTCTTTTGAAACACAAAATACAGTCTTTCCCCCATTGACGTATTGTGATGGTGAAATAGAATTACAGGTACACATGATTGAGAAGGAAAACCAAGCGAAAGGTGAAAAGCACATGAAAATCAAGAAAGTGAAGAAGGTGGCCAAAGGCATGTGCAAGTGTAAGAACTCTTGCTAGAGCCAAGGTTATGTAAGGAGCAGGGTCGGCGGCAGGTATCGTCGACTTTTTTTCAGCCCAAGGGGCAAAGATATTGGAGTGTCCAGATATGGATCTAAGAGACTATTTTGAGAATACCAAAGGCCGGGGCGTCCTGGCGACTGCGGACTCGGAGGGGAAAGTGGATGCTGCCGTGTATTCGCGGCCTCATGTTATGGACGAAGGGACGGTTGCGTTCATCATGCGCGATCGTCTGACGCATCACAACCTGCAGTCCAACCCCCACGCTGCTTATCTCTTTATGGAGTCAGGAGAGGGGTATGTGGGGAAGCGGCTCTTTTTCACCAAGACCCGGGAAGAAGAGGATACGGATTTAGCTCGCCAACTCAGAAGGCGGAAGTATCCTGACGACGACAAGGGACCTCTATTTCTTGTCTTCTTTCACGTTGACAAGATCCTGCCCCTGATTGGACCTGGAGAGGAAGTGTAGCGAAGCTGAAATGTCTTCTATACGTGGTTTCTCAACTGTAGTTCAATAGGGTGAGGGTTAAGATAATATTGCTCTTTTAAATAGGGCTCGTCGTATTTGCGTACGTAGTGATTGACCAGCGTGATTGGTACGATGAGAGGAACATTACCGAGTCGGTAATGTTCGATCACTTCCAACAGCTCCTGCTTCTCGTCTGAGGACAGCCGTTTCTTGAAATACCCCATAACGTGATGAAGCACATTGACGTTCTTTTTGTTCGTTGTCTTCAGCCGCAGGGTTTCCATTAGTATTGTTTCGTACCTTTTGTACAAGTCGCCTGGTGTAGTCTCTTTGGCTCTCGCTACCAGTCTTCCCATCTCCCGATGAAGGTTTGGGCTGTGGGAAAGAACCAGCAACTTGTGCTTTGTGTGAAAGTTGACAAGGTTTCCCCTGCGCTTCAGTTGAGACACGAGTTCTCGCCATCTTTTGAACACAAAGATGCGCTCAACGAAGTTCTCTCGAAGCTCGGGATCATGCAGTCGACCCTCCTCTTCAACCGGGAGCAAAGGGAAGTGCTCTATGAAGACCCGGGCAAAAAGGCCAACGCCTTTTTTCACCGGCACCCCCTTATCATTGTACACCTTTATGCGTTCCATGCCGCTGCTGGGAGAGTTCTTCTTGAAGACAAAACCGGAAAGGCCTTCTTCTTCGAGCTCCGCGACACGCTTTGCAGCCCACTTGAGCATCCTTTCGGTGTGGTCTTGATTGGTCGTGTGAGTTACGAGACGAGGGGCATCCGGATCACCCACCAGGCGCATGGATTCACGGGGCACACCCAGGCCGCACTCGAATTCGGGACAGACAGGAACGTAGTCAACGTATTCTCCCAGCGTGTCGGCGAGGAACCGGTCTAACTTGTGTCCACCATTGTAGCGGACGTTTTGACCCAACAGGCAAGCGCTGATTCCAAGTTTGATTTTTTCTTCTATCGAGAATGCCTCCTTGTGTTTCATGAGAGTCGGCACGGGATGAGAGGGAAGCATACCACTTGGGGTCTATGCGCAGCAACAAAAAGACCTGAAGAAATCGTGTCTCTAGACGATTTACAAGAGGAATGAGGTCATAATATAGATTGTTTTCCGCAACAAGTATCAAAGGAGATGCAAAATGGATGCATCACCATCAAGAGTTCTCTTGACCGGCCCTACGGGGTTCATTGGGGGCCGGCTTTTGTATGCATTGGATCAAGCCGGCCATGAGGTTAGATGCCTAGTTCGCGTCTCTGAAGAATTGGTCATCAAGCGGCCCCTGAAGCGAGAACCCGAAGTTGTCTACGCTGACCTCCTCGAACCAGACACGCTCCCGCAAGCCATGGAAGGCATAGATGCAGCGTACTATCTGGTCCATTCCATGGGTGGGCGAAGCATTGCCGAGACCAAGGCCTTTGCAGAAAGGGACCGCAAGTGTGCCCAAAACTTCCTGCAGGCTGCAGAGGATGCGGGCATGCAGCGCATCATTTACCTGGGCGGTCTCGGTGAAACCGGAGACAAGCTCTCAAAACACCTTGCCAGCCGCCAGGAAGTCGCCAACATTTTGCAGTCGGGCCGTTTGAAGACCACAGCATTGCGAGCCGCGGTCATTATTGGAGCCGGCGGTGCATCGTTTGAATTGACGCGCTATCTTGTGGAGAGACTCCCGATCATGATGTGTCCCCGGTGGGTGAATACCCGTTCTCAGCCCATCGATGTTGGCGATGTTATCTCCTATCTTGTTGGCTGCTTGCACGAACCGGCCACCGCAGGCTTGACCTTTGACATTGGAGGGCCGGACATTATTTCTTATCGTGAGATGATGCAGCTCTATGCCAGGGTCCGCGGCTTGCATCGGTTCATTTTCACCGTACCCGTTCTCACGCCTCGTCTCTCCGCTTACTGGATCAATCTCATGACACCGGTCCCGGCTGGCATCGTGTTCCCGCTCGTGGAAGGTCTAAAGAACGAGGTCATATGCAGGGAGAACCGCATCCGTGATTTCCTTCCAGTAAATTTGACAACCATGCAGGAAGCCATCTGCACAGCCCTCGCCGAGACAGAGAAGGGACCGGGGCAGCTGCCATCCAGGCAGGCCTGCTTCCTTCAGTGATTAGATTCTCTTAATAGGCTTGTTTAGAGGACGAGCCATAGGAGTCAACGAACGTGTGCAGTAAAATTAGAATACGTAGAATCGTCCAAGGACTTATCTTCATTCTGCTAATCCTTTCTCCTTTACCTGCCATTGGTTCTGCCAGTGAGGCCCAGGGGGTGCGAAAGGGGAGAGGTCCAGAACCGGGGTGGTCCACCTTTGTGAGAGGTGGATACGTGCATCAGTTCGACACCGACATCGACGATGGTGGCAGTTTCACCGCTGACCGCCTCTTCATCCAGGGCGGGGTCACCTATGCCCCAGGTTATCGTCGCAGTGTTTCATTTGCTGTGGGCTACGGATTGGACGATTACGACTTCTCAGGAGACACGGGGTTCGCCGCTCTACGTCCATGGGAAAACATCAATGCATATCGCGTGAGCATGCCGGTGCGGTGGGGATTCGATAAAGCGTGGACGGTATTTGCGATACCCACCCTGCGTTTTGTGGCAGAAAGTGGCGCAGAACTCGAGGATTCCATGCAAGGGGGCGGCTTTGCCGGGATTTCTTACCGCTTTGGCGACCGGTTGACCATTGGGCCGGGCATCGGGGTGATGAGCGAGATAGAAGACAGCGCCACAGTATTCCCTGTGCTGATCGTCAAGTGGAAGATAACGGATCGGCTCAGCCTGGAAACCGGCCGTGGTCTCGGTGCCACCCTCGGGCCCGGGCTGGTTCTGGGATGGAAGGCCTCCGACAATTTGGCTTTCTCCATTGGCGGCCGCTATGAAAAGCTGCGCTTCCGTCTCGACGAAAAAGGAATTGCTCCTAAGGGCGTTGGCCAGGATCGATCGTTCCCGGTCTTTGGGGGGGTGAGCTACAGATTTAGTCGGCAGGCCCAGTTGAGTCTTTTCGGCGGTGCTGAGTTTGGGGGCGAGCTTAGTTTAGAAGACGAAAATGGCGGCCCGATTGCTAAGGAGAATTACGGAGCTGCTGGATTTGGGGGGGTTGCTTTCAACTTCTTGTTCTAGGATTTTCTCTTTCTTGTTTCTGTCACGATAACAACCACTTAAGCCCTGTTAGAGTCTTTCTTCCCACACGCTCTCTCTTCTTTCGTGTCGCAGGAATATGGCACAGAAGCCATTGACTCCGGACCCCTATTGCTTATCTTGAATTAACGTGAAAAAAACCGGGAGGTGATCATATATGAGCAATGAACTAAGCGAGGTCCTAACCAGGATAGGTGACGATTATAAGGAAGATATTTCGGAGGAATCCGGGACATACTTAGAACTAGACATTGGAAAACAGGCAGAGAAACTCGGTTATTCTGACATAGCAGAGAAATATCGCGGAGTGGAGGCAGTGGTGCCATTGAAACGCACGCTTGACGGCATGAAAGTCATGATCGATGGCAGGACCTTTGTAGGCTACGCGCAGCTTGAAACAGGCGTCGTCATTCCGGGATATATTGCCAGGGAGGCTGCTTTACCGAACAAACACTATGAGGCGCCTGAAAGTATTGTTAGGGTATTTGGCTAATCCCCAGACGTTTACAGGAAAAGCATTTCTCGTGAGGCCACGATGTGTAATAACATCGTAGCTTTTTTCGTGTTGCACATTCTGCCCAAGATGACGTAGAATCAGATCACATTAGGCTTAGACGGCTGTTCCATTTCTGGAGGTCTTTCCTCTTACTGTCCTGCTTCTCCAGGGAGGTCCTAGACTATGAGAAGATTATTTCTTTTGACATGCCTATTCATTGCAGGCTGTGTTGGCATTCCGGACAACATCACGGCGGTAGATGGTTTCGAGGTGCAGCGGTACCTCGGCACATGGTATGAAATAGCGCGCCTCGATCATTCGTTTGAGAGGGGTCTGAGCAATATTACCGCCACCTACACGTTAAGAGATGATGGTGGCATAGACGTATTGAACAAGGGGTTTAACAAGGAAGCCGGGAAGTGGAAGCGGGCAGAAGGGAAGGCATATCTTGTTAGTAGTCCGGACGTCGGCAGGTTAAAGGTGTCCTTCTTCGGGCCGTTCTACGGCGGTTACAACATTATTGCCCTGGATAAAAAGAATTACTCCTATTCCCTGGTTTGCAGTCACAACCAATCCTACTTGTGGATACTTGCCAGAGACAAGGAACTTGAACAGGACACTTTAGGACATCTAATCGAGCTGTCAAAGGGCTTAGGGTTTGAAACAGATAAACTGATTTTCGTTGATCATGTTGATATACTTGGTGCCGCATCTTTGCCTGTGACCCATCCAATCACCCGCGATTTGAGTTTCATACCTTGAGGCGCAACGTCTTGTGAAGGCCAAATGGCGTCGATGCTGGATAACAAGAAACTATGCGTAGTTTTCCACTCTGTCATTGCCTCAAGATAATTACTACAATCTAAACTGTGTCAATGATCCTAGGATCTTAAAAGGTATTGCGTTATTTGGAACCAGAAAATTAACATAACCCTTTTCCGAACGAATTCCGATCATCCCCTGCCACCAAAGAAGATGCTGCTGACCGACGAGCTATCCGCCGTAAGGGCCTCTTCTTGCTTGACATGTACCCTATGTTGTGATTAAAAATACTGGTTATATACAATATGTAGTTCCAACTTCCCCCGTAATGAGATAGTTCTTTGCCAGCTGAGTTGTGGCATTCCATACTCCACCACTGGGAGAAACTACTATCATGACACCCACCAAAGGGCGGGTTGAAAGAAGAAGACATAAGCGCTTCCAGGTCCCCGTCAGTGTGTTTGTTGGATTCAGGCCTGATAATAGCAGACTAGGTGAAATCATAGATATCAGCCTGAGCGGGCTGTCGTTTCGCTACTTGGCGAGCGGAGGACCGTCAAACGGGTCACGCAGGCTGAACATTTTCCTGACTGAACGCGGTTTCTGTTTGGATAATCTGCCATTTGAAACCGTCTCAGATGTCGGAACCTACGAAATCCCTTTCACGCCAGTAACCATGCGGCGAAGCGGCGTGCAGTTTGAGGGGCTCACCGAAAACCAAGTATCTCGTCTTGAATA
>JAQBAU010000136.1:0-15660 GCA_032126655.1 Desulfobacterales bacterium
CTCTCATAAGTTGTAGATGTCAGTTTTGCAGCTAGCTTTTCTACAATATGTGTATTTCTGTTCATTAACTAGTGCCCAGCCATAAATCATTCTCTTGGTGATGGAAACTGGCTAACCTTTACGCCTACTAATCCCCGTGAGGAACCTCAAAAGAAAAGTTGAAATAACCCTGTCTGTTCTGGCAGTTTTGGTGATTCTGGCAATTGCAGGGCCGGTCATCACGGGAGGAAGTTTTCGTATTGACAGGGATATTCTGGAACAGGCAGAAAAGAAGTACGGCAAAGATGCCCGGGCACGGCTCATTGCCTGGGAAGATCTAATCCGTGAGGACGCGAGCTCGTCTGACTTGGAAAAACTTGAAAAAGTCAATCAGTTTCACAACCAGATGATTTTTGTCGATGACATGCGCCACTGGGGGCAGGAAGACTACTGGGCTACGCCGATTGAATTTCTCGCTAGTCAAGGGGGTGATTGTGAAGACTTTTCAATTGCTAAATATTTCACCCTAAAAGCAATAGGTGTAGACGAAGAGAAATTGAACCTTACATACGTCAAAGCACTGCAATACAATATGCACCACATGGTCATGACCTATTACAGTGAACCTGGAGCCGAACCGCTGGTTCTCGATAACCTGGTAGAATCCATAAAACCTGGATCACAACGGACTGATTTGATGCCTATATTCAGTTTTAACGGTACCGGACTTTGGCTGGCAAAAGAGCGTGGACGAGGAAAGCTGGCAGGCAGCAGTAGCCGCGTCAAACGCTGGCGGGATCTCTTGGAGAAGATGTCACAAAATAAACTGTAAACAAAAAGGTGAAGAACATGACACTTTACCGGCAGCTCATCATTTTTACCCTTGTTCTGTTCTTGCTTCTTTTTACTGGGACATGGTTTGCAAAGCTGAAAAGCACCCGTTCGTTCCTAGTAGATCAGCTCGAATCACATGCCCAGGATACGGCAACCTCCCTCGGTCTATCCGTCTCCCAGCACGTTATTGAAGATGACATGGTAGCTGTTGAAGGCATGGTGAATGCTGTGTTTGATCGTGGATATTACCGGATTATCAGGTTCGCTGATACCAAGGGAAATGTTCTCATAGAGCGTGTCCTCGACGTGACAATCGAAAATGTTCCCCAGTGGTTTATCCGATTGGTGCCCCTGAAGATCCCTGAAGCCAATGCGAATGTCATGTCTGGGTGGCGTCAGGCCGGTACTATCTATGTGAAGAGTCATCCCGGGTACGCCTATAAAACACTATGGGAAGATGTTGTTCGTGTGACCATATGGTTTGCTGCCTGTGGTGTTTTTGTGCTCATTGCAGGAGGTCTTGGGCTCCGTTTCCTCCTCAAGCCGTTGAATGTTGTTGAGCGGCAGGCAGATGCCATATGCAAAAAGAAGTATGAGATCCAGGAACCTCTGCCGTGGACAAGGGAACTTCGGCGGGTGGTTGAGGCCATGAACCGTATGACCCACAAAGTGAAAGAGATGTTTGAAGAACAGGCTGCCCAGGCAGAACGACTCCGGGAACACGCTTACATAGATTCGTTGACGGGTTTGGGCAACCGCCGTTACTTCGAGAGCCAAATGACCGCTCGGCTCGATCGCGGTGACAGTGCCACACAAGGCATCGTCGTACTGATTCAAATACATGATCTACAGGAACTCAATAACCAGAGAGGTTTTCAGGCTGGTGACGAATTATTGAAAAGAGTAGCCGCCCTGCTGAAAGAGTCCACCGAACAGTATGTGAATTGCGTTCTTGCCAGGCTTACCGGAGGCGACTTTGGAATCTATCTTCCCGATGTTTCGCCATTTGACGCCGAGTCTATTGCTTCCGATGTGGCAAACAAGTTGGGCTCGCTTGCGGCAGAGAACCTTGCACTCACGGACAATGTTGGCCATGTAGGCGCATCTACTTACGATTGTTCCACCACGCTTGGTCGTCTGTTGTCAGAGGCTGATTCAGCATTGCGTGCCGCCCAACACGCGGGACCAAACGCATGGGATGTCCGTGCGATTACCGAAGAAACCGAAGAAATGCCATTAGGGCAGCAGCAGTGGAAGGATGTGCTTGAAAAGGCTTTGCGGGAGCGAAGAATCAGCCTCGACGCGCAGCCCGTAGTCAAAACTGATGACAGAAACCAAGTTCTTCATCTGGAGGTATTCTCAAGAATTGTCGAAGAAAGCGGCAACTTGTTGAGCGCCGGCATATTCATGCCTTTTGCCGAGCGTTTAGGGCTGGTTTCATTCCTGGACCGTATTGTTCTTGAAGAGATAATGTATCTTAATCGTGACACGCTGGGTGTTGAAAATATTGCGGTGAATGTGTCTCCTGCCTCATTGCGGGATGATTCTTTTCGCGATTGGGTGTACTTGTCTTTGAAGAATCTTCCTTCAGATGCACCCCGTATTCTGTTTGAATTTTCGGAATTCGGCGCGGTCCAGAATTTGAACTTGGTCAAGGAGTTCAGCACTAATGTACGTGAATCCGGGCACGGTTTTGGACTCGATCACTATGGCCAGAGTTTCTCGCACTTGGGGTATCTGCAATCGCTGCGTCCTGATTATGTCAAGATCGATCGGGCCTATACCGGAGAACTCAAAGATGAGGAAAGCGACAGTCGGTTTTTTATCGGCTCACTGTGCAGTGTTGCTCATAGTCTGGATATCGTAGTTATCGCTGAAGGGGTGGAAACCGAGCATCAATGGGAGATACTAAAAGAGCTGAACCTTGATGCAATTCAGGGATATGTTGTTGCCAGACCAGAGCCGATTAAAAACAGAATTAAAAACGCTTGAAAGGATAGTTGAACTGCGATTTACAGAATATCATCAACCATCAGATCCTGAGGACCCATTATTTCTCGAACCCGTTTACGCTCCCTGATTTTTGCCTGCGCATCTTCCGGAAGGTCCGTAAACATAATAAGATTTTTCCGGATGAGAAGGTCAATCAGGTCTTCGAGTATGCGTATGATACCCATATCAGATAGAGCCAGAAACTGTATGCCGGGGTCGGTGTCGACTTTTCCATTCAGGAAATCGAGAATTTCTTCATCCATTATTGATTTCTCTTCGCCGGCGTCTGGATCAGCGGTCTTGTGCAATGCGATGATTTTGCCATCCTTGTCTCGTTCTACATAGAGCATGACTTGCCTCCCATGTCATAATTGGCCACAAGTTGCCTAATAGGCCCTTTGTCAATCTTCTTCAACAAAAAATGGAGATACCGCTGTATTTATTCTGGAATTTATAGTAGCATATGTCAATTTTAATTAGAAGGGGCGGGTACTTAATAGGTTCAAAACGGCCCGCTTCTGCTTTGCCGAAAAAAGAGGCTTATGTCGAAGAAAAACGACAATACCCCTCCTGCAGATTGGAATGTCGGAGGGGACACGGGTACACGTGATGACCCGCTTCTTGATTGCCTGATTCAGCTATCCAAGCTGCATGGCCGCAGTGCTTCCCGAACGGGCTTGAGTTCCGGCTTGCCCCTTGTCCATAATCGCCTCACCGTTGAGTTGTTTCCAAGGGCTGCTGAGCGGGCCGATCTTTCATCCCGTGTTGTGAGGAAGCCTCTCGAAGAGATTTCTCCTCTGCACCTTCCAGTCGTCCTGCTTCTCAATGAACGGCGAGCATGTCTCCTTGTTGCGACGGAAAACAGGAATGCAAAATACAAGGTGCTCTTGCCCGAGACAGGCATGGGAGAAACAGTCCTCTCAAAGGCGGAATTAGAAAAGCTCTACACCGGGTACGGAATCTTCGTCCGTCCGAAATACCGGATGGAAAGGCAGTCTCTTGATGATCTGGGTTCTATTTCGACAAAGAACTGGTTTTGGGGAACCCTTTTCAAGTCATGGCGTATTTATCGGGATGTATTTGTTGCCTCCTTCCTGATCAACGTCTTTGGCCTGGCGAGCCCGTTTTTTGTTCTTAACGTCTATGACAGGGTGATTCCAAACAATGCCCTTGAAACCCTCTGGGTACTTGCTATCGGTATTAGTGTCATTTATGTGTTCGCTGTCGTCATGCGCGGATTACGCGCCTATTTTGTGGACGAGGCAGGCAAGAAAGCCAACCTGGAAATATCGGCCATCCTTTTTCAGAAGGTTCTTGGCTTGCGGATGGAGGCCCGTCCTCAGTCCATTGGTTCTTTTTCCAAGAACCTGCAGGAGTTCGAGAGCATCCGCGATTTCATAACCTCGTTTTCCATTACCGCTTTGATCGACATGCCGTTTATGGCATTAGGCTTGCTTGTCATCTGGTATCTTGGAGGCAGTATAGTCATTGTCCACTTAGTGGGAATCTTGTTGCTGTTGCTCTATGCATTTTTTATCCAGGTTCCTCTCAAGAAGGCTGTTGAAAATTCACTCCGGGCTTCAGCACAGAAAAATGCTATTCTGATTGAGGGGTTATCGGGTCTTGAGACCATCAAAATGCTGGGCGCTGAGAGCCAGATTCAGCGGGCCTGGGAAGAAGCAGTCAGTTACATCGCAAAGTGGAGTGCCAGGTCGAGACTCCTGTCATCATCTGTCAATCACCTTTCTTTTTTCGTGCAAAGCATGGTGGTGGTGGTCGTTGTTATCGGCGGTGTCTATATGATTTCAAAGGGCGACCTCTCAACCGGTGGCCTGATTGCGTTAGTCATTCTCTCGCGGCAAGCTGTTGCGCCAATGGCACAGGTGGTCAATCTTTCTACCCGGTTCCATCGCGCCAAGTCGTCGCTCAAGACGCTTGATGGTATTATGGACCTTCCTGTGGAAAGGCCGGCCGGCAAGACATTTCTGCACAGGGCCAGTTTACAGGGCGCCATAGAACTGAAGAACATCACTTTTTCCTATCCTAACCAGACAATAAAGGTTTTGAACAATATCTCCTTAAAGATTTCTGCCGGTGAAAAGGTGGGTATCATCGGTCCCATTGGCTCAGGGAAGACCACAATGGGCAAAGTGATACTGGGTTTATATGAGCCGAGCGGCGGCATGGTCAGTATGGATGGAACCGATATCAGGCAGATTGATCCTGCGGATTTCCGTCGGTTCATAGGTTATGTCCCCCAGGATATAACGCTCTTTCGAGGAACCATCCGTGACAATATCACTATGGGTACCCACGATATTGACGACAATCTTGTTCTGCGTGCAGCAGAGCTTGCGGGCGTGGATGGATTTGTGAAGAAGCATGCTATGGGTTTTGACATGGAAGTTGGGGAAATGGGCAGGGGGCTCTCCGGAGGACAAAGGCAGTGTGTGGCCCTGGCAAGAGCCGTGCTGCTCGATCCACCCGTACTTGTTCTGGACGAGCCTACAAGTAATATGGACAACAGAACAGAGGTCCGCTTGAGAAACCACTTGTCCAAGGTAATTGAACCCAAGACCTTGGTTTTGATGACCCACAGGGCTTCACTCCTGGCAATGGTTGATCGCCTTGTCGTAATCGATGATGGCACTGTTGTCGCGGATGGACCCAAGGCTTCTGTTCTTGAGGCACTGAAAGAAAGGCCTGCTTAATTGTCTGAGCCTGAGAAAAAAACGAAACCAAACGATCTGTTCTACCGTATGCCGGCTGGGGATATCGACCTGGCCACGGACATCCGCACCTCGATCCTGGCCCAGTCTCCAAGGGGGGGGAGGGCAATTCTCTGGGTGGTCCTTGTTCTGTTTGTTCTTTTCATTGTCTGGGCCTCTATTTCAGAAATCGAGGAAGCTACAAGGGGAGACGGCAAGGTTGTTCCTTCAAGCCAGATACAGGTTGTCCAGAATCTGGAAGGGGGAATCCTTTCGGAGATACTTGTTAATGTGGGTAGTCTGGTCAAGAAGGGTCAGCTGCTGCTGCGAATCGATGAGACCCGGTTTTCATCGTCGTTTCAACAGAATCGCGGGAAGTATCTTTCGTACAAGGCCAAGGCGGCCCGCCTGCTGGCTGAAGCCAACGACACGCCATTTGAGGTCCCGCAGGAGGTCACGGCAGAGAAACCTGAGATTGGGGCACGTGAACAGGAGTTGTTTGAATCCAGGAAAAGAGAATTTCAGTCAAGTGTAGCAATCCAACAGGAGCAGATCAATCAACGCCAACGGGAATTAGGAGAGCTGAACAGCAAACTTGCGGAGCTGATCCGGACCTATGCGTTTTTGGTGAGAGAACTGGAAATGACGAGGCCACTCGTGGGCGAGGGTGCGGTTTCAGAGGTGGACGTGCTCCATCTCGAGCGTCAGGCCAGTCAAATGCAGGGAGAAATAGCAACAATAAAGCAGACTATCCCGAAGGCCCAATCAAGGTACCAGGAGGGCCAGTTGGAGCTAAAGGAAGTGAAGCTTGCCTTCTTCAACAAGGCCAAGTCAGAATTAAATCAAATCCTATCCGAACTTGAAGAGGTCTCTGCTTCAGCCGTTGCGCTGGAAGACCGGCTTAAGCGCACATCGGTGCGCTCCCCTGTCAATGGCACGATCAATCGTCTTCTGGTTAGTACTGTAGGCGGTGTCATCCAGCCCGGCATGGATCTCATTGAGATCGTTCCCCTGGAAGATACGCTGCTGATCGAGGCCAGGATCAAGCCTGCAGATATTGCCTTTCTGAGGCCAAACCAGGAGGCCATGGTTAAGTTGACCGCCTATGATTATTCAATCTATGGCGGCCTTGAGGCTAACCTTGAACACATAAGCGCCGACAGCATTATGGATGACAAGGGAAATAGCTACTATCCCGTGAGGCTGCGGACCAAAAAGAGCTATCTTGGTCCGGAAAGCGATCCTTTACCGATCATTCCGGGCATGGTGGCATCAGTCGACATCCTGACCGGTAAGAAAACCATTCTCTCCTACCTTTTGAAACCTGTCCTGAGAGCCAAATACATGGCATTAAGGGAACGCTGATGCCATGGCAATCCTGTTAAGCAGTGCAAACAGATCTGTCATAAAGCGGTGGAAGGCGTTGCTTGCCGATGCATCCCCATTGGAAGAGGCCACATCGGTAGGAGAATTGAGGAGCCGATGTGCAGGAAAGAACTTTGACCTGTGCCTCGTACACCGCTCACTCGTTGACATGGATACATTTTCTGAGATCCGTGAATCAGCCCCTTTGAGCAAGTTCTTTCTGCTCTCCGACCGGCCGAACGAAGAGGAGGGCCTCGCTTTCTTGAAGTTCGGGATTGTAGGATATGCGAATACCTATATCTCGCGGGGACGCCTTGCCGAGGCCGTGCGTGTCATTTCAAACGGAGGCGTGTGGCTGGGGCAGAAGGTTATGCAGCGGTTGATCGTGGAAATGTATGCCAGAACAGGAGAAGAAGCCCCATCAGATTCCAGGCAAAAACTATCTGGTTTGACTCGCAGGGAACGTGCGGTTGCCGAATTGGTGGCCCGGGGTCAGTCCAACCTTGAAATTGCATTCAATCTCAACATCACCGAACGAACGGTTAAAGCCCACCTGACTTCTATCTATGAAAAGACCGGTACCGGCAGCAGGCTCAACCTGGCCCTGCTGATCAACCAGGGCGGTTCCGCCTAAGATATCCCTTTATCAAAAGAACTGCCGGGAAGGCAATTGCAGAGGCCTTCCCGGCAGACTTTTGAAGTTCATGTGTTCAAATGATAATTTAGAAATCAGGCGTGCCATCACCATCAGAATCAACATCAACCATTCCCAACAGGGAGTCGAGTTCAGTTTCGGGAGTGGTATGATCTAAATCAGCAACAAAGTCGATAGTATTAAATGTAATGCTCCCTCTTTCGGCACCATCCTGGTTAAAGATCGACAGTTTAGCGTATCCGCCATCATTACTGACACCAAGAGTATCTGTATCTGTTGGGGCGACGCCATCAAACAACTCGCTGATATCTACGAGGTCCCCGTCTCCCTGGTTGTAATCCATGATGGTGTCGTTACCCACACTCGCCTTAAATGTATCGGCGTCCGCGCCGCCGGTCAATTCGTCGTTACCGGAGCCGCCGTGCAGCATGTCTTCACCCGCACCGCCGACCAGGGTGTCGTCACCCGAACCGCCGTACAGTTCATCGCTACCGTCTCCTCCATCCAAGTCGTCATCGCCTTGCCCTCCGGCGAGTATGTCATCGCCAGCATAACCGTCAAGGTCGTCGTCCCCATCAGTGCCCAACAGGATATTGTGCCCGTCATCACCCGTCTCGTCCACTTCCGGATAAATATTGGCATGGAGGAATCCATCCGTGGTGTCGCCGTCGCCGTCGGTTCCAGTCACCGCATATGACAGCTCGACCGGGTCTCCCAGGCTTTCTTCGCCATAGGTGAAGGTGCCCAGCTTGAACGGGTCTGTTTCTGCAGCGGCATCAATCTGAATCGCACTGAACTGACTATCCGAGTTTATCTGGAAAGACCAGTCCGTGTCCAGACCTTCGATCAGGACTGAATCCCCTGCGTCTGTAATTAAGAGTCCTGAAGTGCCTGACGCAACCTCAACGCCCGAACTATTGTAGACCGTGATATCAGAAGGATCCAGGTTGATTATGGTTTCACCAGTTTCACCAGCGGGATGAGCATAGAAATCATAGTCACCGTCAGCCAGTATGGCTGTCACCGTGAGGTTGGCCGAGGTTCCTACAACTTGGAAGATTTCCTGCGTATAAACGCTGGACAGGTTATGCGTTCCGTCATACGTATACGTCTTACTGGGTCCATTCCCTGTAACTGTAAGGCCGTTCACAAAGTCGAGCCTGAGGCCTTCGCCATCAACCATGCTCTGTCCGCTAGAGACACCAAATGAATTATTGCTGGTATTTACGGTAGTAGATGAAGCGGTTGTTATCAGAACATCTTGCGATGTCCCACCAACGTTGGTTAAGGCGTCCCAAGCAAAGTTTCCACCGCCCGGGCCCTGGAGACTGGTTGGGGTTACCGCCGTTCCGTTGGAAATAAAACTGTGGGCATCGATGGAGTAGGTGTTTGTTGTTGGATCGATATCAATGGTGAAACCAATTGCCCCACCCGCCGTCTTTGCTACCAAAACAGTGTTATCCGCGCCGTAATGGAGGAAGAGAGTCTCGCCGTTCAACGTCAGTTCGCGACCGTCGGTATCCGTTGCGACTTGGTCAATGAGGGAATCCACGTTGAATTCCACCGTGCCGAGACCGTCCGCACCAGCGACGAAGTTAAGGTGCTCCTCACCGCCGCCACCGTCCAAGATATGAAGTGAATCAGGGGCAATAACAACCGGATTGTCGTCCACGATATGGACGGTGACGGTGCCCGTGGCGTCGGTCGTGCCGTCATCTACCGTTACATCAAATTCCTCGTCATAACCCTCATCGTCCGCACCCGCGGCAACCGCAGCAGGGTCATCGTTATCGACAGGATTGTCCAGAGTGTACGTGTAACCATATGTGCCGTTCCCGTCGTAAGACGTCAACTCGACCGTGCCGTACTCCAGGACGGCCGTCTCGTTAAGTAGGTCGACAAAGTTGTTGAAGTCCACGCCCCTGGTGAACGTCGTACCGCCAATCGTAATCGAGTTGATATCGTCGAGGCCGTCCGAATCGGCAAACGTAAAGAAACCATCGGCAGACTCGCTGTCAGACGCCGCAAGAGAACCCGTGGGAAGACCAGCCTCGTAAACCATGTGACGCTCGGCTTGAACCCCGATGGTCGGGGCGTCATTGCTTCCGAAGATTGTAATCTCCAGATTTACAGGTGCACTGTCCACCGTGCCGTCAAAGGCAGTGTATGAAAAGGTTTCTGTCAGCGTTTCGCCATCATCAAGCTCCTGAACATCAGGATGAGCGTCGTTCAGGATGTAGTCATAGGACCCTGTGCTGTTCAAAGTCAAATCACCGTAAACGCCAGAAACCAAAGTCCCAACGTTTGCGGCGGATCCATTGACAGATGACACGGTGAGGTCCTCAACGTCCACATCCGTGTCTGCCACATCACTAAAGGGGCCACCACTGGGTTGACCTGTATGCGGAATGGTCTGCAAAACATTACCGCTGGCATCGGAAACGTCTTCCTGCGCCCAGTTCGTGTCCGGAATGGCCACGGGGGCGTCATTGGTGCCGTGGACGGTGATGGTCAGTGTGGCCGTATCCTCGTCACCCTCTGCATCCTGCATCGTGTAGTTAAAGGTATCGGTGCGCGTCTCACCATCGTCAAGCGCCTGAACATCAGGGTCAGCGTCGTTCAGCTCGTAGGTGTATTTGCCGTCGCCGTCGTCGGTGAGCGTGCCGTAGGTCCCTGACAGGCTGCTATCCCAGGAAACAAAATTCGTGGGTTCATCAGCACCGCTCTCGTCGTTATCAAGCACGTTGCCACTGACGCTGTTGGTTTCCACCACAGGCTCGACGTTGGCCTCAACGCTGTTTGGTCCCCCATCCTCAGTGATGTCGTTGAAGTCATCCACCGCGGTCGGCATATCATCAACGACCGTAATCGTAAGGGTATCACCCTCAACATCACCGTCAGGGTCCTCCACCTCAAGTGCGAACGTGTCTAGAAGGGTGTCATTACCCTGTACGCTGTGAAGCTCGGTATTGTCGTTCAGCGTATATGTCCAGCTGTAGACACCATCTGTTACAGTTACCACCAGGTCGCCGTACGTGCCGGGAACCGTGCCTCCTGCTGTCACATCAACGCCGCCTACGCGAACCGCGGCTATGCCATCGGCGGACGTGATGTCAAATACACCACTCGCTTCATCTGGAATATCAGACTCATAGACCGTGCCTTCCTCAGGTCCAATCTCCGGTAAGTTGTCAGGAGGAGCGGGTTCAGGCTCGGGTTCAGACTCGGGTGGAGGAGGCTCCACAGGTGGTTCGTTAACACCTGGAATTGTGTCTGGTTGTCCTTGCTCCCAGCCTTCTGTTTCCGCAAAGGCAGTAGGCGTGACCTCTTCACCCGTCGCGTCAACCACGTAAACCGGATGGCCACCACCTGCCGATGCAGTTCCACCCGCAGCCGTGGCTTCCATATCCACGTCAATTGTTTCATCCCCAGCCAGGAGGGCCTGCTGAATCTCTTGAACCTCGGCAGAAGCTTGAGCAACGTCTTCTGGTGCAGCGCCGCCATAGACATCTTCATCAATAACAACATCACTCATCCTGCCGATGTCGAGGTGCGTCTGGGCAGGGTCATCTAATACGATGGAGACACTGCCGTCACTTTCGGTAATAATGTGGTCTTCAGCATAAACAGGGCTGTTTACGTCGAGAACGCGAACCGTTCCATCCGGTGACATGGCTTTTACGGTTCCATAAAGGATAGAAACCTTGCCAACCACTTGATTTCCCGTCTCAGTTACTGGTGTAGTTTCGATGTCGGCCATGGTAAAACCTCCTCAATATTTGGTTGCGTTTTTGTGAACTTCTTCATGAATGTTGACGTACATTATATATCTCACGCTCCCGGTGTCTATTGTACCTTGGTACAAGGTTTTCATTTTTTTGAAAAAAACCAATGAATTATGTCAAATACATAAAACACGCTTATCTGACGCGTTTTTTGGAAGCGGTTCCTTCTGAATGTTTCGAAAAAGAGTCCCCAAAGGCTTGTCATTTCGAGCAAAGCGCCCGCCCTGGCGCCTTGCATGTTATGAGGTATGAACTCGCAAACCCAGGTCTGGGCCAGAGAGAAATCTTGAAGTTGTTAACAGTCTGATAAGATTAAGTTTTCTCCCGGAGCCTGAAATGACGGGCATGATTCGGCTAAAACGACAGGCGCGATTCGGTCGAAGAGTCTGTTCAGCATATAATCCTGTGTCATTGGGACAAAGCGCCAGGATTTACCTGTCACTTTTTTGGTAAATCATATAATAACATCAATCAGTTGTTGAACCGCCATAGCGAGCGCATGCCCCGTAGCTTGCTGCGGGGTTAGCGAGCGAATCAGAAAATGGCAGCGTTCCTTACGGTCGCTGCGAAGCACTGCCGTGAGGCAGAACATCCCCCCAGCTTGCTGGAGGGATCTTCAAGACCTGGAACCTCTATTAGTTGTAAAGACGGCGCAGTTCAGGTATCCAGAGGTTGGGCAAGACATTGATAGCTGAAAAGGTCGGTAATTTTCGTTAACCTTTGACCGGTAAAGGAGGCAGAATAAATGAGGACAATAAGTCACAGGCTAAAACTTGGTTTCGTAATCATATTATTATTAGGATTGATCGTTCCCGCGAGCGCGGTCCTTGCAGCGGACGATAGTCATAAGCCGATAACGCGGGAACTTCTGAACTTGGTGGAGAAACACCCGGAAATCGAGAACATGTTGAAAACATCCATCGCAGAAGCCAAAAAAACCAATCCTGACCCGAAAACGAATCCCGTTCAGAGCCTGGCGGACTATTACGATTACATAGACAGTACATCAGCCCTCATCCCGCAGAACGTGCTTGATGATCCGTCCAATCTCATACGTAACCAAGTACTTCAGACTCTGTGTTACTTCTATTTTCTGGTTGATCAACCCCTGCCTGAACTAGAAAACAAGGGTCTGTTCAAGAATTCGATTCAGTACTACCAACCTTTTTCATCATGGCTGCACAATTTTGCCATTGCCTGGGGAGCGTTCCTTGATACCGAAGAGTCATGGAACCAGAAGACTTATCAGGGGTTCTATAACTCCCCGCGCTTTGGTTTACAGAAAGGGTGGTATGAGCCCGCATCTAACTGGAGCACTTTCAACGAGTTCTTCTCCAGATACCTAAGATCTGCCGATATGCGGCCTATCGCTTCGCCGGGCGACCCGGCAGTGGTTGTTGCTCCGGCTGATTCTGTCCCTCAAGGAGTATGGGAAATTGATGCAAAGTCAAATATCCGGGTAGACGGCGGACTGAAAGTCAAACTTACCACTTATTACAGTATCAAGGATCTGCTTGGTGAGGACAGTCAGTTCAAGGATGCCTTTGCCAATGGTGTGCTGACCCACACTTTCCTGAACGTAAATGACTATCACCGCTATCATTTCGGTGTTGGCGGAACAATCAAAGAGAAGAAGAACCTCGTGCGAAATGTTGCTTTGGAGGTGATGTGGAGTCCTGAGCAAGGCAAATATGTTCCAATCGATTCAACAGGTTGGCAGTTTACTCAGACTCTTGGTTATGTTGTAGTAGATACGGGAAAATATGGCTTGGTGGCCCTGATTCCCATGGGTATGGCCCATGTGTCTTCCGTGAATTTTGAGGGTAATGTCAGACCGGGGATCATTCATAAAAAAGGCGACATGCTCGGTAACTTTCTGTTTGGCGGGTCTGACTTCGTTATACTTTTCCAGAAAAAAGCCGGCTTTGAAATGACTACACAGAAAGATAAGCACGTTCTGATGGGTGAAGAGTACGGAGTAATGAAGGGCAACAAGTAAGCTATTTTCCATCCATAAATGGGCATTTTCCCCAATGTCGGCGCCTGCCCCGTGGAATGCGAAGCTTATTCCTCTGGGGTCAATCAGCCAGCGGCTGACAAGTCCACCAGAGGCGGATAAATCCTCCAGAGGCGGACAGGTCTGCGGGATCGCTTGTGCGACGCACCAAATGTACGCCTCCCGGCGATCCCCTGCCCGCCACCCGCCCGGCACTGCGAGGCTTTAGCCGAGGCGGACGGGTCGCGAGCGCTCAGGTGAGGCGGGCCGTCTTGATTTGACTCGGGGCATCAATCCCTCTCGCCTCAGGGGGCAGCCTGCCGGCTGTCCACTTTCGCAGTGCTACGAAATAGCCCTTTACCTTGCGGAAGATTCCTCATCTCCGGATTGGGAACTTACGCTATTATGAAACACCGGGCTCTGGTGGAGCGCATTTAGAATTACGGGAAGTATCTCGAGAAACCCTCGGCTTCAAATATCCAAAGGTGAGGAGGTCCGGTGATGGTTGAGAAAACCGGTTTAAAAAGTGCGGCCGCCCTGTGTTTATTGATCTTTGTCTGTTTCGCGGGAACTGAGAGGCTCCTTGCCCAAACCATAACGGAATTCAGCAAATCATGTGTCGCATGCCACCAGAAAGCGAACCCGGGTTTGGTGGACCAATGGAGAAAGAGCAGGCATTTTCAAGAAGAAGTGGGTTGTTACGAATGTCATCGGGCCGAGCGAAGCGATGTGGACGCCATGGAGCACGAAGAAACGATCATCTCGGTTATCGTCTCCCCTAAAGACTGTGCAAGATGTCACCAGGAAGTTGTGGAACAATTTGCCGCCTCGCGTCACTCCGGAACTGTCGACCGCACCTTGAACAGTCAGTGCTCGATACTGGTCAAAACCGTGATCAGCGCAGGCATTCCCGATAAGAGCGATCCTTTCGGGGACGCCTTGGCCGGCACTGTAACCGGGTGCGCGCAATGCCACGGCTCCGCGGTGAAACTCAAGAAATCAGGGAATGGATCGATACAATTCGATCCCGCCACATGGCCCAATGAAGGAATGGGCCGAATCAATCCCGACGGATCCCACGGTGCCTGCATAGCGTGTCACCAGCGGCACGCATTTTCCCCCGCGGAGGCCCGGCAGCCGGAGAGTTGCGGAAAATGCCATTCCATGGGCTCCGGCAACCCAATGCTGGATATCTACAAGGGCTCGGGCCACGGCAGGAGTTATTGTACCAATAAGGCAAAGATGAACCTGGATAGCGGCGAATGGGTGCTGGGTAAAGACTATTCGGTTGCACCCACATGCGCAAGCTGCCACATGGGCGCGGTTCTGTTCACCCAACAGCCGGTCACCACTAACAAACCGCAAGTAATGCCCTCCACCCATAACGCATCCCTGCGTTTCAATTGGGACAATATCCCCGTTAAGGCTCCCACCAACTGCGAATGCTCCGGCGGTTTTCCTCCCGGCACCAATCCCCCAGGAGCTTGCAGCGATGCCAGGCCCGTGGATAATCAACAGATCATGCAAAATGTCTGCCTCAGTTGTCATGGGTACAGCTTCCTCGCTGGATATCAAAGTCAACGGAAAGCTCAAAATAATATGGTCAATGAAAAGTATATCACACCGGGCGCGGCGCTTTACAAACAGGCAAAGATAGTATTGAGCGAGATGGAGAAGAAACCAGATACATATACTTATTTTACGCATCCCATCGATTATATATGGTTGGAGCTTGCCGGCCATAAAGCGGCCCAGGCGAGCATCGCGGTAGACAAGGGGAACCCGGATTATGCATATACCGGGAATTTTAGTCTGGCGGAGTACTGGTTCAAGGATTTTGTTCCTCGATTACAATGGATCATTAAGAAAGGCAAAAACAGTTCCAATGCAAAAGCCCGGGAATCGGCGAATCTCCTGGAAACAAATCTTAACGAAACATTAGAAAATCCATCCTATGGAAGTGGCTGGGCGGGTAAGTACAAGAGAGACTGCAAAAATAGTAATTCCGGCGACTAAAAAGGGATTATGGACGCATCCATAATCCCCTGATCGTGTCCGTGCCGCCACAGCGCTGAGAAGACTCGGCCGCACTTCGTGGCTGCCTCTGCGCTACTGAGAGCATCTGTCACCCCCTTCGAATACTGATTTGTCCCCCGTATTTTCTCGGTAAATATTTAGTATCACGTTTTCGCCGAATTGTGATAAAGGAGTTGGCAGGACTCGGAACTCAATAAGAATAGGGGAATGCATTCTGATTCTGAGCAAGACCTGAGGAACAAGCGGTTAAGTTCCAATTTGACCACCTTTCATTACTCCCTTCTCCTTCTGTCCTCTCTCGATCCTTCC
>JAQBAU010000137.1:0-14628 GCA_032126655.1 Desulfobacterales bacterium
GCGTTCTTGCCATAGTTCTTGATGATGAGATTTCCTTTGCCGGCAGTGGTGCCAAGTAGAACCTGTAAGGCGTCAATGGCACATGTGTCATTCTCGCTGATGGCAACAACCTCTTCATCACCGGATCGATGAAGACCAAGGAGTTGGATCGCCTCTTTTGCAACCAGGTAGCCATACACGAGGCCGGGACACAAATGTCCATGAAATGCCACACAAACCTTCAGGTCTTCAGGCAATATGTCGTTCATATTTGACCGCCTATCAGTTACATTGTTCGTGGGTTTAGCTCGTCTGGGAACTCAATATATGATGTTTACGGCAAACTCAAGCAAGATATCCCCTGCAGGCTGGAAAGCGCGATCTGTTGAACTGACATTCGTTTACAAGTAGTTCGGGCAACGTTCTGTTGAGGTTGATCTGTTGAATTCCGTGTGCTATGGAAACTTTGCCGTGTTCATTTCTGCATCTCTCTGAAGGGAATGCGGGAAATGAAAAGAAGGGTTCATTAACAAATGAGAAAAGAGGTTTCTATGACCACAGATGAAATACTAAAAAGCCGATTGGATGCTGGAAGCTTTAAGAAGCTTGATGCTCTCAACAATGCGTCTGTAAATGAGCAGATTGCGGATGCCGTTTCCAAGTTTCAGCCTGACTCAGTCTTTGTCTCAACCGGGTCTCCGGAGGACCTACAACATGTGCGTGAGCAGGCTATAAAGCGCGGTGAAGAAAAGGTTTTGAATATGCCAGGCCATACGCTTCACTACGACGGGTACGAAGATCAAGGGAGAGATCCCATAAATACAAAGTTCCTGGTATCAGGCGGCACATCCCTAGGCCCTGCGCTCAACGCCACGGATCGGCAAGAGGGCCTCAAGGAAATCGAACAGATCATGAACGGGATCATGCGTGGAAACGAAATGATCGTCAGTTTCTACTCCCTTGGACCATTGGGTACTGAATTTGCGATACCATGTCTGCAGATCACCGATTCATACTATGTGGCTCACAGTGAAGACATCCTCTATCGCTCCGGATATGAACTCTTCAAAAGCAAAGAAAGCAAACAGGATTTTTTTACGTTCCTGCACTCGGCAGGTGCTCTGGAGAATGATGTAAGCCGTGAAATCGCCCTGCGCAGGATGTATATAGACTTGGAAAACAATTCCGTCTACAGCGCTAACACGCAATATGCCGGAAACACGGTGGCCGCCAAGAAACTCGCCCATCGCCTTGCCATAAGGAAAGCTGCACAGGAAGGCTGGCTTTCAGAGCATTATCTCATTGCTGGTATCCCCAGCTATGAGGGGAGCAAGGTGACTTATATTGCGGGTGCGTTTCCAAGCTGGTGCGGGAAGACATCCACGTCCATGCTGTTCACGATTGTTGGAGATGACCTGGCCCACGTCCGAAAGATAGATGGTAAGGCATGTGCTGCGAATGTTGAGAAGGGAATGTTCGGGGTAATCAAGGATGTCAATCCGGAAGATGATCCGTATATCCACAAGCTTCTCGTGAAACCTGGGGAGATCATATTTTCTAATGTTCTTGGGACTGACGGAAACCCTTATTGGCAGGGGATGGGAGATGTTGATATCCCTGCCAAGGGATACAATCATTCCGGCGAGTGGTGGGAAGGAAAGAAGGACGAAAAAGGAAAGATAATCCCGGTCTCTCACGATAACGCCCGATTCTGTATAGCCTTGGATGGAATCGAGAACTATGACCCAACGCAGGTTGTGGATCTAGATGGCATTGTTTACGGCGGGCGTAGCTCAAGAAGACCGGTCCCCGTATTGGAATCGTATGGTTGGGTCCACGGCGTGTTTTATGCTGCCAGCATTGAATCCGAACCCACTGCTGCAACTGTTGGGGCCTCGAGTGCGAAAGTCATCATCAATCCCATGGCCAACGCAGAATTTGTTTCGATCCCGATTGGACAATACCTGCAAAACCATATCCAGTTCGGGAGGGACCTAAAAGAAGTTCCCAAGGTATTTTATGTAAACTACTTCCTCAGAGACGACGCAGGGGAATTCTTGAACACGAAGATGGATAAGAAGGTCTGGATCAGATGGATCGAAAGGAGGATTGCCGGCAAAGTCGGAGCCTATGCAACGCCGACCGGCTTCATCCCTAAGTATGAGGACCTGGCGGAGTTTTTTGGGAAGGAGTTGGAGACAAGTTATTCACAAGATCAGTATGAACTTCAATTCATGACGCGTGTCCCTGAACTGTTAGACAAGCTTCAGATTGTAGAAGAGTTCTATCAGAAAGAGACAAGTAACGTCCCAAAAGCTATCTTCGATATGATCGCTATACAGAGAGAACTGCTCGTTGAAGCAAAGAATGAGTTCGGAGAAAACATTCCGCCGGATAGGTTTGAAGGGTATGAAATGCCGGAAGCGCTGACTAAACCGTTTTGATAGTAGAGACTACAGAATCCTTCGAACCTCTATCGATCGTCTGTTCGATCCCGGTCAAGGAGTAATGGAGTATTGGAGTGATGGAGTAATGGGAAAGAACTTTGTTTCCTCTTGCCTCTTGCCCCCTGTCCTGAGCGAAGTCGAAGGGCTCGCCTTAAAACTACACTCCGCATTGCGCCTGACGGCTTGGCACGAAGTGCCTCTTTTCAAGCCGTTAGGCGCAACCCTGGCGCAAAACATCCCCGCATTGGAATTATCCGACGAAGGGCCTCCGCAAAATCGTATCCTTTAGCCAGAACTTGTCATCCCTTTCAGGATACTGGATGTTGTAATGCAGGCCGCGGCTCTCCTTCCTCAACAATGCACCCTGGATGATCAGCTCCGCCACCATGGCGATGTTGCGCAGCTCGACCAAGTCTGAAGTGATCGTGAAGTCCCAGTAGTATTCATGGATCTCTTTTTGGATGGCTTCAATGCGGCTCTTGGCACGCAATAGTCGTTTAGTGGAGCGCACGATCCCCACATAGTTCCACATGAACCGCCGGATTTCATCCCAGTTGTGAGCAACGACAATAGCTTCATCGCTGTCCGTGGTTCCCATCGGGTCCCAGGGAGGAAGGCTACTGCATACCGAATCATTGATAGACCCCAATTCCTTGCATGCATGCTCTGATGCCCTGTGGGCATAAACTACGGCCTCAAGAAGGGAATTGCTGGCAAGGCGGTTCGCACCATGGAGCCCGGTGCATGCTGTCTCTCCAACGGCATAGAGCCTCTTGATGTCGGTCCTCCCCTCTACGTCTACGAGCACTCCGCCACACATGTAGTGGGCCGCAGGTACCACCGGGATAGGCTCTTTGGTCATGTCTGTGCCAAGAGAGAGACATTTTTTATAGATGTTTGGGAACCGGTCCCTAACCAAGTCCGGATCCTTGCTGGAAATATCCAGATAGACGCAATCGTCTCCGCTCTTCTTCAACTCACTGTCAATAGCACGGGCTACGACGTCCCGGCAGGCAAGGTCCTTCTTCGGGTTATATTGCTCCATAAAGGGGTGGCCTCGTGAATCGATCAGGACACCCCCTTCCCCTCTGACTGCCTCGGATATAAGAAAGTTCTTAGCCTCAGGATGATAAAGAATTGTAGGGTGAAACTGTACGAACTCCAGGTTCGCCACCAGGGCCCCGGCCCGGTACGCCATGGCAATCCCGTCACCCGTGGCTACGTCCGGGTTACTTGTAAAGAGGTAGATTTTGCCGGCCCCGCCGGTGGCCAGCACTGTAATCTTGGATTGGAAGGTGTGGACCTCGTTGGTCTCAGTATCCAGCACATAGGCACCGCAACATACGTCGTCATGGGCCGCAGTCACCACGCCCCGCTTCATCCTCATGGAATAGGTGATCAGGTCGACGGCAATGTGATGTTCGAAGACATCAATGTTTTCGTGCCCCCGAGCGCGGTCCAGCAGCACCTCTTCGATGGCGTGGCCGGTCAAGTCGCCCGCATGGACGATCCTCTTCTGCGAATGTCCCCCCTCCAGACCAAGATCAAGCTCCAGGCCGCCCTTGCTATCCTGTGTGAACGCGATCCCCCAGTTTATAAGTTCCCTGACACGTTCGGGACCGCTCTCGACCACCATTTCCACGACATCTTTCCTGCAGAGTCCGTCACCGGCCTCCAGCGTATCCTGGATATGAAGATCAAAGGAATCGTGCTGGCCAAAAACCGAAGCTATGCCCCCCTGCGCATAGTTGGTGCTGGTCTCAATGGCTTCTTTCTTGGTCACAATGGCCACCCGCCCCTGTTGGGCAACCTTCAAAGCAAAGCTGAGACCGGCAATGCCCGTTCCAATAACCAAGAAATCAGTTTCGTGTTCCATAGTGTTTTTCCTGGAAACTCAGGGGGTTCGTTGAGTTGTTACCTGCGTTGCGCAACAGGGGATTTTACAATGACAGGCTCACACGGGGGGCTCTTCAAGAAGAGTCAGGTTGTTGAGGTGATAACATGGGCCAAGCCGCTGTCATCGTCGATGCAAACCTTACAATAGGGATGGCCGCCGTTTTGGCCGTCGAGACATGAAACCAATAATCATCCCTACAAGGAGTACAGCTCCACCTGCCAGAAACCATCGCAGGATCCTATTATTTCGAAGGGCTTGCACTTCCTCTTCAAGTTCTGCCTGCCGTTGAGTACTCTCTGCGAGATCGTAAGAAGCCTTTTCGTAGGAGGCCTTCAAAGCCAGGAATTTGGAAGATTCCCTTTTTAGGGTTTCATAGGACTGCTTCAGGCTCTCCGCGGTCTGCGTCTGCTCAGACAGGGCCTTCTGGAGTTCGGTCCGTTCGGTCTTGAGCCGAGGATTCTCTTCGTTCAGGGTTTCGGACTTGCCCTTCAAGGCTTCGTTTTCACGTTGAAGCCTAGCAATAACCTCCTGTTTAGACGGCCCCTTGGTCAAATAGCGGGTCAACGTCCACCCCTCTTTCCCGTCGGGAAGGCGTACCCTAGACCATCCATCTTCTTTCTGCTCCAACACCTCGACCCGAGTCCCCGTATTCGGCATGGCCATGATCTTACGGTTTGGCCCGGGTTCGTGGCGCACCATCACCGGTATTTCGTCCGTAACATACATGGTTGCGGCTTGGACGGGTACGACCAAGAGAAGCAGGCTTAGAAACAGTAGAATGGCAGCTTTCATCGTCTTAAAGTTCTGGATATCGAAGTCAGGGTTGCAAAGCCTCTCACACCTGGTATACTTATTGAGGAATCGGCCCGATGTCAATAATTTCTTCTGAAATCAATTGAACAACAAAATACAATTGTTGAATAGTTTTGTGTAATCTGGATTTCTGTTACGAAAATCTATCTTCCTAACGTCTAAATCCTGACCACGCGTATTGACTGGAGTATTGGCCCGCCCTGGCGCGCCCTACTTGTACCCCCACTGTTGACGTTGTCATGGAAATTGATGATAGAGAGCTCTAGAGTTACAAGTCCCGGTCTGGGCCAGGGAGTACTGGAGTGTTGGTTATTGATCTTTTCCCATTACTGCCTGGCCCAGACCGGGATTAAAGGCGCGGCAGATTAACTTAAGCAGGTAGCGCGAGTGCGGGCCACCATTCCATTACTCCAAGGCCCAATGCTGGCCTATTACTCAGTCTTAACGGAAAGTTACAGCAACACAGACCGTCTGTTTTGGACAACGGTGGTTTAATGTCATGATTGTCTACGATCTGAAATGTGAAAGCGGCCATACCTTCGAAGGATGGTTCGAAAACCAAAAGGCCTTCGAGGATCAAAGCCGAAAGAAACTGATATCCTGTCCTGTGTGTGGCGAAACGTCGGTTGCAGTGGTTCCTTCCAGCTTCTTTATCAAGGGCGCACCCACCTCTTCAGAGAAGGCTAATGACATGCCTGGGAAACAGGCCACGATTGACAAGACGTTGGAGTTCCTGGAAAAGAATTTTGAGGATGTGGGAGGGAATTTCGCCAAAGAGGCGCTAAAGATGCACTACGATGTCACTGAAAAACGCAATATCAGGGGAACTAGTAGCGAGGCCGAAGAAGAGATGTTGAAAAAGGAAGATATTAAGTTCTTTAAGCTGCCCCTACCGCGTCTGGACTCATGAAGCCATTCCAAAACCCCATCTAACACCCGATTGCTGTGTTGAGGACCTCTTTAAAGTGCTCACATACTACCTGTATGCTCCGCTTTTTCATCGGCCCTCGCCTTGCCTTCGGCCGCGATCTGAGGCTTTGAAATGGCTTCATAAACCAACCCGCGTTGCGCCTATCGGCTTGGCACGAAGTGCCTCTTTTCAAGCCGTTAGGCGCAACCCTAGCGCAAAACATCACCGCATTCGCTTCGTTCCGCATTTGTTGAGCAGCCAGAGTCATAAAAAGATCCACTCGTTGGGGCCGTTGAGGCGGTTTTCGTCGGCATAGCGCATGGCGCATAGGGCATAGCGTTTCTTCTTTTACGCTCTGCGCTCTGCGCTTTGCGCTATGCTTTCTCACTCCGCACTCCGCATTCTGCACTCCGCATTTGAAAATGGTTTCCTCACCGGTTTTCACTCCAGCCACGAAATCTTGTCCTTAGGGATGTCCAGCTTCACCAGGTTCTCATACATGTCATCCTTTGAGCTGATGGATGTTACAATTATCCTGTCATATTCCAATCCAGTCAGCGTCGAGGGATGCGAGATGGTCATGCCCAGGAACCTTTCTCCAGATTTGAAGTCATCCACGATCCCCGCCAATTCGAGGCTTGTCTCCTTCAGAGATACGTAGGCAATCTCAGCAAGGTTGCTCGCACCATAGAATACAACGTATTCGACTCCGTCGTTTTGCAAGGTGCTGAGCAGTCTCTTAAGCTTTTCCCGGGCCCTCCTGTAGAAATCGAACGAATATTGGATGAATTCATAGGTCAGTCGGCTCTTCTCGGCAAAACCCTGAGGGGTTAGTATGTATTTGACCCGGTTCTTTGGGATGGTCGTGATCTTGAAATAGCCTTTCTGCGCAAGACGCTTCACAAAGGAGTTAACCAGCCCCAAAGAGATATTGAGTTTTCTGGATAGCTCCCTCTGGCTCTGGCTGTTGTCCTTTTCAATTTCTTCAAGAATCCGAAGAGCATGGATGTCATGATGGTTCATCATAACCTCACCTCGTTAACGTCTGGAATTTGCCCTGTCAGTGTTCATAATTTGAACACCCCAAGGGCCCCGAGCCTGTCCGCCGAAGCCTTTGCGAAGGCGGATCAGGCAATCATCTGTTCACGGTTTTTTGTTGGGGGAAATGCGGAATTCTACTATCTAGGTTGGAATCCCAGTGAGCCTATTTGACCCGCTCGGCATAGCTCCCGGTGCGGGTGTCAACCTTAATCTTATCACCCACGTTTATGAAGAAGGGCACCGGAATCACTGCACCGGTCTCCAGGGTTGCCGGCTTTGTGACCTTCGTGGCTGTGTCGCCTTTGACACCAGGACTGGTGTCTGAGACAGTGAGTTCGACAAAGATGGGAAGTTCAACGCCTATCGGCTTTTCGTCAAGCAACATTACAGCAACAGTCTCGTTCTCAATCAGGAAAGACTTGCCCTCGCCGAGCTGCTCCTCTGAGAGATATACCTGATCGTATGTTTGGTTGTCCATCAGGCAATAGTTGTTTCCTTCCTTGTACAGGTACTGCATCTGCCTTTCCTGAACATCAGGTCGGCCAACCTTCTCTCCAGATCGAAAGGTACGATCAATAACACGACCGTTGAGCATATTCCTGAGCTTGGTTCGAACAAATGCCCCGCCCTTGCCAGGCTTTACATGCTGGAACTCTACTATCTCATAGGGCTTTTCTTCTACTTCTATCTTCAGACCTCTCCTAAACTCTGACGTATCGTACATGGCTGACTATCATACCTCCTCATATACTAGAAATTGATCTCAAAAACGTGAACAAGTTCCAGGACCCCGACTGCTGACTTCGCCAGGAGTATTGGCCCGCCCTGGCGCGCCCTACTTGTACCCCCACTGTTGACGTTGTCATGGAAATTGATGATAGAGAGCTCTAGAGTTACAAGTCCCGGTCTGGGCCAGGGAGTACTGGAGTATTGGGCTTTTTCCTCATTACTGCATTACTTCCGCCCTTACGCTTGGTGCCTTGCGCTATGCGCTTTGCACTTTGCGAATCATATCCGCCGCCGCCCTGACTGCCATGGGATAGCCATCTTTGCCAAAGCCGATGATTTGGGCGGTTGTCACGTCTGCAACCATCGACTTCTGCCGGAACGATTCTCTCTTATAGATGTTGGAGAGATGCACTTCGATGATCGGGATGTCCAGCATCAACAGGGCATCCCTGAGTGCCACGCTCGTGTGTGTATAGGCAGCAGGATTGATAATGAGCACATCATAACCATCGATAGCCTCACGGATTTTCTCAACCAGCTCCCCTTCGTGGTTTGATTGAAAGGTATCAGCGCTCAAGCCGCACTCCGCTGCAGTCCTTTTGATCTCTTCGTCTATTTCTTCGAGAGTCGACGTACCGTAAACTGATGTCTCCCGCTGGCCAAGCATGTCAAGGTTGGGGCCGTGAATCACCAGGATCTTTCCCTGTTTCTCAGCTTTTTTATCTCCCATTTTCTTCCCCTCGGTACCTGCTTGCCGCGACCCCGTTGGGTGGCGCGACGGAGTTAGGGTCTCAAACTTTCTTAGTCAATGGCGTGACGCCTGCCAATCTTCTCTCAATAGCCTCAATCGCCCCCTTCAACTCTGTCCGGTCCGGTTCGATAAGAAGGAGTTCCTTGTATACTGACGCCGCCTTGTCAAGAAATCCCTGCTGTTCGTACAGCTTCGCCAGGGTCATGGTTGGCAGAGCATCAACTCCGTTTTCTTTGTTTTCGGTCATTAGACAGAATTCCGGGTGCCTCAGGCCAACTGGAGTGATGGAGTATTGGAGCAATGGGATAGAAAGAGCCGGCGTAAGGCCCAGGGCACAAGGCGTACGGGAAGAACGTCTTTCCTTGAGCCCTGCGCCTTGTGCCTTATACCTTTTTTGATATCCCCTTCTCCATCAGCGCAAATGTGTTCTGAAAACTCTAATATGCCTATTCAGCTTCGTCCTGTTCTTTCTTCTTCTTAAACTGATAGACCATCTCATCTTTCCCCACCATGCCAAGTTCGGTTCTTGCAATGTTCTCTATGAATTCCCCGTCATGTGTTAACCGCTGGATGTTGTCGTAAAGCGCTCGGTTCTCCTGCTGAAGGACGACGCTTGATCGTTGAATTCGAACCTTTTTCAGATGGAGCTGGTACAGATCAACGGCCCCCTTGTCACTAAATGCAATGACAAAAAGAAAGGCAAAAAGCATCACCATGCCACCTGTAACAATTATTTTTTCTTTGTTTGTCATATCCCTCGGTCGCTATTTTCCAGAGATGAATTACTTCATGGTTTTCCTGATCAATGCGTGCCCTGCAATACTACTTTGAAAAATTCGAAATTCGAATATCGAAACTCGAAACAAATCCCAAATCCGAATGACCAAAATCCAAAACATCTCAAGAATTCGAAAGCGATATGTTTCCATAGTATCTCATGGCCTCGACAAGGAAGCCATGTCAGATTTAGGCCTAAACGGAGCAACCTTGGAGGCATCAGCCAGCTGTGGCGCACCGAGCCCAACGATGCTTCGGACTTGGTCCGGCTTTGCCAGGTTAAGGTAGACCGACTCTATATCGCTCAAAAGCTCCTCTCTCGCATAAACACGTGATACGAATGAGCGGGCGGAGTTGGAAATCTCTTCCCAAATACGCCTGTTTTTGATCACGTATTGCAGCCCACTGGCAAACCCTTCGGGGTCGTCCTGACGGCACAGTATACCACGTTCGAGCACCTGAAATCCATCCTGCGATACCCCGGGCACCTGCCCGCTCGTGCCCGCCCGGCTTCGCCGACCTGCCCGCTCGTGCCTCGCAGTGGCAGGAGGGTTGGCGGACGGGCCCTCAGCCGCTTCTCTCTGCCCCTCTGCCATCTCCTGCGCTGCAGGCAAATGCCGGGCGGGCTTGGCAGGTGGTTTGGCTCGCGGTGGCAGGCGGGTCGCCATGCCAAGTAAATCGCGCACACCGCCTGCATCCGTGGAAATAACGGGAACAGAGGATGCCATCGCCTCTATGATTGAGACCGGTGTGCCTTCGTTTATCGAGGTCATGCATAGAACGTCGAGGTCTGCATATAGCTTTGGCAAGTCGCGTCTCCAACCACAGAATTGCACATGATCAGATAATCCCTGTTCATCGCAAAAGGCTGCAAGATCATTTCTCAGCTCTCCATCGCCGATCAACAGGAACTTCGTCGGAATGTCTGGATTTTGATCCAAGAATATCCTGGCCGATCTCAAAAACATCTTGTGATTCTTAATAGGAACCAGCCTTCCAACAATGCCTACCATGATTGTGCTGCTGTCGATGCCCAAGCTCCTTCTGAAAACCCCTTTTTGGTTCTCAGCCGAGAAAAAAGGCTGCAGGTCGAATCCCAGTTTGATCGTCCTGAATTTGCCTGGCGGTCCAATGTGATATTCGCTGCAGAGCTCCTCCTTCTGACTGTCACTGACCACAACAATGACATCCGTTATTTTCGCCAGCCAGCGTTCTGTCCATATAAAGAATAGCGATTTCAGCTTGCCAAAATAGCCTCGAAATACGTGACCATGAAAGGTGTGGAGCACACCCACTTTTCTTCTGGATATGAAGCTGTAGACAAAGACCGCAAGCCTTCCGATGCTACCCGCTTTTGCAGTATGTGTATGCACAATGTCCGGTTTCTCCTGCTTCAGAATCTTCAGCATTCGGCAGAATGACATGACATCCTTGACAAGGTTCAGCTCCCTTTGAAGTTCAGGGATCATCACGACTCTTTCGCGAAAACCATGAAAGAGATAGCTCATGTCTCCTTCCTCGGGAGATACTTGACCGGTAACGAGTGTTGATTCAAACCTGCTATGGTCAAGTCCGTGAACGAGAAAGGCAAGATGAATCGCCGGGCCTCCAATATTGAGACGAGCAATGATTTGTAAGACCTTCGTTCTCTTGTCAAGCCGGCTGGCTAATAAAACCTCTTCGGGTGTTAGGTGAGCCTTGTGTCTGAGAGCCCATCGGCGCAGCCCCTCGGAAGAAAGAACAAAGAGAAGCCGCGTGGCAAGCCCTCCAAAAACGAGTGGCTTTGTTAGACGAGCCGATGGCTTGCTGTGTTTTTCGAAGAGGCGGTAGGAACTCTTGTGGAACTCAATAGCCGAGCGAACAAGCAGCTGGCTGCTGCTGACTCCCACATAGTGAATGACATGGGCTTGCGGGAAGTAGACCACCTTCCATCCAAAGTCCCACATGCGCTTGCACCAATCAGCATCTTCCCAGTAAATGAAGAAGCGCTCGTCCATAGGGCCCACGTCTTCAATGGCCTTTCTCCTGACCACCATACAGGCCCCTGAAACCCAGTCTACCGGAATAGGAGTTACCCCGTCAGTTCTCGTTGTCAGCACGTTGCGAGAAGTGAACCGGTTATTAGGAAACCACTTGGTCAAAAGCGTGCTGCGTCCGAACAATGCAGTGAGTGGCGTAGGAAAGGACCTTGCAGACCCCTGGACAGAGCCATCCAGATTCAGGATTCGGGGACCCACCATCCCCACGTCTGTATTGTCCTCCATGTAACGTATGACAGAGCCAAAGAAACCTTCCACCACATAGGTATCGGGGTTCAAAATCATCACATATGGTGCATCGCTCTCAGCCAGGCCCTGGTTGACCGCTTTGGCAAAACCCATGTTGTAGACGTTCTCTGACAGCACTACCTGAGGAAACATCGTTCTTACACGACCCACGCCGTCCCGGGATGCATTGTCTTCAACAATAACCCTGGCAGGAAACCCATCCAGCGACTCATGTAGCGATTTCAGACACTGGAGCAGGTGTTCCGTACTGTTATAGTTGACTATGATGATGTCTAGTAGATTCGAACTTTTCTCCGTTTTCATCTTGTTCTCAGTTACTACGCTCTATTTGCTAGCGATTGGCTATTGCCTCGAAAGCCTTATCTCTCAAGTACTCGGCAAATTCATCCGCAGCCTTCTGGTTAATCGCGGAACAAACCTTTCCTTTTCAAGCAGACTCCACACATACGTATCATCTACCTCGCTATTATCCTGGATCCGATGGCGTTTGTCCAGTGCTCGCTTCATCCCCCTGAGCGCATCCCGTTTTGCTCTCGCGAATTCCTTTAGTCTGCCATTTGCTGCAAAATAGAAAAAAGCCGCAATATCATACACAACGTGTGGGCAGATAGTCTTCAAGATAAGCCTGGTCGGCATATTCTTTACGTAAACCCACTCCAAATTTCGGTGGCTATAGTAAACCGAAACCGGGGAATCGTATACAATACTACTACTGGCCTTGTGATATGCAACCGCTCCCGGAACAAATATGCATTTGTACCCTTTCAGCTGCGCCCTGAAACTGAGATCAACATCTTCATACACCAAAAAAAAATCTTCATCAAAGAGACCTATATCCTCAAGCATTGTTGAACGATAGAGTGCGGCCCCGGCGCATGCCCCAAAAATCCACTCCTTGCTGTTATAACAGCCTGCTTGGATACCCCGGCCGCGCAGGAGGCCTGTCCCTGCCCTGGTGTATGCATCCCCTGCCCGGTCGATGATTTCCGGATTATTATAGAACACCATTTTTGAGGCAGCAAGCCCAGCCTCCGGAAGCGACTCCAGGGCCTCCACTAGATGGTTAAGCCAAAGAGGATGAGGCACCGCGTCATTGTTCAGCAAGGCGATATACTTAGTCTTGGCCCGCTTAATGGCGATGTTGTTTCCGGTAGCAAACCCAGAGTTCTCCGCAAGCCCAATAACTTCAACTTCCGGATAATTGTGAGAGACAAAATCGACTGATCCATCGACCGATCCATTGTCAACAAGAATGGTACGAAACTGTTTATATTCTTGCTCCCGCAAGCCATCCAGACATTCTGCAAGCAGCTTCTTTCCGTTCCAGTTTACTATGATGACCGAAACCATTTTATCTAAATGCCCATCAATCGTTGAAAAAATGCAAGTGTTTCCTTTGCCTCGCGCTTATGGCAGTAATCTTTCACCGTCTCCAAGCCATTCTGCACAAGTTTCTTTCTCAGGCCGCTATCCTTCAATGTGCGAATAATGGCGTTAGCAAAAACTTCGGGGCTTTTTGGAGGCACCAGCAGACAGTTTTCCTCATCCCGTCCATACTCTCTTACCCCGCCAACGTCTGTCAATACGCAGGCTGTGCCGCAGGCCATCGCCTCCAGGGCCGTGCGGCCAAAACCCTGAAAATCTGACCCGTCCAAGAACACATCCGCAGCCGAATAGAGCTCGGCAAGTCTGTTCTGATCCGTGACTATGCCTTCATCGCGATAGGAAAAGGGGATCCTGCGGGACGACAAATAGTCACCAAACAATATGATCTCCGTTTCAGGTACCGCGTCTTTGACTCGCTTTAAAGCCTCCACGACGTGGGGAAAACCACGCCTTGGCGTCCCGGGTCGGGCCATGGCAAGCACCGCTGGATGAGAACCCTTCATGTTGTCGCGCGGATAGAAGAGGGACAGATCCATGCCCAGACGGATCTTTTCCGATTGATAGCCGTCTTTGGCCAGGAGCCCCTTCAACCAGTCTGACTTCACAATCTTGTAAGGAATAAGTGCATAAGTTTCTTTTACCTTTGCCCTTGCCCGGCCATCCTCTTCAGGGAAGAACCAGCTCTCATAGTCCTGAATGAAATAGACACCCCTGCCGGCCCGCCCAGCTTGCACTACCTGAGCAACCCACGGCGCTGTCGTCCAATGCGTGGCCATCACAATATCGGTTGCCGGGAACTGTTTCATGAGGTCTGAAACAGTATGAAATATGATAGGCCGAGTAAAAAACTTCCAGTCGTAAATCTCAGGATATTCCCTCAAGGCAACAATACGAGCCTCAACCCCAAGAAGAATGAGCTCATTTACGAGCTGTGCAACAGACAAAACCCCTCCTGCCACGGCCAGATGGTGAAGAACATAGGTAACCCTCAAGCGATTATGCCTGGTCACCCCAGCTACCGAACCAGGTGTTGCGATGTCGCGTTTCGCCTTAGGAAGCCGACACAGGCCTCGCACAACTTCACGGACTGCTCCCAAATGCTCACGGCCTCGCATTCGATCACGCGTGCGTCTGTATGTTTCCCTCATAGACGGTTCAGGATCCCATTGCTGCGGCACATGAAACAAATCCCGGGCAGGTTTCAGAGGGGCTTTGGACACAAAATCGCGAAACTGGCGTTCGTATTCTTTGCGCCAGCGTTTGTCAAATATCTTCCGATTGTGTTTATATCGATCTCCGCGGTCGGCAAAGGTTCCGCGACCTTTGTGGTAGACATACACGTCGTCAGCCACAACAGTGCGATACCCATTGGTGGTCAAGCGCATGCAGAAATCCGACTCTTCGCAATATCCCCGTCCGTACACTTCATCAAAAAGACCAACGTCATCCAGTGCGGAGCGCCGCAAAAGCATGCAGAAACCGACTCCGGTCACGACATCAGGATATCTCTTCTTTGAATTCTCCTTTAAAACTTCATCCATCCCGAAGAAGTTGGCACCCGGTGCCATGGGGATGTTGATGTTTGAGGCATAATTAGTGAACGGATTGAC
>JAQBAU010000138.1:0-7386 GCA_032126655.1 Desulfobacterales bacterium
CCGGAGTGAGTGGCAGTCCGTCATATCGAAGAATCTTCTTCTTCACTTGAAACCCTGTCTCACGACGAATTAGCCTGGCAAACTGTCCCAGGGCATTTCCTTCTACGCACACGACCTCTTGTGCGTTCTCCAGATATTCCATGAACTGCTCTGGCACAAGCGGCCACACCTGAGAGAAATGGAGCGTAGCAACCTTCTTCCCTTCAGACCTAATATGAGTGGCCGCTTCCTGAACGGGCCCCCTGCTCGAGCCCCACGAAAGAAGTAGAAGATCCGGGTTATCCTCTCCTTGCATCTCCGGAGGGATAACCTCTGATTCAATCCACGCCCCTTTGGTGAGCCTTTTGTCCACCATCCTGATGCGAATAGAGAGGTCTTCTGTAATGTGTCCGCCCTCAGTATGCTCATCACTGTCTGCCACAACCAGGTGCTTGCCCGTCCCTGGCAAAAGACGGGGCGAGACGCCGGTTTCGGTGAGGGCAAATCGCTCGTATGATGCCTCCCCCGCAGGCAGTGTTCCGGCACTCACGGCAGTCAGGTTCTTGACGTCAAACGGTATGACTGCACGATAGGAATCGGCAAGAAACTGATCCGTCAGAAGAAACATGGGACCCTGATACCGCTCCGCCAGCTCAAAGGCCTTGCGAGTCAGGTGGAAACACTCCTCGACTGTTCCAGGTGCAAAAATAGCCCGCGGAAATTCACCGTGTCCGGCATGGAGCACAAAATCGAGGTCGCCCTGCTCGGTCCGCGTAGGCAGGCCGGTAGCTGGGCCGGGACGCTGGGCCAAGACAATAACTACCGGGGTCTCAGTCATAGCCGCCAGGCTGACGCCCTCCGTCATGAGGGCAAACCCACCCCCCGATGTGGCTACCATTGCCGGTGCGCCTGCAAACGAGGCCCCTATGGCCATGTTGATGGCTGCAATTTCGTCTTCTGCCTGCTCCACTACCACTCCCATCTTCCCGGCCTGGGCTATTACGTTCAGAACAATGGAAGTCGCCGGGGTCATGGGGTAAAAAGAAACAAATTTCAAACCACCGGACATGGCGCCGAAGGCAATTGCCTCGTTTCCGTTCATCATGAGGCGGGACGGGGAATCCGGAACTTCGGGAAGTGCATAGGTGCGTGTCGTTTGCTTCTCTGCCCACGCCACGGCAGCAGCAAGCGCAGCCCTGTTTTCCTCGGCCATCTTTGGCTTTTTCTTACCAAAGAGGTCATCGACTGCCCCTGCCATCAACTCCTCGTCCAGACCTAACAGGCAGCCGACAACGCCAAGCGCCGCAACGTTGAAGAACCTCTCTTCAGCCAATTCTTGAAAAGGGACCCTCAGAAGGTTGTTGTCGTCAAGGGCCAAAGTACTGTCGAGTATAGTGAGCCCATCGGGCGTGAGCTCGTCACGATGCAACGTGACGGTTTCCGCATTGAAAGCCACAAGCAGATCGAATGACTCCTTTGGGGCCATCACTTCGTCGGCGCCCACGCGGATTGCAAACGTGTTATGCCCTCCCCGGATACGGCTCTCGTAGCTCTGGGTCACGACAATCGAATAGCCGCCTCGCACAAGGCTCTTGGCCAGCAGCTGTCCGACAGTCACCAGTCCCTGGCCTGCCTCACCGCCAATGAGAATGTTTAAGGTATTGTCACTCATTTTCAACTGCCCCGTGTCCGATCAAGCCCCGTCGAGTCCGGAGTGTTCTTGTTCACCAAACCACGCAGCCGGATCCGAGAAGTATAATTTCATGTCCGACAGGGCAGAATGGTGACTCTTCTCCTCAGAGATCAACTGCTCGATGAACTCCCGCTCAAGCGGGTGGGTCGCCTGTTCAAGCTGCTCCTGGTAGAAGGTGATCGCCCGCATTTCAAAATCAATGCCTACGTCAATGGCTTCCATGTCGCCTGCCTCTGACGTAACTTCCCGGCCATGAACAGACGCGATTTCCCGGAAAAGGGTACCGAGTTCCTTGTGATCAGGCTGTATTGACTTCCACTCGTCAGTCCAGGACTCACCTCCTTCCAGCCGTTTGTAAATCTGCCGGATGCGATCCATGTGCACCACTTCATCCTTCATGAGCATCCGAAAAATTTCTTTGCCCACAGCGTTGTGGCACGTTGAGACGGTCTTGCTGTAAAAGCCCTTTCCCTTCTCTTCCAGCCCCAGTGCTGTGGAAAGCATATGCATGGTTCTATCAGGGGCATCTGACATACTCGGCCTCCTTTCGTCCAATACGGATAAGATCATCTACTGGCTGCAGACTCCAGATGCAGCTTCTAATACACGTCTATGGATGGAGCAGAAATACTAAGCCTTCCACAACCCATGCAGATTGCAGTGCTCACGGGCTGTGACTTGGTCGGCACCGATTTGAAACACCGCCTCAGGAGCCTCTCCAGGATTCAGAAACTGACGGTAAGCCTTTCCGTCAGCAATAACCTCGATCCATTCGATCCAATGCGCGTCTTCCATGGGATGCGCAACACTGCCTACCGTTACTTTGATGCCATCTGCGGTCTTTTCTATCACGGGCACGTGTTTTTCCTGTGCAGCGTCGACAGACCCTTCCACAAGGAGCTTCATTGGTTGGTTACAACAGACAAGCTCACCCTGACCTTCGTGGAGCACCTCTATAATGTGCCCGCACACCTCGCACTTAAACACTTGTAGTCGTTCCGCCATCTTTGCACCTCCTATTGGTTTTCGGGCTCATCTCAAGCCTCTTTGTGTGCCTGCGTTTCAGGCCTTTCTCTACAGGTGAGGCACAGGCCGACGAATTCCAGCCGATGTCCTAGAACTTGGTAATCGGTCAACCCTTCTACAGACTCTTCCAACACAGTCTGCGGTTCCATGGGCACATCGTCAATACGACCGCACCTCAGGCACCGCAGATGATAGTGGTCCTGTTTCTTGCCGTCGAACCGCTTCTGAATACCCCCCAGCTCCAGCTTATGTATCATCCCCAACCGGGAAAAAATCTCGAGGTTTCGATAGACAGTTCCCAGACTGATGCGGGGCAGGCGGGCACGCACCATGTTGTAGAGCTCATCTGCGGTCAGATGCGAATCAGTTGTCCTGAGCTCTTCCAGGATTACTTTTCGCTGAGGCGTAATCCTAAGGTTTGAATTTGACAATGGCTTCTCGATCAGTTCCCAGAGTAGTAATGGTAATTGTTACTGAGCCAAATATTCACTCCGCCACCCGCTTTGTCAAGTCTCAATGTTTCTCTGGGATCGTTCCAGGGTGGGTTCTATTGATCTGACAAGACTGATTGGACCAGCTTCAGAAGCTCTTCCCTGCTCGATGAACCCTTTGGGATAAAATGATCGGCCCCGTACTCTTCGGCTGCTGCTCGATATTCAGACAAATCATAGCTTGTGAGGATGATAATGACGATGCTCGCATTGTCTCCCTTTATTTTCTTGGTCAGCTCAAGCCCGTTTATCCCGGGTAACTTAATGTCCATGAAGATCAGATCGGGACTAAAGGTATTGACCTTTTCCAGAGCCTCGGTTCCATTCGCCGCCTCCGCAATATCCATTGAAGGGAATTCGGTATCCAGGACTGCTTTTAGTGATTGTCTGAAAGGAACATTATCTTCGACGATCAATGTCTTAAACATGCTGGTTCTCCGGACCCGCCACCGGGTCTCTTGGGAAGGCGTTTACTGATTCCAGTTTGTGAGTTTATTGTTTACTGGACTATATCGGCATGGTAAATGGGGTATTCACTGTATTTACGGTTGGATTGGACCCTATTTTTGCCTCAAAAAAAGGGGGGTGCAGCGCCCCCGGAGTTGATCCGACGGTCCCGATACTGGCGGGATTCTCCCTGTAGAGAGTTTTTTTGCTGATTGGTCGAGTTATGCGAAAAAAATGGAGAATCGTTCTTGCCGAAGATTACACGATCCTGAGGGAAGGATTGCGGGCCCTGATATCTTCGAACCCAGATCTGGAGGTCGTTGGGGAGGCCGAAGACGGGAAGGAAGCAATCCTCTGCGTTGAAAAACACGCCCCGGACCTGGCATTGGTCGATCTGTCCATGCCCAGGACAGACGGTATGGATGCCATCAGAGAGATAAAGAGTCGATGTCCCGACACAAAAGTCGTGGTTTTGACGGTTCATAAGGCCGAGGAGTATGTGCTTGCAGCCCTTGAGGCAGGAGCCAACGGCTATGTTTTAAAGGATGCCAACCATGCCGAACTGATGATGGCCATCCAGACCGTTCTGAATGGTAACTCGTATCTCAGTCCTGCTGTATCAGAGAAGGTCATAGAGGGGTATTTGCAGGGAAGAAAGGACCTGAAACCGACTTCGTCATGGGAGACCCTCACCAAACGGGAGCGGCAGGTCCTGAAGTTGATTGCTGAAGGCCAAAAGAACAAAGAGATCGCTGACTACCTCTGTGTCAGTGTCAAGACCGTGGAAAAGCACCGCGCCAATCTCATGGAGAAGCTTGATCTGCACAGTGCCTCTGCATTGACCGCTTTTGCCATGGAAAGAGGGCTGGTCGCGAAATAGGGTTATAGACTATTCAGACCTGCGCGGCCACTCAGCCCGGACGGTTGTCCCTCCTCCTTCCTTGGATTCTATTGAAAATGACCCGCCCGAAAGCTCTGTTCGCTCTTTCATGCTGGTAATCCCGAAGCCTGTTTGAAAACCGTCCGTTGCGAGAACACGCTCTAGATCACATCCGCGGCCGTTATCCTCAATGACCAGCTCCAAGGCATCCTTTCCTCTGCTCAGGGAGACCTTGACCTGATCTGCCTCACTGTGTTTCGCAATATTGTTGGCTGCCTCCTGCAATACCCTGAAGATGTTGGTCTTCAAGGCCTCAGAAATGTCCCTTTCCTGGACATCAATGCCTTCCTCCACCCGAATGCCGGCATAAACAGACTGAAACTGCCTGAGAAACCAGGAGATCGTTGCCAATATCCCCAGGTCATCCAGCATGGACGGGCGAAGGTTCATCACGGTCTTCCTCACGTCTTCGATGGCATCCTGAAGCATGGGGACCAGAGACTCCAATGTGTCAACAGTCTCAGGAGCCACCTCGTGTCTGAGGCGATCGACGGCCGTCTCGATGCGGAACTTGATGGCAGATAAGGACTGCCCGATGCCGTCGTGGAGATCGCCTGCGATCCGCTTTCTTTCAAGCTCCTGAACTTCAAGGAGTTGGGCAGAAAGTCGACGGAGTTGGATCTCTGATTTCTGGAGGGCCTCCTCTCCTTCTTTTCGTTCGGTGATATCCCGGTTGCCGGCCCTGCGGCCCAGCCGTTCACCATGAGAGCCTGACACGGGTTGGCAGTAGTGGCTAATCCAGCGTGTTTCGCCGGATCGCTTTATGATTCGAAAGTCGAGATGGCTGGCCCGATCTGACTCGAACTCTTCCGTAATGTGGGTTTGCACCGTTTCCCGATCGTCGGGATGGACGATTTTCATTAACTGTCCATAGTCTTTCATCAAGAACTCTTCTGGCACGTAGCCGGTGATGCGCTCACAGGACGGAGAGACATAGAGCAAATTTTTTTCCGGACCCAACCAATACTCCCAATCATAGGTGAAATCGGCCACGGTTCGATAACGCTGTTCTGTCTCGGCCAGTGCTTCTTCGGCCTGCCTTCGATCTTTCACTTCCTTCTTCAGCCTCTTTACGGTTCTGACAAGTACTTCCGTGCGGTCCTCTACATGTTGCTCGAGTTCGGAGTGTGCCTTGCGCAAGGCCTCCTCAGCCAGCTTGCGCTTCGTGTGTTGTCTGTTTCTTTCCAATCTCGCGTGAAGGATCGGGGCTGTGTGGGCAGCGATTCTTCTCAACAACTCTTCGTCCGTTTCCTCATAATCCGTCAACTTATTGCCGACCATGAAATTACCGATAGCTTTTCCATGATGAATAATGGGTACGGCCAGAGCTCGGGTCACTGGGATATGACCATCAGGAACTTTGAAAGGTCCATTTGATGAGAAGGCCGTTTTGTGAATAAGACATCTAGCCCACAGATTGTCGCCCCATGTGTCACGTGGGAATATGATGGCCTTGTCCTGAACCCCGCACTTATCCCAGATACTTCTGGTCATAGAGGGAACAACTCTGTTTCCGTTTTCGTCAATATATGCAAAGGTCCCGAACTGGCTCCCCATCGCCTCCAGGACAATATCAAGCACATCTCCGTACGTTTTCTCGTCGGAAGTCGTCAGGAAAGTCTCGGCGATGCGTTTCATGATGCCCGCCTCTCGCTCTGACTTCCGAAGTGCATCCTCTGTTCGCTTGCGTTCGGTGATGTCCCGCGCTACATGGACACTTCCGACGATCTCACCGTCAGCGCTTCGGAGGGGACTCACAGATACGAGAAAATGGCCCTCAAGACGATCACCTGGTACCTCGGCTGAGTGCTCATGCCCGTCAATGAGTACCTTTGCGTGAGGACAGAAATGGGGTGGCTCTTTGCTTCCATGCACCGCTTCGTAGCAGGTCTGGCCCACCAGTTCTTCCGGGGAGCAGGCCAGACTGTCCGCCATAGCTTTATTGGCCCGGGTGATCCTGTGCTTATTGTCAAGTACCATAATAAGATCAGGGACCGTGTCGAACGTGCGCTCCCATTCTGCCTTGGCATGCGCAATCCGGGTTTCTGCCTCCTTGCGCTCCGAGATGTCGATAACCATGGAGCGACTTTCAATAATGTTCCCCTCCCGATCCCGGATTGGCTCAATGGTGAGGCTTATCCAGACGAAGTTCCCGTTCTTGTGCTGCATCTGCAATTCAACATCCTGTACTGACAACCCGGTCTGGAAACGCCTGAATACATCCTGCGCCTCTGGGACACCATGAGGCGTGTCAGCATAGAGATCCAGTGCCTTCATCCCGATCAAGGATTCTTTGTCATAGCCGAGCAGGCGCTCGGCAGCAGCGTTGCATTTCCTGATGGAACCATCTGATGACGCGACCGAGAAATAGGCATTTGGGGCATTCTCATACAAGTCGCGGTAGGTTTCTTCACTTCTTCGAAGCCCTTCATCACCGTGTTCATGCTCGATTGCCGTTGCTTCCAGCTCAGCAACGCGTTGGCGCAATTGAGCCAGTTCACTGACAAGGTCTGCTTTTGTCTTGTTTTGGTCTTTCACGTTCTGACATTCCAAGTTGGGCAAATATTGCCCAATGGTGGGCTTGTCTTACGCTTTACATAGTTCTGCTAGATATATGGGATGCCTGCTTTCCGCAGCCGGAATTTGACTTTATTACCAAAAAATTAACTATTTGGCAATGTTGGGGTGTCCTAATACATCGGATTCGCGCCGAGATCTCAATGAACCTGGCGCCAACCTGCGGTTCAGGCACAAAAAAACCCACGGCATATGCCGTGGGTTTTTCATAACGTCAAGCTGGTAACTACGAA
>JAQBAU010000139.1:0-10824 GCA_032126655.1 Desulfobacterales bacterium
TTATTCAGGAATATGCCGGTGAGGCGTACATGGGCATCATGAGCTTCAATGAGGAGGGCTCCGCAAGCGAGTGCCTCCAGCCCGATCCCTACGTCCTGTATCGGTGTACTGATCCGGCGAATCGCGACGGCTCGCAAGTGACTGCCGCTATCGGTTCTGCTAAAGCGACTCTGGTCTCCGGCGTAAACGGTATAGATGCCGACTCATGGACCCCTATCGCTGAGGCCATGTACAACGCCGTAGGCTACTATACACAGAACGCAGCCCGCAGACTCAATCCGCTTGATTTTTCCGTTGCGGCCGGCGCTGATCCGGTTACCCAGTGGTGTCAGGCCAACAATGTGCTGATCATCACGGACGGCGCTTCAACCGCGGACGAGGCCGGTGCGGTCAGCGCTTTTGTCGGCGGCGCGGGCCAGAATGACGGGGACACCGATCCTGTTTCGTGCGGGGATCTGAACGGCAGCGGGATGCTGGATGACCTTACCTGGTACGCCAAGCAGGGTACGGACATCTACCCTGTAGGCCACAGACAGCTCGATGGTGAGGACAAACAGAACGTTACCACGTACATCGTGGTTGCCGGCTCCATGCGTACAACAGGGAGCGGTGATGAGTGCAGTCCTGAGATCCTACTGGAAAACGCTGCCGACTATGGACGAGGTGTGGCTCCAGCCGATGCGGGAGCGGTGGTTTCTCTCTTTCAGGCAACGAATCTTACTGAACTGGAAACCAAGCTCAGAGAGGCTTTTGAGGCGATTCTCAGCGGGGCGTCGTCCGGAACCGCCGCCTCAGTCGTATCTGCTGCCCGAAGGGGAGAAGGTGCGGTCTATCAGGCGGTATTTTATGTAACCTTTGAGGACGATGATGGCACGGAGATCGAGTGGGTTGGGAAGATTCATGCCCTGTTTGTGGATCAGTACGGAAACATGAGGGAAGACACTGACGGGAATTCCTCGCTTAGTTTGACAACAGACAGGATGGTCGTACTCTTCTTTGAACCGGCCGTAGGCCGCACCAAGGCATACCTGTACAATGACACGGACGGCGACGGGGATGCGGACGGCTCGGCCACAGAGGTCGAGATAGAGGATGTCGCATACCTGTGGGAGGGCGGCAAATCTCTTGCCATAAGAGACCCGGCCACCCGGGACATCTGGACGTGGATCGATAAGAACAATGATGGCGCCGTGGATGGCGGGGGCCTGATAGACAGCGATGAGTTTGTCACATTTTCTGATGCCATTGCAAGCACCCTGCAGCCGTATCTGGCAGTAGACGTGTCCCCCACCACAACGGAAACGACAAAGACTATCAATTGGGTTCGCGGCACAGACCAGGCCGGCTATCGAAGCCGGACCGTTGACGTGGACGGCGTAAACAGGGTGTGGAAACTGGGCGACATCATCTATTCTACGCCCACCCTGATAGGAAAACCCGGGGAAAACTGGGAATTCCTGTACAGCGACACAGACTACAAGACCTATAAGAACCAATACAACGATAGACGCCATGTTCTTTACGTAGGGAGCAATGACGGGATGCTGCATGCTTTCAATGCAGGTTTTTTCGATTCAGCCACTTCAACATTTGAGGTCGGAACCAGTATCCCTACCTACAGTGCCGCAGTACCAGCCCTTGGCGAAGAACTTTGGGCGTACATCCCCTATAACCTTCTTCCCCACCTCCGATGGCTGAAGAGAGCGGACTATGAACATGTCTATTACGTAGATCAGAAGCCAAGGGTCATTGACGCGCAGATTTTCACAGCGGATGCTGACCATCCTGACGGCTGGGGGACCGTGCTGATTTGCGGCATGCGCTTCGGCGGCGGACCCATAGACGTGACCGAGGCAGAGGTGAACTACGACTTTAACGGTGACACTGATAAAGGAGATACCAAGACCTTTACGTCCTCCTATTTTGCCTTTGATATTACCAATCCGGAGGTACCTCCTACCTTGCTGTGGGAGTTCACTGCTCCCGGTCTCGGTTTTACAACCTCCTATCCCGCTATTGTTCACTCGAATCACCTCAACAGCGACTGGTGGCTTGCGTTTGGTTCCGGGCCCACAAACTATACCGGGACCAGCACCCAAGTGGGAAAGACCTTTGTCCTCCACCTCAAGACAGGCGGAGAATTTCCCATTAACAATTCGCCCGTCGGAACCAACTGGGGAGTCAATTCAGTTATGGCGGACCCTATCTCCGTGGATGTTGACATCCAGAATTCCCAATGCGCCGGCGGGGTCTGCACCTACAGCCCGGATGTTTTCTACATAGGGGATAGCCTGGGGACGATGTGGAGGGTCAGCTGCACAGGCAATAACTGGGCAGGAACCCAGACCCCTCTTGTCAATATTCCGGCCGACCCGGTTTCCGGCAATCCGAGACCGATCTCGGCTGCGGCGTCAGCATCGCAAGACGACGACGGCAGGCTGTGGCTCTATTTTGGCACAGGACAGTTCTACCATGAGAATGACAAGGCAAATGAGGACACCCAGGTCCTGGTTGGCGTAAAAGAGCCGATTGACTGGTTTGATTGGGACTCGGACTCGGACGACGAGGAATTGACTATTTACCACAATGGGTGCATGTCCGCCCAAACGGTTCCTATAGGCAACCTCCTGGACGTAACCGGTTACCGGGTTTTTGAAGGTGGTTATGTTGACGAAGAACCCGACGGTGTCATAGACAGGACCTTTGTAGAACTGGTTACGGATATGAAACAGACAACCGCAGACCCGGATGTCCCGAAGCACTATGACGGGTTCATTCTGGATATGTATGCGCCCGGCGGCGGAGCCCCCAGCGAGCGCTGCGTGAGCAAGCCGACTATCCTTGGCGGGATTACCACCTTTACAACCTTTCTGCCCAACGACAGCGCATGCGCCTTCGAAGGGGAGAGCTTTCTCTACGCCCTGTTCTACAAGACCGGCACGTCCTATTCTGAACCGATCATCGGATATGGTGCTAATGTCATAACCGTGGGGGCTGATACCCACCAGGAGACGGCAAGAAGGAAGTCCCTCGGCAATGGCGTTGCCGCAACCCCGAGCCTCCATGTGGGCGAGCAGGAAGGTGTCAAGGCCTTTGTTCAGTCCAGTACTGGAGAGATTGAAATCATAAATGAGATCAATCTACCTGAGGCATTCAGGAGCAAACCCCTTTTCTGGCTGCAAACGGATGACTGATCGCCCGAAAAGACGACAACGCGTCTTGCAACTTCTTCCGGCGGGGCCTCTTGGCCCCGCTTTTTTCTTTCCTCCAGAGCTGTCGTGTGCTAGTGTCATGTCTCAGAAATAACTTATGTAATTCCATGGTTGCCCTTTCCCGTGAAGAGGAAGTCACAAATCCGAAATCCGAATATCTAAATCCGAAACAATATCGAATGACCGAAATTCAAATGACCAAAACATGTTTAGAACATTGCGGCTTGCGCCTTGAGGACAGCACGGATTTTGGTGATTGTTTGCGGCTTCGCCTTGAGAAAATTACGAATTTCGAATTTGCGGCCTGCGCCTTGAAAACAGCACGTGCTTCGAATTTCACATGTTGACAACCCAACACGAATGACAAATGCAGATTACTTCTGTAAGCTACATGAGATGCAACACTATATGATGGCACAACATGTCCTCCCTCTCTGACGAGAAAATTCTGAAAATTCTGTCCCGCGAAGGCCTTCTAACGGACAAACAGTGCAAGTCCATTGTTTCAAAGGCGCCTGAACATAGGCGCAAGCTCACACAGATTGAGAAGGTCAAAGGCAGCGGCCTGCCGGGACAGGATATAGAACACCCGGTAACCATGGTTGACGTGGTTGCGTCTCTGCAGATTTCCTTATCAGGGAAGGAGACAGGGGCCCTTGACGAGGAGCGGATTGTAAAGGCCCTGACCAAGCACCTGAAAGTTCCCTACAAGAAGATAGATCCCCTTCAACTAGATCTGGACGTGGTCACCAAGACCATCCCCCGCCTTTTTGCGCTAAAGCACCTCGTGGTCCCGGTCGGCGTCACCGATGGCAAGCTCGAAGTCGTCATGTACGACCCTACGGATGCTGGTCTGCTGGAAGACTTGCAGCGTGTCACAACCCTGGAAGTGACTCCAGCCATGGGAACCAAGACCGATATCCTGAAGATCATCCGCGAGTTCTTCGGATTCCAGTCCTCAATTGTAGCCGCAGAGACCCAGTTGGCGCAGCCATCCGTGGATTTGGGAAACCTCGAACAATATACGCGGCTGAAATCGATAGATGAGATCCAATCCACGGATACCCACATCAAGAATGCGGTGGAATATCTCTTTCACTACGCCCTTGAGCAGCGTGCCAGCGACATTCATATTGAGCCAAAGCGAGACCATGTTCTCATACGTTTCAGAATAGACGGCGTGCTTCACATAATTTACAAGCTGCCCAAAGCGGTCCATCCGGCCATGACCTCCCGGATCAAGACCTTGTCAAGGCTGGACATTGCGGAAAAACGCCGCCCCCAGGACGGCAGGATGAAGTTGTCCTATCAACGCCAGGATGCGGAGATACGGGTTTCAACCATACCCGTGGCCTTTGGCGAGAAAGTTGTGATGAGGATCTTAGACCCGACCATCCTGTTTCAGGATCTCGGAGACCTCGGTTTTTCAGCCGGGAATCTGATCGAATATCACAAGTTCTTGCAGAGGCCCAACGGTATCATCCTCGTCACAGGCCCTACGGGAAGCGGCAAGTCTACGACACTCTATTCCTCGATGGGACATCTTGCCAGCTCCGAGAAGAACATCACAACCGTAGAAGATCCCATTGAAATGATCCGAGAAGACTTCAATCAGATCGCGGTCCAGCCTCTCATCGGCATTGACTTCGGCTCGATTTTGAGAAATATCCTCAGGCAGGATCCGGATATCATCATGATCGGCGAGATACGGGACCACGAGACCGCGGAGAACGCGGTTCAGGCGGCGCTCACCGGTCATCTGGTCTTGAGCACACTGCATACCAATGATGCACCGTCCACCATCACACGTCTGATCAATCTGGGCGTCAAGCCCTTCCTGGCTGCGGAGTCCCTGATTGGGGTGTTGGCCCAGCGGCTGTTGCGTAAGATTTGCCCTTATTGTTCCACCACCTTAGAAGTAGATGCCACGGTGCTCAAGTCCCTCGGTGCTGATGAGGTGGGCGAAGGATCTGTCAAGCTAAAGCAAGGAAAGGGTTGCATCAAGTGCAGGGGAACCGGGTTCCTCGGGCGTACGGGTGTCTTTGAGGTGATGGGAATAGACGAGGACATGAAGGGGGTTATTGCGGAATCTATGGACCTGGATATCATCACCGTGAGGAAAAAGGCCCTTGAGTCGGGCATGATTCCGCTGCGAACGAACGCTATTGACAAGATGCTCAAAGGCATAACCACCTTTCAGGAAGTGGCCCGGGTGACTGAAAGATAGTGAAATTTTTGCAAACAAGATTATTCTTGTTATACTCTTATGGTATGTCGGCGCGCCCGCGTGAAGGGCAGGACCGCACAACACTGACGTGATCAGACGGGAGGGAAATCTTCATGAGGTTTAGACACTGGGTCATCGTTCTCATGTTGGTATGGTTGCATACGCCCGCATCAGCAGAGCGTTATAGTTACGTGGATGCAGAAGGAACGGTCCGCTATACGGAAGACGTCGGTCAAGTTCCTTCGGAGCAACAGGTCGGTGTATATGAAAAGGCCGAACCTGAGGGGGATGTGACATCAGAAAAGAAGACCGAAGGAGAGGGAGCTGATGTCGGAAGCCCTAATGAGGACCTGAAAGAGATTACCGCGCCTTCTGAAAAAGATGTCCTTCCCGGCGAAGGCAAGGAAGCCCCCCGGGCCAAGGAACTGGAAGAGACCCGAAAATGGTTGCAGAAAGAGTACAAGGCCCTTGTGGAGATTGACGAGGAAATACATAGTGCACAAAAAAAGCGTTTAGAGCCAAATGCCCACAGAAGACTGGACGAAAAGATCAAGGAATACAGCAAACGGCTTGGAGAATACGAAAAGAAAGGCCAGAAGTACGACCAGGAACTTGGAGTTTTCAATGCCCTGAGAGAAGAAGAGAAGGGACTGAGGAAGAACATGAGAGAGACAGAAGTCCAGCTCCAGAAAGATTACGAAACTCTCAGAGCGGATAAACTGGAGATAGACAGAATGGCGATGGAGGACATGTCACGCAGTGATCGCGAGGAACTTGCCGAGAAGCTCCGAGAGTACAATGCCCGGGTCAGGGACTACAAAAAGAGAAAGGAAGAATTTCAACAGGCAATTGAATCTTACGATGCCAGGGTGGAGCACGCCCTTGAGGGTTCCAAATAGGACTTGATAAAGAGACGTCATATGAGATGAGAAACCTGACAGCCCATTAGGGCCTAAACGGCACCAGGGAGTAAAGTCAAGGAACTGATGCTCAGACCCCTTTCTCCCAAACCCTTCTTCTGGCCCCACCAGAGCCCAAACAGCTTACCGCAGCCTGGTTTCTTTTCTTGACCAGCGTTGCCTCGTGCAGTAAAATAACAATTTACACCGCGGGCTTGGGCATCGCCATGCCCCCGTGTGACAGATGACTACGGGTTACAGTTCAGTTAGGTGAGGAGACGGCCAGAGATGTCTGGAAGGGGATTTGTGCTTGTCGAGCTTCTGGTAGCTATTGGTGCCGCTCTGCTTGTTCTCGGTATCATGTTTGCCACGTTCGCCTATTTCGAGAAGCAAAGCTACGACCGGGAGGGTCAAGTCTCTCAGATGCAGGAAAACCTGCGAGCGGGGATGCAGAAGATGGTCCGGGAGCTGCCCATGGCGGGCAGGGACCCTATCGGGACCGCTGGGGCCGGTCTGGTTCAGGCGGATTCTGACACTGTTCGATTCACCACGGACCTCAATGGGGACGGCGACGTCTCAGATGCCGACGAAGACGTCACCTATGCCCTGGACACCAAACAGCTCCAATTGACGAGAAACGGACAGACTGTAGCTGTGAATATCCCACAGGGCGGACTTGAATTCAAATACTCAGACCGCAATGGCCACGGACTGGTAACAACCCCGCTGGATGGTGTGACCAGGAAGAGGGTGTCGCGGATCAACATCCGATTGAAGGCCAGGACTGCCGACCCCGACCCTGAGTATGCGCTGGACAAGGGTTACCGGGCAAAGACAGTATCGCACGATGTGCTCATGCATAATCTGGTCCTTGCCAGCGTGGCGACCACATCGACAACAGAGCTATCGACAGCCACCAAAGCGGAAACGACCATAGCGACAACAACCAAGGCGGAAACAAAGCCTTTGACAGCGCCCAAAGCAACAAAGACCAAGGCGAAAATAACAATAGCGACAACGACGCCATCTGCAACCATAGAAGCGACAAAGCAAAAAGCCACGCTTGAAGAAACAACCACTTCGGAGACAACCAACTCAGAGTATGTAGATACGGAAGGGCCCTGGATTTCAGAGACCAGTCAGATCCCCTTTGACTCACCCGTACCAAACGGTGTCACAGTCAGTATATGTGCGGCGGTCAGCGATCCTTCCGGGGTAGAGAGCGTCACCCTGTTGAGTGATAAACACGGGAGCGCGCCAATGTCCGTCTATGACGGGGAAACGTACTGCAGCGATCTTGCGAAGATGAATGACACAGCGGTGACCTATTACATCATAGCCCATGACAGCCTTGGCCACGAAAGCACAAGGGGCCCGTACTCCTATTCGCAGGGTAAATAGTCAGGCGCCGAAAAGACAAAAAGATTTATCACGAAAGCACGAAAGTGTAAAAGCACGAAAGTACGCCTCTTTTTAAGGCGCAGCCGCAACGCATGAAAGATTGAGAGTGAAAAGTCAAGCAGCCGCGAAGGCCATATTCCTCTTCATCATCCTGTCCGTGCTCTGGTGCTGTTCTGTTCTGGCAGCCACGCCGTACAAGACCTATGTAGTCAAGAGATACAAGCATTGGGATATTCTGTGTGACCCCTACACCATACAGAAAGGTGATTACGTCTGGGATCTGTTGCGGCGTAGGGGTTGTATTATTGAGTGGGACCTTGCCTGGTACACCTCCCTCCTGAAGAAGCTCAATCCGCACGTCAGTGATGTCAATAAGGTCTTTCCCGGCGAGCAGATCCTGATTCCGCTAAAACGGATGGATCCGGAAGAAGGAACGGTCGGTGAAGATGAACGTCTGCATACCATTCCCTTCCTGCCCGACATGCTTCACAGTACATACACGATCCAGCCGGGTGATTATGTGGCGAAAATTGCGGCGGAACGCCATGGTTTTCGTGAGGATGAAATCCCGGAGGAGTATTTGCAGGCTGTAAAGGAACTCAACCCGGGCATCGGGAACCTGAATCGGATACATCCGGGTCAGAAGATTCGCATTCCGGACATCGGTCCCGAGGGACGACCCTCCAGAAGGGCCGGGCCCGCCTTGGCATCAAAAGCCCCGGCTGTTGATCGGCCGTTCGAGCGTCCCGGAGACAGGCAGCCCCGGTCAGGGATATCCGGGTGGGTGGGGCAACTCGGGGGCAGGGTGATCCAATCCGGCTACTACTTCTTTCCCGTAGAGGGCAAGGAGGATTTTAAGCTGGACCTTGAGGCCTTTCCGGTGATCGAGTTGGAAGGGGGCCGACGCATTCTTTTGGACACAGGGAAAGGGCTGTCGGAAGATGCGCAAAACGCGATTCGCGCATTCTGGAAACCCCTGACGATTGTCCGGGCAGAACCAGGGGAAACAAGGCGAACCCTGCTGGACAGAGTGTTTCGGGCCATTCACGGGGAAGAGATACAACGGACCGTAGAGGTTCCTATGTCCGGTGACGGTATTCACGTGACCCTCAGGGGGGATTGGATTCTGGATCGAAAAGGAGATGAACTCAACCTGCGGGGATATGACTGCATCACCATGATTACGAATCCCGAAGAAAAGACGTCGGTTCCACTCAAGAGTTATCTGGCCGGGAAGAATATCTATATTTCTGATCTACTGCCCGAAGGGGTAGATGAAGACATGGCTGTGGAGAAAGAAACAGGTGCCTCAGCCGGGCTTCCGGTGTTCGCAATAGCCGCCTCAAATCACGAAAACTATGTGGAGAACCTGGTAAAAGGCCTGGGATATTCCTACGACCGGCAAGTCCCACTCTCTTTTCAATATGCCGGCTTCCAGATCCAGACGGTCGCTAACTTGATGCACGGTGAGGACGGCCTGGACCTGGTGGTGGACTTTGGTACCCTTTTCGGCGACGCAAAGGGAGCTATCGAAAAGAGCGGGCTGAAGGTCATCACCATCAAGCCCGAAGACAAGGCCATGGACATTGCCCGGAATATCATGCAGGCAATCCGAGTTTCGTGGACCAAGGATCCTGTTCTGTTTGGGGCTGATCGGGACGTGTTCAAGACGACCTCCGTAGAGATTCCAGGTCTTCTCGCATCCCCTGCCGCGCAAGGAAGTACTTTGCTGACGCTGGCACCGCTTCCCGTGAAGATATGCGAGTTCCTGAAAGAAAAAGAGATTACTGTGGTCAAGATAAGAACACGGTGACAGAACATGTCCTTTTTGCGCACAACGGCACTTCGTTATTGTTGATTTATGATTGTTGATTGGCGATTGAATGCGGAACGAGAAAGCATAGCGCAAAGCGCAGAGCGCAGAGCGTGAAAGAGGAAACGCTATGCCCTATGCGCCATGCGCTATGCTGACGAAGACGGGCTTAACCGGCCAACGGGCAACGGTGAACGGCGTTGGGATTGACTATTGGAGATTGAAGATTGAGAAACAGATTCTTTTTTGCTTTGAGCTTTGAGCTTTCAGCTTTGAGCTCCGTTGTAACGGACAACGGATAACGGACAACGATTAACGAACCCAAGGAGGTGTTGATGCTGAAACGATTACCCCGATCATTGCTCTTCCTGTTTCTTTCTCTCTGTCTATTGTCATGCGCCACCAAGGACAAAAACAAAACGACACCCAAGGATCTGGCCGACGCCTCCAAGCATCTTGGTGAAGGATACCTTGGCGAAAGAAACTATACGTCCGCCCTCAGGGAATTGTTGAAGGCTGAAGAGATAAACGACAAGGACCCCTATCTGCAGAATGATCTTGGACTCGCTTATGTCGGCAAGGAGAAGCTGGATATGGCCCTCGTGCATTTTGATAAGGCCGTATTCCTGAAACCCGATTATGCAAGCGCATGGAACAACAAGGGCATCGTCTACTTGAAGCTCGAGGAGTGGGACAAGGCGATCGAGAGTTTCGATCTGGCTCTTGAACAGTTGCTCTACGCCACGCCGCATTTTGCCCTGAACAATGTGGGTGAGGCCTATCGTGGAAAAAAGGACTATGCGCGTTCCATCCAGGCATACCACAAAGCCCTTGAGGTACAACCCCGCTTTTTCAGGGCTTACAGAGGGATGGCCCTTACCTACATGGCCATGGGAGACTATGACGCCGCCGCCGCTTCACTCGAAAAGGCCGTTGAGTTGGCCCCGGACTATGCCCTTGGTTTCTACGACCTTGGGCGTGCATACGTGTTCAAGAATAAGAGAGAAAAGGCCATTTTGGCCTTTAAGAAAACCGCGCAACTGGCACCGGATTCCACTTTGGGTGTGGCGGCTAAGGCGGAAATGAGTAAACTGCAATAGGACGAAAAGAGGGAAAAGCAAAAGATTATCACGCCTCTTCTCAAGGCGCAGCCGCAAAGCACGAAAAAAGAATAACAAAACACGAAAGTACAAACACGAAAGGTCGCCTCATCTTGAGGCGACATTTCGTCATTTTCTATTTCGTGTTTTTCTTTTAATTTGCGGCTTACGC
>JAQBAU010000140.1:0-3031 GCA_032126655.1 Desulfobacterales bacterium
TTCGAGTCCCCAAAGAACTTCAACGACTGGGTTGATCATGAAAGGCATCGAAAATGAAAATACTTGTGCTTTATGATTATCCTCCATCTCCTGGAGGCTTGTCCACACAGGGGGATTTGCTTTTCAGAGGCTTGAAAGAAGACGGCGTTGACGTCTTCCCAGCCCCCTTCGAGTCTCCCCAGGAGAAGGAATGGTGCTATCGCTGGTTCGAGCCTGACGTTGTAGTTGGGATTGGATATTGGGGGCACACGCCACACTTGGTACTCCACCCGACCCGTTACGGCATTCAGCCTGTACCATGGTTCGTTGCGGACGGATATATGGCAGCTTATCAAGAAGCTCTAAACTCACTTCCCTTGATTCTAACCACCTCTAAGTGGGTGAAAAAAGTGTATACACGGGATGGTTTAAGCGCCTCAAATATTGAGGTTTTGCCCGTAGGATGCGACACAGATTCCTTCACACCCAGGGATAGAAAGGACCCGAAAGTCGTTGCAGTCAGGGAAGCGCTTGGGGTGGCTCCGGATCAGGTAATGATCCTCACTGTGGGAGGGGATGCTGCGTCCAAGGGCGCCCAAGAAGTCATGCAAGCCCTTGCCCTCATCGATGCCAAGGCACCAGGCTGGAAATACGTTTGTAAGGTCTGGCCTCAGCCGAGGAGTGAACAACAGAATCTACAGGACTTGCAGCTAGCCGCCCATCTCGGCATTGAAAAAGACGTGATTTACACAACAAGTCGGGTTTCACGGAGTTTCATGCCCTACTTGCTGGCAGCCTGCGACATTTACGCTGCACCTTCTCGTCTGGAAGGTTTCGGTATGCTTCAGGTGGAAGCCGGTGCGTGCGGGAAACCAGTCGTTGGCATCAAGGCCATGGGCATGCTTGATACGTTAGTTCACGGCCACACTGGTTTCCTCGCCCGGGTGGCACAGGAAGTGCGCATTCGGGAGACAACCCTGGGAGAAGATGAAGGATATGAACCCGGGCATAGAGTAGTCTTTAAGAGGCCACGCACTGCTGACTACCGCGCAAGCGTCCACGACATCGCAAAATACCTGATGGAGCTCATGACCAAGGAACAACTCCGTCAGAATATGGGAAGCGCTGCTCGCAAGCGCGTGGTTGAATATTTTGACTATCGCGTCGTGGCCAAACGGCTCGTCCAGCTACTGGCTGATAAACTGGGAATTTCGTGAAGTGACAACCCCATTGCCAGATTCGGTTGAGGAGGCCAAGAAGGCCGCAACGGACATACTGCTTCATAATATGCACGGACCATATCGAGGTCTGCCGAGAACTGCCGCTTGGGGATATCCTGAACCATACACTCGTGACCTTATGATTGCAGGCCTCGGAATCCTCGTATCTGGTAACAAACGATTGATCGGTTCGCTCCGCCGGGTTCTTGAAACTTTAGCAAAAAACCAGAGCCGGCGCGGCCACATTCCCTCGCTGGTGCATGACCCTGAAGATCGCGGTGCCAGCGATACCACGCCCCTGTTCCTCCTGGCGCTGGCGGTCTTTCGAAAGGTCACCGGTGAACGGGATTTTTTGGAAGTTGCCGCCCAAAAGGCGTTAACCTGGATGGATTACCAGAGTCCGTCCGACCGTGTCATGGTGGCCCAGCTACCGACTAGCGACTGGCGGGACGAGCAATGGGTGCCCGGCTTCGGCCTGTTCGTCAATACAGTAGTCTACTGCTACTTGTGCCTTTACGGCAAATACGATGAGGCCAATCTGCTTCGCCAGTTGATGGGTCGCTTTACCATCACGGCAGACACCAAACACCGCCACGTCCACGAAGGATTGGCCGTTCGTCACAAGCCTTACTACGCCCTATGGTCCTACAAGCTTTACAGCAGTGAGCGATTTGATTTGCTGGGTAACAGCTTGGCCATTCTTTCAGGGATAGCGCCGCCGTCACGAGCGGAGAACATCATCTCATGGATCGAGGCTGAGTGTGACGTGATGCGAGAAAAAGGAAGCCTTGCATTGGATCTTCCCCCAAATCTTTTTCCCTTCATTGAAAAGGAGGACCCCGACTGGCTGCCAAGGTACGCTAAGTTCAACCGCCCAGGCGAATATCACAATGGCGGAATATGGCCATTCATATGTGGGTTTTATGTTGCGGCAGTCGTGGCTGCGGGAAAAAGGCGATTGGCCAGAAGGAAGCTGGAGGCTTTGACAAGGCTGGTCCAACCCGCGCGCAAAGCCGGAGTAGATTTTGGCTTTAATGAACACTTTCGGGCACAGGATGGGGTGCCTTGTGGGCAGGACTGGCAAACGTGGTCTGCGGCGATGTATCTATATGCCGCCCGTTGTGTTGAACAGAATCAGACGCCTTTTTTTGATGAAATTCGTTCTCATCTGGGCTATCAGTAGAACAGATGGAAACGAGGGGACGAAAGCGCCGGGTACAATTCAAAATCCCAATCAGGGGGCCACTTATGGTTTTTCCTGCATGAGGACTGACTGAAACACTTCATAGGAGAAGTAGTCATGGACCCAACTGGATTGCACCCCCAGAGCCCAAAAACGATGGCCCTGATTGGCAACTATCTGCCAAGGCGTTGCGGTATTGCCACCTTTACTACTGATCTCCCGGAAGCGCTGGCAATCGAGGCCCAGGAGATGATTGAAGCCTGCATTGAGGCATACAAGATCACAAAAGATGAGAAATGGATTGAGGAGGCTCGGCGCTGCTACGACTGGCCCTGGGCCGGAACGACCTGAATGTCCCTCTGTATGACTACAGGACTGCTGGGTGTCGCGACGGCTTAACGGCCGACGGCGCCAATTTGAATCAGGGTGCAGAATCTACATTGGCACGGCTGCTTTCCCTTTTGAACTTGTACTTTCTAAGCGAGACAATAGTTGTAAATACAGTCTTAGAAGGCAAACAGGAGACCCTTGTATATGCCGGCAATGCATAACAACCCTATTATTATGGTGAGTTCTTACCCACCGAGGCTTTGTGGAATCGGTACCTTCACAGAGGAAGCAAGAGAGTTTATCCAAAAAGCCAACCCGG
>JAQBAU010000141.1:0-8146 GCA_032126655.1 Desulfobacterales bacterium
GCATTCCCCGTAGCTTGACTTCGACGAGTTACATTCGGCCTGAGCTCATGTCGAAGGCAGTCGAATCGCTACGGGGTTAGCGAGCGAACAGAAGAATGGTTAACTACCTTACGGTCGAAGGTTCCCTGCAGCTTGCTGCAGGGAGCTTCAATATTACGCTCCTCTTGTTCTCACTCATTTTACTGTGAAAGACTCCCTGAAGATGTCCAGCAAAGCTTCTGTCTGTTCGGCAATCTTCACGGAATTTTCCAAAAGACCATAAAAGAGAATGCTCAGACGCGTTTTGGATTCTGCGTCTTGTATCCGTTTAATCTGGTTTTTGTCGAATTCATTAACAAGATTTTCCAGTCTCTTTTTTTGACTATGGATATAATCATAGTCGACTTTCTTCCTCCGTGTTAACATAATGGAAGTGTTCCATAAAAGCCTGGTGATGTATGTTTTGATCCGCCTCAACTCTTCTTTTTGATCTTCAGTGAACCCTTCATGACAATTTTCAAAATGCACATAAGAGCGCTTGATCATATCTCTGTGGCTTTCAGCAATACCCTGTATGAAGCGCATGGTCTTTGCATATTGCTGGGTGTTGTCTACAGAGTCACTTCGAAGTAGAAAAAGCGTTTCAAAGGTATTTGAAATAATAATATTGGCCCATTTCTGGATCTTGTCTGTCCACGTTGTAGCGTCTCTCAGCCTTTGTCTATCCTCGGAAAAAGTAGCTTCAAAACAAAGGCCCAGGCTATCGCTGACTTCCTGTAGAAAGTGCCCGGTCTGTTCAAAAGAAGCATGGGTGGCGGTTTCGGCATCAGCGGTTTTTTCCAGACTGAGGAGTTCAACCGCACGCTTTTCTTTTGCCCTTTTAAAATGCAAACGATGGCTGTGCCAAACGAGAGTAATCAGGAGCACCAGCAATCCCAAAATGGCAGCGAGTTTGAGGTAGTATATAGCAAGAGCGAAAAGAAGCGAGACTGAAAATGCCACCAGTGCGGTCAAAAACCACCCGCTTATGACCGTAAGCACCCCGGTCACCCGATAGACAGCGCTTTCCCTGCCCCACGCCTGATCTGAAAGTGATGTTCCCATGGACACCATGAATGTCACGTAGGTTGTGGAGAGCGGGAGTTTCAACGACGTGCCAAGTGAAACCACGGCGCTGGCAACGAAAAGGTTCACAGATGCCCGCAGCAGATCAAAGGATGGTATCTCACCGTCTTTTGAAGCCGCACAGGTATAGGCTCCCGAGTCTAAACGGCGGGAAATCGCCTTCCTCACCGGCACAGGAGTGAGTCTGTTTACCAAAGAAAACACGGTGTGACTCAGCCGGACAATGTTCCTTGAAAGCCCCGATGACCCAAAGCGTTCCATCCCTTCTTCCTGCCGGCCCAAGCTGAGTTCCGTTTCGGTAACAGTGCGGGCCTTCCTGGACACCCATAAAGTGACGACCATGATGATCCCGGCGATGAGCAGCAGGAACGTGTTGGACTGAATAGGCCCTTGAAGGGCCTCCATGGTCACACGGAGCGGATCTTGGGAAGCTGAAGCGATGTCGTAGGCATTCAATCCCGCCAGCGGAACACCGATGAAATTCACGAGATCATTGCCGGCAAACGCCATGGCAAGGGCAAAGGTTCCCACCAAGACAATGGGTTTCAGGATATCGATCTTCGAATAGACTGCCAGCACCTGGAACATGACACCAAAAAAGCAAAAGCCCATAGCCATGATAGTCCATGCATGGGTCTTTATCCAACCAACAGACTCCGGCGTAAGAAATGATGCACCTTTGGCGCCCTTTATCAAGATGAAATAGGTAATTGCTGCCAGAGACAGACCTCCCCAGACACCTCCGAATCGTTTGAGGCGTTTCCTGTAGTCAAATGTAAAGACCATGCGAGCGATGAACTGGATGATGGCGCCTGAACAAAACGCAATAACGATCGATAAGAGAATCCCCAAAATGATAACAAGCGCCTTTCCTGTGTTGATATAGTCTACCAGGCTCAAAAAACCGTCGCCTGCGTTATAGATTTTGATCAAGGACACGGCCACGGCAGCGCCCAGTAACTCAAAGACAATAGATACTGTTGTGGAGGTGGGCAGGCCAAACGTATTAAAGACATCAAGGAGAATGATGTCGGTGATCATGACGGCCAAAAAGATGGTCATCAACTCTGGCATGACAAAATACTTGGGGTGGAAAATACCCTTTCGCGCCACTTCCATCATGCCGCTGGAAAAGGTCACGCCAGCGAGCATTCCAAGGCTTGCAATAATCATGATTATATGGCGAGGCGCCACCCTGGAACCTATGGATGAGTTCAAGAAGTTGACAGCATCATTGACCACGCCAACAATCAAGTCACAGACCGCAAGGCAGATCAAAACGCAGATGGAAAACAAATAGATATCCATTGAATACCTTTGTTGAAAAGAAGGATCTTTCCCCGACGAAAGGCTGCTGCCACGAGGGATCCTAGAATACTGAACATCTTTGAATGGACGGGGATGATCGATAGTCTCTATTGGGGCGGGTTTTATTGCCTTTCGTGCTCGCCGTCAACATAAATGTCATATAATAGTGACAAACACGGTTGAGCTTAGCATAGATGGGAGAAGCTTTGGTGTTTCTAAAATATCTTTCCAGGGTTCAGCACCCCGTTCGGGTCGAACAGGGCCTTAATACGTTTCATCAGGGCAAGCTCTTCAGTGCCGATCTCCATTCCGATATAAGGGGCCTTGGTGACCCCCACGCCATGTTCACCCGAAATCGTTCCCCCTAGTGCAATCGTCTGTCGGAATACTTCCCCGATTGCAGATTCGGCTTTTGCAAGGGTCTCCTTGTCACGCTTGTCCAGCATGATGTTGAAATGTATGTTCCCATCACCCGCATGCCCGAAGGTGACAATCGTGAGGCCGGTCCGCTGCCTCAGGTCGTCTATCCATTCCACCATGTCCGGGATACGGCTGCGCGGAACCACGATGTCTTGATTCATCTTGTCCGGTCCAAGTTGGTAAAGTGCAGGCGATATGCCCTTGCGTGCCCTCCACAGTTCCCTGGCCTCTTGTGCCGAGCCTGCCACCTTTACTTCATGGGCACCCTTTCCCTCACAAATCGGAACAAGCCGAGCAAGGGTTGCCTCAACAGCAGACGGGCTTCCGTCGATGTCGATCAGCAGCATGGCCCCGGCATCCACCGGAAGCCCGATCTTTAGATGATCTTCAACGCACCTTATGGCCGCTTGATCCATGTATTCTACAGTCCTCGGCAGAACCCCGGAGCGAACGATTTCCGAGACAGTACTTGCGGCGTCATGAAGCCGGGCAAAGACTGCACTGAGCGTGCGGACCACCTCAGGGAGAGCCAGTAATCTGAATATAATCTTTGTAATGATTCCCAGGGTCCCTTCAGACCCCACCATGAGCCGGGTCAAATCGTACCCAACAACACCCTTGGCGGTCTGGACCCCGGTCTTGATGATCTCTCCGGTCGGCAGCACCACCTCAAGACCCAGGACATAGTCGCGCGTAACCCCGTACTTGACGGCACGCGGCCCTCCGGCGCACTCGGCCACGTTGCCTCCCAGTGTACTGAACGGTGCACTGGCCGGGTCAGGCGGGTAGAAAAGCCCCTTTTCCTCTACAACTTCTTGAAAATGTCCCGTCACCACACCGGGCTCTACTGCTGCAACAAAATTTTCGGTATCAATGGATAGGATGCGACTGAACCGGGTCATGACGAGGACGAGCCCGCCTTGGACAGCAAGTGCCCCTCCGCTCATTCCGGTTCCGGCACCCCGAGGGACTACAAAGAACCGATGCTGATTGGCGAGTTTGAGGATTTTCGAGACTTCATCTGCATTGCCCGGAAAGGCGACGGCGTCTGGACGATAGTGACGGTTGGTGGCATCGTAGGCGTAACAGAGGAGGTCTTCTTCTGCGGTCGAGACGTGCTCCCCGCCGACGATTGCCTCGATCTTGGGGATGATTGAGGTCAAAGACCGCCTGATTCCACCCTCTCAGAAAGGAACTCTACCTGCTTCTGGATAGCTCCTTGTTCTCGAATGAGCCGTTCAACCGTGCCAATGGCATGAAGGGTGGTGGCGTGGTAGCGATTGAAGCTCCGACCAATGGCCTGAAAGGATTCGCCCGTGTATCGACGAGCCAGGTACATGGCAATCTGTCTAGGCTGGACAATGCGCCGCTTGCGGGAGCGAGAAAGGAGTTCATCCATGCCCATTTTGTAGTATTTGCATACAAGTTTTTGAATAGACTCTATTGTGATTTTCTGAGACCGTCGTACAATATTCTTCGCAACGCTTTCAGCCAGCTTAACGTCTATGGGCAGGTTCAGGAGCGAAGCCTTAGCAGCAACCCCAACCAGGCCGCTTTCCAGTTGCCTCACGTTCTCTGTAAGCTCACTGGCAAGATAGTGAACCACGTCTTCAGGAATCTCAAGCGACTTCGAAGTGGCCTTTTTTTCGATGATGCGCACACGGGTTTCGTAATCAGGGGGTTCAATATTGGATATGATACCGGAAGAGAGCCGCGAAACGAGTTTTTTGTCCATCCTTGGGATATCATCAGGCAGATGACTGCTCGTGAAAATAAGCTTCTTTTCTGCGGCAAGCAACGCATCAAGGGTGTATCCCAGCTCGTGTTGAGTCTTCTCCTTGCCACTCAGAAACTGAACGTCTTCCAGAAGCAATACGTCGCACTGTCTCCGGTACTTCTCCTTGAACTGTTCAATAGCGTCATGCCGCAGGGCGAAGACCATGGCATTGGTGAACTCCTCTGCCGTTACATAGCAGACGCGGATCGCAGAATTTTGATTCAGGATATGGTTCGCTGCAGCTTGAGAAAGATGGCTCTTGCCGAGGCCTGTCTCGGACAACAGAAAAAGGGAATTTTGGTGGCCAGACCCCCCGCATGCCAGAGCCAGTGCAGCTCTGTAGGCAAAATCGTTGCACATACCAACGACAAATTCGTCAAAGGTAAAGCCTTTGTGGAAAATGGATACCGGGTGTTGCGGGTGTGAAACATGGGGAAGAAGAAGCTGCTTCGTTTCACCATTTTTGCTCGGGCGATCAGAAACCTCCAAAGAAATCTGACATGGCGTTTCAATAACCCTCGCAACCTCCTCTTCAATCAGGTCAACATAATGATTGATGACCCACTTCCTGGCAAATGTGTTAGGACATCCCAGTACGACCTTTTCGTCCCGATGGTCTAACCACTCCAACGGCTCGATCCAGACCATGAAACTGTGGTGCGGTATCTTCTTGTGGATCTCGGTTTTTACTTGATTCCAGGCTGATTGCATGGGGCTACTTTGGAGGGCTTTGCGGCGTACCGCAAGTCCACGAACTGTCACACAAGCGTAACGAAAAAGACATAGATTGTACCAACGGACGGAGGCCCCTAACCATGTAATGATTCGGTGAAAAAGTGCAATTTTGTTGGATTTTGATGGAATATTCGAGAAAGACTATTCAATATCCCTGCAAGGTGTGCTGCTTCTAAAACATCAACATGAGGCTGTCAAACCGAACGGCTTGGAGTCTTGAGGACTTAGTGAATTTTGTTTCAACACATTATAACATGCTAATCTCATTGCATAACAGATCCAGCCCTACTCAAGAGGCTCTACAATGCAGCCTTTCTCCAGATACCAATTTTGTTTCAGTATTCCAAAGCCTTGGCCCACTTCAAGGCTACTTTTCAACACCCTTCCTTTCTCCCAAAAACGCCGATTTGCTCCTATTTTGTCCTGTTTTCTCAAAATTGTGTAGGTGCTTCTCTTTCTGCTCATAACAGACTGTTTTTACCGAACTAAAAATTTCGGCCACTGAATCCGGGTGCCCAAAACCTGTGAAAAACCCCTCCAGCCGATTTGACTTTTACTAACGAAACCTATAGATAGTCATTGAGGCAGGGCAGCAATGAAAAGCATGGAAAAACGGCCCATCATAGCGATCACGATGGGTGATCCTGTGGGCATCGGACCGGAAATCATCCTAAAGGCGCTCGTTGAATCGTCGGTCTATGAGACCTGCCGCCCTTTGGTCCTTGGAGACGTAGCAGTGATCACGGCTGCGAGCGAGCGGTTAAACACCGGGGTCCGGGTTCACAGTGTTGATTCTCCCGAGGCCGGCGTCTACCAACAGGGGGGTATCGATGTGATAGGGCTCTCTGAACTCGACTACAGTCGGCTGGAGTATGGCCACCCAACCAGAGAGACCGGCCGCGCCATGGTGGCCTATGTCAATCAGGCGATCGACTGGGCCATGCAGGGGCGTGTTCAGGGTGTGGCAACCTGCCCTATCAACAAGAAGGCCTTGCGTATGGCAGGCGTGGACTTCGACGGCCACACTGAGCTCTTGGCCGAGCGCACCAAGACCTCAGACTACATCATGATGCTGACCGGAAGCAGGCTTCGGGTTGCCCTGGTCACGATCCATCTACCCCTGGCCCAGGTTCCAGGAAAGCTTACAACAGAGGCTGTCTTTAAGACAATTCGAATTACAGACCATGCCCTTAGAAGCGCTTTTGGTATCCCGAAACCTCGATTGGCAGTGGCAGCCTTGAACCCGCACGCAGGAGAAAACGGGTTGTTCGGCGATGAGGAGATCCAAATCATCGCCCCAGCCGTTGGCAAGGCCGGCGAAGCAGGCATTGATGTATCGGGCCCGCATCCGCCGGATACAGTCTTCTACCGGGCGCTAAAAGGGCAATGGGATGCAGTCGTGTGTATGTACCACGATCAGGGTCTCATCCCTTTTAAGATGGTACATTTTTCCGATGGTGTGAACGTCACCCTTGGCCTCCCAATTGTTCGTACGTCCGTGGATCACGGCACCGCATACGATATTGCCGGGACCGGAAAGGCCGATCCGGGCAGCTTAGTGGCAGCCATACGAATGGCTGCGGAGCTATCCGGCAACCGGTAGTTCGACCCTGAAAGTGGCACCCCCGAGCGAGTCATTCTCCGCAAAGACCTTTCCGTTGTGCCGGCATACGATCTCGTGGGAGATGTACAGTCCCAGCCCCGTCCCCTTCCCGACTTCTTTGGTCGTAAAGAAAGGCTTGAAGATATCCTTCATGACTCCCTCTGTTATGCCAGGGCCATTGTCTTCACATTCAAAGACGACCATCTTTCTATACGGGTCGTAGCCAGTGCTGACAACGATTCTCCCCAGCTGCCTGTCCACAACCTGAATGGCATTGCCTATGATATTCAGGCAAACCTGCGCCAGGTTGGCAGCATTCCCCCTGATCTCCGGAAGGGTCTCTGCGTAAGCCTCAAGAATATGAATACCTGTACCCTTATGCTGGTTGTAGAGGACTTTGAGCGCATCTTTGCACACGTCATTTAAGGCCACGGGTTCCGAGTCTTCGTGGGTCTGGCGGGATATCCCAAGGAGGCTTGCTACAATGCCTCCGGCGCGATCCAGTTCTTTCAGGCTGAATTTCAGGTCATTAATCAACTCGACCCCTGCCCCAGCGTTCCCCTCTGCTTTCACGGGCTGCCCCACTGGCATCGCCTCAAGGGTCTCGACAGCTGACTGGACCAGGCTTGAGACGCTGGCTATGGGATTGTTTAGCTCGTGGGCCACCCCGGCAACAAGCGCACCCACGGTAGCGAGGCTTTCAGATCTGATGAGCAGATCCTGGGTCTTCTCCCTTTCTTCCAATGCCCTGGTGAGTTCTCGCGTCCGTCTTTCCACGATCTTCTCAAGGTTGTTCTTCAGGCTCTCGATGACCTGGTATGCCTTGGCATTCTCAATGGAGATCGCGCATTGGTTGGCCAGGGTGCGGAGGAGTTCGAGGTCCTCTGGCGTGAACAGACCCCCGGACTTCTTGTTTCCCAGAACAAGGAGTCCCTTGATCTCACCCTTGAAGACCATCGGTATGATGACAGTGCCACCCAGTTTGCCGAAGTCTTCCCGGAGCACGGCTCCATCCTCACAGGCATTGGACCATTCTGCAACATTGTGTCGGGTCACCTCCCGCTTGCGACGTCCCATTTCACGAATCAGCGGGCTTGACCTCGTTATCGAGATGGCTTTCGGGATTAGACTATTTCCCATCTGACTATGAACCTGGAATTGCCCTTCCCTTTCGTCCACAAGCATCACAAAGCCCCAGT
>JAQBAU010000142.1:0-5403 GCA_032126655.1 Desulfobacterales bacterium
ATGCAAACGACAAAAGCGGCGACGATGATAATCGTCACGACGTCGACGCCGCCGCCGGCAGGAACTTGCTTGATCTGCTCGGCAAGACGCACCACCTCACCATCGGACAGGCTGTCGACCCGTGCTTTGGCTTCGAGCGGATCAATACCCTGGGCCATGAGTGTGGTCCGCACATCTTCGCGGGCCAGGACTTTCTTCACGTAGTTACGGGCCTCCTGGCCACGGGCTGTCTCCAGAACGGTTTCCGTTCCGATCATGCCAGCAAAAACAGGCTGATAAGGTACCGCTATCAACAACATGAGTACTGCCAAACAAACACTTATAGGTTTACCCTGTTTTCGTACTGTTTTGATGGTGCACCTCCTAATCGTCGAATTCAGAATAGATCTATATCTGATCAAGTAACTGTCGTCAATACAATACCGGCTTTCTGTAAGCAGAACGCGGGATTCACCTGAAAGCCTACTTCACGGGAAGAACGGTGAGGATGTCACATATGCCGGAGCTCCGCCTCAAGCCCACTGCCTGCAAGACGGATGACAACATACCCGCCGGATCCGAACAGTCCGGGATTAATGATCTGCGTCTTGCCTACCCGGTCAACTGCCCTGGACTCGTGAATATGGCCGGTGACGCACACGTCGGGCTGATATTTCTCAATGAACCGCCGTACTGCCTTACTGCCCACGGACTGGCCAAAACCCACACGGTCAGTTCGGGTGCCGTAAGGTGAATTATGTGCCATGAGGATAATATACTTATAGTTCTCAGCTTGTTGTACGGCCTGCTCGAGCCATGAATTAAGCTGAGCGTCGCTTACCTCGGAAGGGGTCCCAAATGGCGTGGGCGTGGAATAACCGACCCCAATTAGGCCGACACCAAAACCCAGGTCAGCGGCCCTGGCGTGTGCGTTATATCCCTTCTCTTCAAGCAACTCATCCACCTCTCGCGTGTCCATGTTCCCAATCACCGCCCGAATTATCGGATTGAAATGCTCGATCCGGTTTAGAAGAGTCTCGGCCAGGGCCCGGCTTCCATAGTCTGTTATATCACCTGATATAAGAACCCCCTGGGCCTGGGAGATACCCGGGACATCTCCTATCCGAGACACATGGCCATGAATGTCGCCTATGGCAATCCAGAAGGGCTCCGTATCCATGTTAGGCGCCTTTTTCATTTTTTTGTCTCAATCTAAGATTCCTCTAAAGACAAAACCCTTGTGAAGACTATTTCCGGAACCGACAGATATATCCAAGCGAGAATTGAGGGGTGCCGCGGCTCCAAATTATCACAATCCGGCGAACACCTCAGGCTATCCCGATTGCCCGATCCGGCTCGTGCAGGTTCATAGATGTTGAAGCGTTTGTGAAGCGAGCGACGAAGGTTGGAAGATTATCCGGGTTGTAAAGGCTTTACTCCGTAACGACGAGCAAAGCCTCCTCTGCCCAGTGGCACCGGTCAAATGACGACGCTATCAAGGGCGACATCCGGACTACAGGTACTTATCCAAGCATAATAGTCAGAAAGACCACCAGAAAGATGGTACCGACAACGCTAATGACGATAAAGATGGAAAGCCACTCCAGCCAAGTCATTTCTTGAGATTCTTGCTCTGCCATTGTTTGATGACCTCCTTTCTCTATATCAGGCCTATTGGTGGGACCATGGGGGTTTATAATGCACAACCAGCTCAGAAATCAAGCATTTTCTTGTGTCTTGATGAGAACGTTTTGACCGTGATTGCAGTGAGTTGCATGATCAACGGATGATGAGGGCCCCCACCCTTGATTCCGACAGGTCGGACGGCCCCGATCCTATCCGTATGTCCTCGTAAATGCCTTTATTTCGATGAGCAGCTTCTCAGCCTTCACCTTGGCATTTCCTGATGTCATACGTTTTTTCAGAGCGATTACTTCTCTCTCCACCCGCCTGATCTCCCGCATGGCACCAACAACATCCGCCGGCGTATCAATGCCCACGAGTGAAGCACCTCGGCTGCCCTGAAGGTACTGGTTCTTAGCCTGTTGGAACGCCTTCTCCAACGTCTTCAGTTCCTGTTCCTCGGGCGACTGGGACGTGGCGGGAATCAGCGAGATCTCTCCGGTTGTGAAGTAGTTGTATGCAACAAGGCCGGCTGCCCCGAGAATGATCAGCACAACAAGTTTCTTCATGGCGGATCTCCTTTCCTGAAGCCGGTAATGAAAACGGCAAGAAGTATGCCTCTGCTATGTTAAGCACAGAACCCCACCTCCCGTCACGAGAAGTGGGGTTCTGGTATTTAGCTCATAGGAACCTTCAGTTGGGATAAACGGGCAGTTTAACGCCGTGCCCAGGGCTGCCTCTGGCAGCCTTCAGAACAGTGGGCCACTCTGGGCAGCTTGAACCTTTTCATGATGCTCACCTCCTCATGACAAATATGGTAAGCACCAATCGACTTTTGGCAAGGTATCAGTTGTCTTCGGTGCTCAAGAAAAATACCAAAAAAGGGTGGCGACTGTCAAGGAGCCTGGGAGTAACAAGCCCGACACGAGGTTCGGGCGAACCCTTTTCTTTTTTCTGTCTGTGTGATACGCAGGAACTTGAATTTCAGGCCGCAGAGAAACGAACATTAGAACCTACCTAAAGTGTGTGAAAAGAATGGTTAGCGATCCTGCAGATCCCCTGGATTGTTTTGGTCAGCTTGAGAAGGTTTTTCCTGTTGCCGAGGAGGGACTACGAATGAGCCCGCCCGAATGCATGAAATGCCCTCATGCCAAGTCGTGCCTCCAGGCAGCCATGGCTGCTCCAGACGGTCTCAAGTTACAGGAAGAAAAAGTAGACCGGTCCTACGAGTATGGCTTGATTGGGAAAATTGAACGCTGGTCCAAGAAAAAGCTTATCCGTCAGGAAATAGAAGCCCTCACGACAAAGAAGAAGCCAAAGCGTGGTTGATAAACACTTTTTGTGATCTAAATCCTCTTTAGTTCGGCCTCTACTTCATCAAAGATATCTTCCATTTCATACAAGAGTTTGTCGGCCTCTGATAGATGCCAGTCGGCAACCTGCCCTTCAATATCCTCATAGAGTTTGTGCAGTTTGGCCTTATACTGCAGAAGAATCTCCCTAAAAGGTGGATCGGCTTCCAGTTCGTACAGAAGTTTGTCCAGTCGTCCCACAATCTCAAGAAGGGAGGGCCCTTCCGCCACCCATGCCTCATCGAGATAACTCAAGCGGCGGGCAATTTCAGGGTACACTCCCGATAGATCCTTCTTGTAATATGGACGAATCCGGACCGTCAGTTGCATGTGTTTGCTCATAGTCTCTCCTCATACTTTTTTGGTTTCATTGAAACGGCCAGGCTCAGATATCTTCCCTTCTCCTCAAACATCAACTTCTTATCCACCATCATCTTCAAGAAAGGGAGGACCTTGTCCTCACCAACCTCTGGAAAACGGTCCAAGATTCTGACAAGAGAACGATGTGTCTGACAGAAGAGGTAGATTGATCGGGAGGTCCCCACAAGACGGTGTGTCAGTTGTTCGGCATTGAGTCGTTTCTCACGTATGATCAAAAAATCCCGGCCGTCGCGAAAACTGAGGATGGGGGCACTCGCAGGCCCCCTGTGGATTTCTGTGTAGGCCTTTTTCCAGGCCTTCACCCGCTTCCTGACCGGTTGCCACAGTTTCCTTTGATGCCTCAGGTCGCCGCGGTATGCCTGTATCACAAAACGCATGGAGCGGAAGACATTGGGCGGGAAGATAGCGGCGTAGTTGGGATGATTGAAAACCGCCTTAAGGCCAAAGGCCTTGGGGTCTTCCCATACAGGACTACCAAGACCAAGCCAGAAATGGAGAAACTTGAGCGGTCGGAACGGAAAAGCAAATTCCAGGCAGTGCAAGGTTTCCTCTACATCCTGTTCGTCGCTGCCGGGAAAATGGACTATCAGGTTTGAAACATTTGCGATGCTGAGCTCTTCGCAGTGCTTCATGATTTCCAGGTTCTGGATGGCCGTGGTCCCCTTGTTCAGTTTCTTAAGAAGCCTCGTACTGAGGGCCTCAATTCCGATCTGCACCTCGTGCGTGCCGGCCGCCTTCATTGCTTCCAGCACACGCCTTGGTGTGGAGGCCCGGATCTCGCCGAACAGACGAAAATCCTTGTTCAGTCGGCAGAGCTCTTCAAAAATCTCTACGGACTCTCTGACCGGCAGCAGGTTGTCCATGAAGGCAACAGAGAGTGTCTTGTATCTTGTGGTCAGGTGATCAACCTCGGAAACGACTTGCTTCGGAGTCTTCGAACGGTAACCGTCCCACTGGAGGTTTAGGTTGCAAAAAGCACACCCTGTATGCTTGTGGGCACGAGATGGCCGCTGCCACCAACACCCTCGAGATATCTCTGCTGGAAGAGTCGGAAAAAAGGTCCTCTCCGAACTGAATGTATTGAGCAAATGAAAGTAGTCATCATAGTCAGGGGCGGGCAGGTCAGACAGAGACGCCATTTGGTGGAAGGCGGCAGGCGTTCCATTTTTTATAGTTATGCGCGTGACGACCCCTGGAATCGGGGGCATCTTATCGAGGTTCTTGGAGTTCATGAGGTGACCGATCAATTGGCTCATAGGAAGCTCGCCCTCACCATTCACCACAGCGTCGATCTCGGGAAATGTCTCAAGGAGTCCTCGCACAGCATCACCCGCAAACGTAGAACCACCTACCACAATGGGCAGATTCGGAAAGGCCTGCTTGATACGCGTAATGAAATAGAGCGATGAGGTAAGCTGGCAAAGAGCTACTGAAAAACCCGCAAGTCCGCAACGCTCCCACTCCACACTCTTAACAAAATTATCCGATGCGCGGCTCACCTGTGAGGCAAGGGCCGCGAAATCGACCCCGCGAAGCCTGGGCTTACCCTTTGCTTCCCGGTAGAAAATCTTTTCGATCTGCGCCTTACGTTCAGGGAACAGGAGGGCAGCGTACACCGTCTCCGCCAGCCAGGTTCTTTCTGAAATCGCGCTATAAAGTTTGTATCCAATCGATTCCGCAACTTTGAGATAAACGTGAAGGGCGTGGACCCTCAGCTTCGGAAAGTCCTGTTTCAGATGGGCCTTGAGCGCACCAAGCTGAATGGAAGGACGGCTGTAAAGAGGCCACGGGGTTGAGACGAGGACAACGCGTTCCAATGGACTGATTCGCTCTGCTTTCATCTGCAGAAATAGCCTGCCCAAAAAGATGTGCCGTTATTGATTGCTTCTGGCTTAGTTGACTGCTCTCTAATAACAGACCCACTTTCCTAAGTCAAAAGACCCACAAAAGGTTTTCCCTGACTATTGCTTGAGATCGTTTTGGTAGGTATGATATGAAGTCGTGTTTAGGAAAAGCTGTTCAAATATGAGAAGAAGAGATTTGACAGTCTAATAGATTGTACAAGACA
>JAQBAU010000143.1:0-3489 GCA_032126655.1 Desulfobacterales bacterium
GAAACCCTATACTACTTGACCACAAAAACAGTTTGGTCATTGGAACTTGGAATTTGGTGCTTGGGATTTGGAATTTGCAGGTTTCGTCTTAAGAACAGCGTATATTCGGGACTTAACCTATCAACCGTTATGAACATGACCAAAGCCATATACATTCTATCTGCGGTGGTGCTGCTCTCGTTCTCCAGCCAACCTGTTTTTGGAGCCAACGCACGTCTCAGTGATGACACCCAGGTCTGCATCGGCTGCCACGCACCGGCACACCCCGGAATCGTGGCAGGCTGGGAAAAGGGCCGCATGGCCAGGGTCACGCCCATGGCTGCAAGAAGCATGGTCTCAAAGAAACGGCGAGTTTCCTTTGAGGAAGTCCCGGACAGACTGGCCCGCGTGGTGGTCGGCTGTGCTGAGTGTCACACACTCAACCCGGAGAAGCACAAAGACACCTTTGAGCACAATGGCTTCCAGGTGCATGTAGTGGTGACACCCGAAGACTGCGCCACGTGCCACCCTGTCGAGGTGCAGCAGTATGGCAGGAACATCATGTCTCACGCCTACGGAAACCTTCAAAATAACCTCGTATACCGCCAACTAACAGAATCAGTGAACGGGGCCCATTCTTTTACGGGTTCGAGGGTGTCCATTAAGCCGGGCAACGAGCAAACGAATGCTGATTCCTGTCTGTACTGCCACGGCACCGTGGTTGAGGTTAAGGGCACTGAGGCCAGGGAGACGAACCAGGGCGAGATGAGCTTCCCGGTTCTCTCGGGCTGGCCCAACCATGGCGTCGGACGAATCAATCCGGACGGGAGCATGGGTTCCTGTGCCGCCTGCCACACAAGGCATCAGTTCTCGATTGAGATGGCCAGGAAGCCGAACACGTGTTCTGAGTGTCACAAGGGCCCTGATGTCCCGGCGTATCCGGTGTACGAGGTGAGCAAACACGGGAACATCTATTCTGCCCTGGGCAAGGGGAAGACGTGGGATTTCAATGCAGTTCCCTGGACTGTTGGAAAAGACTTCACAGCTCCCACCTGCGCCGTCTGCCACGTGAGTCTAATTGTCTCTGAAGAAGGTGACGTCGTGGCCGACCGCACCCACCAGATGAATGACCGCGCTGCGTGGCGGCTGTTCGGGTTGATCTACGCGCATCCTCATCCGAAATCTCCGGACACGACCACCATCAAGAACAAGGCGGGACTCCCTTTGCCAACGGAGCTTACGGGAGAACCCGTGGCCGAATATCTGATAGATGCGGAAGAACAGGATAGGAGACGAAAGAATATGCAGAGCATCTGTCTTGCCTGCCACAGTCAGGGATGGGTCGATGGACAGTTTGCACGTATGGAAAATACTGTCCAAACCACAAACGAGATGACCCTAGCTGCCACCCAGATTCTTCTGTCGGCATGGGATAAGGGGGCAGCCAAAGGACTTGCCCAAAAGGACGGCATCTTCAACGAGGCCATCGAAAAGAAGTGGGTGGAGCAGTGGCTCTTTTTCGCCAATTCGACCCGATTTGCCTCTGCCATGATGGGCGCGGACTACGGTGTCTTTGCAAACGGCCGCTGGTATATGTCGAAGAATGTCCTGGAGATGTCGGATTGGCTGGAATTCAAACTCAAGAATTGAATTCCTAGGTAAGAAGAGTTAATTTGGCGCCTAAGAGCATTGCACGGAAGGAGAAAGAGGCTATGAAAAGAACTTCCATTCACGGATTGAGGATTATCGTTCTCTTTGCCCTGGTGTTCCACCCGGGTTTGGTTTTGTCAGCATCTCCACCCCCCCCCACAGAAAGGCGACGTCTTTCCGGAAATAATCCTCACCGTACCAGAAGATCCCGCGCACAAGGCCTACCTGGGCCTTACGGGCGAAGGTGAGTTCACGATACCGCAGATCAAGGCAGAAGCGGTGATTATTGAGATCTACAGCATGTATTGCCCGCACTGTCAGCGGGAGGCGCCCCGGGTGAACGAGCTTTATCAAGCCATAGAGCAATCCCCCAAATACAAGGGGAAACTCAAGGTCATCGGGATTGGTGTAGGCAATTCCTCCTTTGAAGTGGGAGTGTTCGCAGGGAAATATAAGGTTCAGTTCCCTCTTTTCCCGGATGCAGATTATTCTATTCATCAACGCCTTGGAGAGGCCAGAACCCCATACTTCATAGGGGTGAAAATCAAAGAAGACGGGACCAATGAGGTCTTTTACTCCAAGCTTGGCGGCTTCACAAAGGCCCACGATTTCTTGCAGTTGATGGTCAAATCGTCAGGACTAAAATAGGAGGTGTGCCGTGACAAAGAGGATAACCCTAATATTGGTATTGGGATTTGCTGCTTGTCTGTTTTCGGGTTTCGACGCCGATGGGAGGTCGGAAGCCTTCAAGGAGAACATTTTCAACCCGGGAATCCTTAAACCCACAGACAGCGTGTTGAAGGTCAAGGTGGGAGATCAGGCTCCTGATTTTACGCTTCCGTCTGTTTCAGGAGAAAAGGTCTCGCCTGGCCAGTATCTGGGGAAAAAGAACGTGGTTCTCTCCTTTGTTCCTGCCGCATGGACGCCGGTCTGTTCAGATCAGTGGCCGGGTTACAACATTGTAAGGGACATCTTTGACATGTACGACGCGGTCCTTTTAGGCATTACGGTTGACAATATTCCTACGCTCTTTGCATGGACCAACCAGATGATCTCGGAGGGGGATGCATTGTGGTTCCCGGTGCTTTCTGACTTCTGGCCGCACGGTGCAGTTGCTGAGAGGTACGGTGTACTTCGGTCGGATGGGGCTTCAGAAAGGGCCCTCTTTGTCATCGACAAGGGCGGGATTATTCGCTATATCGACGTGCACGACATCAACAAGAGGCCTCCCCTTGAGGAGGTTGTCAAGGCGCTGAAGAAGGTTGAGGAATCCAAATAACTCTCAAGCCATTACCTATAAGGGAGGGAAAAATGTCCAAGAAAAGGATTGAGGTTAAGGCAGAATGTCCAGCATGCGGATGCGGGAGCGTGAGCCACTTAGATCCGGAAAAGCTGCGGGAGAAGTTCATAGGGGACGAAAAAGAGATCGATGTTCTCTGCCCCATGTGCGCGACGAAGCACAAAGGAACCGTCGAGGAGCAGGACGAGTAGTTCATCCCTCGGCCGTTCGTGTCTCCTGACCCGGGATCCCTCGAACCTGCCCCTTTATGAAGAGGAGGCAGGAGGGGTGTAGTATAGACATTGACTTGGAAAAAGATACTTGGGATAGCAGGGCGCTTCATCGGGCGCGCCGTGTGGTTGTTTATCTGTCTTCTAATTTCATTGGGAGGCCGTGTATACATGGCTGATGCAAACCCCAAAAAGGGAGCAAATCGTCTTATTGGCGAAAAGAGCCCTTACCTCCTGCAGCACGCGGATAACCCGGTGGACTGGTATCCATGGGGAGAGGAAGCCTTTCAAAAGGCGAACAAAGAGGACAAACCTATCTTTCTCTCTATCGGCTATGCCACATGCCACTGG
>JAQBAU010000144.1:0-2681 GCA_032126655.1 Desulfobacterales bacterium
TCAGAAGCAACTACGGGGCGGCGCATCTTCTTGATACGGCTGCGATGTTCTTTTGCTGCCCGCTCCCGTTTTTTTGACCCTCTTGAAGGTCTTGTTTTGACACGGGTCTTGGGTTTTTCTGATGCTCTGCGAATGAGCAGGACGAGGCGATCCAGGGCGTCCTGGCGATTTCTTTCCTGGATTCGGAATCTCTTGGCCTCGATAACAAGGATGCCCTCTTCGGAGATTCTTTTTCCTGCTAGTCGAATCAAGCGGGCCCGGACATCCTCGGGAAGATTGGGAGAACGTCTTACATCAAAGCGGAGCTGAACGGCCGTGGAGGCCTTGTTCACATGCTGGCCGCCGGGTCCCGAGGCCCTGATAAAATGCAGCTCGATCTCATCTTCATGAATAGCAATGGATTCGGTAATAGGAATCATGCGTTTAACAAAAGCCCTTAGACAGGATTAACAGGATCAACCGGAGTCGAGCAATCTGTCGAACTCGATGCCCGGACCAATGCATTTCCATCCTTCTCTTTTCAACTGGGTTCCGGTTGCCTTGAAGTCCACACCTTCCAGCTTCTCCAAAACGTGAATTGCATCTTGTTCATCGATCCAGAACGAAACGGCCTTACCGGCTTTTGTAAGCTGGATGTAGTGGCCGTCAGCATGCTGAAACACGCGCTGAGTTCCCAACTTTTCTTTCTTCGAGATTGTCATGTGCTTCGGTCTTCTTTGTACAAATACATACAACCATCTTGTATGTATTTGTACAACATAAGAAGCAGAGTGGGCCCACGCAGACATATACTTGGATATCACAATTTGTGATATCCTCCGTAAACTCATATCCTTTTTGTATATGAATCCCGCTGTCAAGGACTATAGCCATACCCTCCTCAGTGAAAGTAAAGGATAAATACTTGGAATGCTGTCCTCTTTTTAAGGTCACAATTTGTGACCTTAAAGCATTTTTACCCATTTTGTCCTAAGGACGTTTTGGGTAATTTTTTGGTCTTCTTTGTTTCCTTGGACTGGCCGTACGCAGGGCGCTTTTCTTTTACTTTGAAGCCGATCTCCTTGGAGGGGCTTTCAGGTGGGGTCATGAGTTGGTGGATGGCCTCAAAAATGGCCTGGATGCTTTCATCATGGCTTTCGAATTTGGCTTCCAGTTCTCCGAGTTTCCGTGCCAATTGTTTGTGTGTCGCCAGCATCTCGCGAAGCCTGACAAAGGCTCGCACCACAAAAACACTGGCCCCCACGGCCCGTTGGGTATTCAGGACGCTGGCAGCCATAATCGCCCCGTGTTCGGTAAAAGCATACGGAAGCTTCCTTCGTCCGCCCCAGGCGGAACTTGAAGTCGCAAAATGCGACTTCAAGTTCTCGGATTCATTCTTGGTCAGTTGAAACATAAAATCTTCCGGAAAGCGGTCGCGGTTTCGCTTCACTTGTTCATTTAGTCGTTTTGTGTTCACCCCATAGAGCTCTGCAAGATCAGCGTCCAGGATCACTTTTTGACTCCTGACCAACAGAATGACCCCTTCAACCTGTTCAACGGGGAGCAATGATTTGTGATTCTTGGAAGGCCGCTTCTTCATTTCAGTCATCCATCATGAACCGGTCGCAAATTGCGACCAGTTCAGGGAGTTTAGTTGGGGCGACGGTTTTTACTTCAACTTGAGGTCACAATTTTTGACCTCAAGTTTGCAAGGTCCTGAAAGGTGGTTGCATTTTGCAACCACCTTTAGATTGGCGCACAAGGCCCAGAGCTACTCCCGTTTGAAATCACAATTTGTGATTTCAAGTCTAAGGTGCCAATTTGGCACCTTAGAGAACAGTGTCGGCGATATATTCCGCCAAACGGAATCCTATTTCACAATGCCACAAGTTCTTCGAATCTAAATACGATTTGTTCACGGAAGGATCACTGGATAGAAATAGGCGTGCCCACTTGTCCGTCATAGTTATGAGGTAGGGGGTGACTTTCAGCCAAGGAGAAAGCCTGCCTGTGGCGAGCGTGTCGAGCTGCCGCAGGCATGCGTGTTTAGCTTAGCGCCTTGCGGCTTGAGAACAGTAACGTCTAATGCCTTGGGAACCAAGGCGTTAGGCGTACAGGCGAAGACGGGAAATAAACTCTTGTTCTCTCTGTGGTCTCTGCGAGCTCTGTGAGAGATATGCTTTTGCTTGCCCGCCGTCCCTTTGGCGGACTGATTTGGGTAAAAGTCGAACTGCCTGTGGTGAGCTTGTCGAACTACGGCCAATTTCTTTTATCCTTTTATTCGGGAGAGAATACGGAGGCAAAATCAGTAGTGAGACATGAATGGGGGGAGGGGACACGGGTCTCGGCTGTCATCTGAGTGTCTTTATCTGTTGTAAAAACCAACAGTTGACCGTTGGTGGTTACGCTCTATGGGTGTTTTGTAAGTGTGACCTGATGTGTCGTTATGTCATGGTACTGTCCAGTGTACTGGGTTTACATAAGTAGTAGTTTATGGTATGAACCGCCCCAAATTATTAGAAATTAGAACGAGTTGATCCTCATCTAATCCCACCAAAGTAACGGCGGATAAACCTCAACGCGGAGGGGCTGCATGCGGGGTGATCAGTTAGCCAGGCAGTGGCGAATCTTGCGGATGATCGAGTCCAGCAAGCAGGGCGTCACTGTATCCCAGCTGGCCGAGGCAGAAGGCTGTCACACCC
>JAQBAU010000145.1:0-3752 GCA_032126655.1 Desulfobacterales bacterium
CCGAGAAGAGACGTGAAATAACGGTTTGACAGAACCGGTAACTCCCTCAGTAGCTCAGACGCTTTTTGCATCTATACCTTTCATTCCCTACTTCATCACGATACACCGGCTAGACAGACCATCCCCGAAAAACGTTGCCGGTCCATTCCTTCAAGCGATGTATGTCCTCTGAAAGAAATTCAGTCAATTCACGTCTGACTCTGTCATTCAATATGGGACGCTCAATCTTTTGTGAAAATGGAAAGAATATTAACTTCTCAATACCCCCCCGTATCTCAAAAGGAAGCAGCCTCATGACTCTCATGACAGGCATTTTCGCTAAACGCAGTCCGGTCCGGCTTCTTCGTCTCGTGTGGCTGGACTTGTGCCAAGCAAGGGAATACCTCGGAGAATGGTAGGACTTGTCTACAGATAGAAACTCGAAAATTCGTCTCAAAGTCCTTGAGCGACTATGATATAGATCCTCTGCAGCCACGATAAGAATACTAGACCGCGGAAAGCATTTCAGATATTGTTCTATCTGCATGTAGTATAGACTGCGACAGATGTAGGGATTGGTGCGGTCGACAGGTTTCAACGAGTCTTCAAATGTCCTGCTTTCATAACCCAATGAGTACTCGTGAACGTACTGAGAAACTATTCGATCAATGGGATCCCGCACAACATAGATTAGTTTAGCATCCGGCACAACCGAGCGCATTCTCTCCGGCACTCCGTCAAACAAGGGATAGTTTGTATAATCGGGGGATGATTCACCATACACTTTCCCCTTGCCCCTAAAATTGGATTTATACCACTTTGTGCCTTTGCACCAGTTATGCTCGAGAACGAAGAAATTTAGCTCTTTCTCCCTTGACATTGATATTTCAGGATGAAGATTCAAGTAATAGTGCAAACTCGTTGTGGCACACTTCTGCGCACCGATGACGATTAGGTTGGGTAAGATACCTTTTTTTGACTTCTTGACAACAATCGGATGAGAAGAATTAATCATCATCCCACTGTTTCGTCTTCAGTGTGGTTTATCTTCTGCGGTGCCGTTAGAGTGGAGTCTCTGTTGTTATATGTTTCGTACCAGAAACCAGCAGCATTGAAGATCTGCCAAAGTAGCAGCAGCATGAAGACCTTTACAGTTCTTGCCCGCGGAATATTTGCCATCGAATCTCTCAGAAGGCGAGGGAACTGGGGGTAGAACTTCATGTCGTTTTGTATCTTTCCCGACCCACGCCTTTTTCGCAGCTGATGATACTGGAAGGCACCTCGGCCATAGTTTAGGTGCTGCCTACAGAAGCTTCGGAGCGTCAATGCCTGTTCATGGAACACCAGGACCTCCGGTGCATAGGTCATCTTATGACCCAGGTGAAGCCAGCGGTCGCATAACTCACGATCTTCGGAAGCTGTCCTGAAGGCAGCGTTGAAACCGCCAGCTTTGTGAAACAACTCCGCTGGTACCGCCATGTTGTTGGAGGTAAAAAAGAATGAGGGATGCGGATTTTGGTTGTAAAATGTGTAAGCCATGTCAACGATAAGCTGGCTGGCCGTAGAATACGGATTGTGCTTAAGGGGGTTGATGACTCGTCCACCGATCATTCCATCAGGGGTGTCTCCAAAGCGTATTTCCAACTTCTGCAACCAGTCAGAGGCAGGTCGGCAATCGTCATCAGTGAAGGCAAGAAACTTCCCTCGAGCAACGAGTGCACCCTCATTGCGTGCCGCGCCGGGTCCCCGGTTGGCCTGGCGGATCAGCGTGATATTCAGTTTGTCGGAAAATGGTTCAACAACCCCGTCGAGTGGAGTCCGGCTTCCGTCATCAACCACCACAACATCGAATCGGTCGACGTGATACGCCAGACGCGTCATTGCCTTTAGGCATCTATTGACCAGCCCTGGGCGGTTATATGTAGGAACAATGACGGAAAACTGAAGCCGGCTATTGCCCACTCGCTTCCCCTGGCTTGGGTGAAGCCAACTTGTCATACAATTGGAGTATTCTGTCCAGATAAGCTTCCTCACTAAAAACCGCTAGGGCAAAGTCACGCCCAGCCCTGCCAAGCCTTTCAGCCAGTTCACGATTCCTCAAAACCTGCAACAGAACAGCTTCTAAAGCATCATCATCGTCCGGTGGAACCAGCAGGCCTGTCCTGCCTTCCTGTACAATCTCTGCCAGACCCCCGGAAGCACTTGCCACTAATGCTGTCCCCCGCATCATTCCTTCGACCGCAACATCACCGAAGGGCTCCTCCCATCGGGATGGGACAACCTGTACCCAGGCGGTGTCAAAAAGACGCTCCATCTCCGGACGCGACAGATGGCCGGTCATGGTAACATGGGGGGCAATACCAAGATTGGCAATCATCTTTCTTAGATATCCTCGCTCTGGACCATCTCCGGCAAGAATAAGTTGTGCATCTGGAATCCTTGCCAATACCTTTGCGAACGCCTGTATCAGAACATCAGCGCCTTTTTCCGGAATCAGGCGGCCGGCAAAGGCCGCTGTTGGTGGTGATGAAAGAGCGGGCCGTGACGGCCTGGTGGCAACCGCACGCAAGACCACTTGTTGCGGTTCGACCCCTTCCCTCATCAAACGACTTTGCATGGCATGACTGATGGTAGTGGTTAGGTCGAAGGCCTTCCGCCACCTTCTGTAGAACCACAGCTCTGACATCTGCGGCAGAAACGAATGCAAAGGGAGACATCTGTTCCGATAACACTCTATACCCGCCGTAACCGGGCATGTAGTCCCATCCGGCAGCATTTTGGTGCCCATAGGACATATGGGCCGCCATACAACAATATCATGCAGGCTCGGCACGTTCTTAAGCAACGGAAGGATCAAAGGTGAAAGTTGCGTTAGAAACATCACGACATGAACTACCTCAGGCTGAAACTCCTTGAGTACTCTACGCAACCGCCAAAAGGCCCACGGATTAGCCGTCTGAACCAGCGTCTGGAGACGGGAGGCGGTTCCAAAGCACTGATAGTCAGCTATGACGTCTCGTTCAACAAATGGACGAGCCGTAGTGGAAAACACCCGGGCATCGTGTCCACGCTGTCGCAGTCCATCTCGAAGTCTCAGTGTACCACGTGGTGCTCCGTAGGTTGCCTGTCCAACGTCGTTAACGAGCAGAATCTTCATAATATATTGCCTGATCGAACCCAGATAACCCTGCCCCCCCTACATCTGAACGTCAGGGAGCTGATGGCTGCACACGATCGCCGTCCACCAAAAAACGTTCACGGTGGAACTCCATGTCTGAGAGTCTCTGCATTGCGCTGCCTGACCCTGCAAGGTAACCGACCATTTCCCCAAGTCCATCAAACCCAAGCATGATGCACAAGGTCGGCAACACTCGTAAGGTCAGTTTGCTCTGGCCAATGCGATTTGCTGCCCGCAAAACACGACCCACTCTGACCAATGGAATGAGCGGTGACAACAGGCAGTAAGACAATCGTCGCACAAGTGACCAGTCGTGTGCACGATTGGCTGCGAATAGTCGTCCCCCGTTGAATCTAAGTGGAATCGACCGGCCAAAAACTGAAAAGTTCAGATGAAACATCTTGGCCCCCGGCTCCATACAGAACGTGTGGCCTCTATTCATCATGTCCCATTGCATAGGGGACTCGGCCTCCAGGAAATCTGCCAGGCCCGACCCGTATTCCAGCAGTGCATCGCGCTTGTAGCTACTGTTGTGCCCGGGAATGTGATTAGTGGGCCCTGGGGAGATCGGATCAGCCCACTCCCCATACTCGAT
>JAQBAU010000146.1:0-2763 GCA_032126655.1 Desulfobacterales bacterium
GATATTGGCGAACGGACACTGACGGTTGTTTGTGGCGCCCCCAATGTCAGAGAGGGAATGTTCTCACCGATTGCACTTCCGGGCACACAGTTTCCAAATGACAAGGTCCTTGAAAAAGGCACCATCCGGGGTGTCGTTTCAGAGGGAATGCTTTGCAGTGAGGCCGAACTTGAACTCGGCACAGACACATCCGGCATCATGGCCCTGGACGACAAACTCACCAAGGGCCAAGCCCTTTCCACGGCGTTGAACCTATCAGACACCTTGATTGAAATCGATCTGACCCCTAACCGTCCGGACTGCCTGAGCATCATCGGTATCGCCCGTGAAGTTGCCGCCATCGTAAAAAAGGAACTCTCCCGCCCGGACGTTTCTCTGCCAACGTCCGGAAAAGAAATACACGAGCGAACATCCGTTACCGTGAACGCACCGGATCTCTGCCCCAGATATGCGGCGCGAATCATTGAAGATATCACGGTGGCGCCCTCTCCTTTCTGGCTCCAGAAACGTCTTCGCTCTGTCGGATTGAGACCCATCAACAATATCGTGGATATCACCAACTTTGTTCTCATGGAATACGGCCAGCCCTTGCACGCCTTTGATCTGGACAGACTGGAAGAACATCGGATTGTGGTGAGAGCCGCAGCCGATGGCGAGGTATTTACAACGCTGGATACTAAAGAAAGATCCCTTTCACAGGACATGTTGTTAATCTGCGATGGCAAGAAGCCCGTTGCCATTGCCGGTGTCATGGGGGGGGTGAACTCTGAGATTGAGACCGATACCCAAAACGTCTTTCTGGAAAGTGCCTATTTCAGCCCGGTAAGTATTCGCAAGACATCCAAAAAGCTCGGTTTGAATACGGACGCTTCTCATCGATTCGAGCGGGGTGTCGACCCTCAAGGAACCCTTGTGGCGCTGGACAGGGCGGCCCAGTTAATTGCCGATCTGGGCGGTGGCCGCATCGTAGACGGCGTCATCGATAAATGCGGGAACCTCCCGCAGCCACAGACGATCACACTGAGTACGAAAGAGACCAACCGGCTCCTTGGGACGGACTTCAATCGTACGGAAATTCGTAATTTCCTGATTTCCATCGGATTTGATATTGGAGAGGACACGACGGATACGCTCTCGGTCACGGCACCTTCTTTCCGGGTGGATATCAAAAGACCCGAGGATCTCATGGAAGAAGTGGCGCGGCTTTCAGGCTACGATCACATACCCGCCACCTATCCATTGATCCCCGCCGAAGCAAGGTCCCCGCAGACCGTCATCAACCATAGGCGTAAGACCAAAATCATCATGAACGGATTTGGCTTCGACGAAGCCATCAATTACAGTTTTATGGACAAAATGGATTGTGATCGGCTCTTGCTCAATCCGGATGATTATCGGCGAAGCCTGGTGGAGATTTTAAACCCATTGACGGAAGACCAAACCGTCATGCGGTCTACCTTGCTTCCGGGACTTCTGAAATCGGCTCACCGAAACGTGTCCCAGCAATCAAAAACCAGCCGGTTCTTTGAAATCGGCAAGGTGTTCCTCGGCAAGGGAAAAACCCATCTGCCAGATGAAATCGAAATACTGGCAGGGCTTTGGACCGGATCGCGTACTGACCCCTTGTGGAATGTTCCCGAAACAACCTGTGATTTCTATGATCTCAAGGGTGTCGTGGAAAGTTTGTTCAACGCGCTTAAAATCAAGAACAGCTCATTCACCCGTATGCCTGTCGATGTCTGTTCCTATACAAAGAATAGTGTTGCCGCTCAGATCGTTATAGACGACACGCTTCTCGGCCTGGTGGGAGAACTGCACCCCCGCGTGCTTAAGAACTATAACTTGAAGCAAACAGCATTCTATTTTGAGCTTGACATGAACCGGCTCTATGGCATGATACCCGAAGGCCTGCGGGCCAAACCGATCCCCAAATACCCTGCGACGTCTCGGGATGTGACCGTCATCATCGACAAAGACATCGAGTCCAGCAGCCTGCTGGCTTTTATCAGAGACCTGAATGAAGGGCTGGTGGAGCAGCTTAGCATTTTCGATGTCTTTGCCGACGATCCTATACCCGTTGGCAAAAAAAGTGTTTCTTTCAGGATTGTCTATCGCTCCCATGAAGAGACACTAGAAGACAACATGGTAAATGATATCCACAAACGCCTATCCGAAAGGTTGATCGATCATTTTAATGCTGCTTTACCTGAGTAGGGACCCCCATGAGACAGAAAGCGGTTTCAATCCCTGACAAACTCTACTTCAAAATAGGAGAAGTCTCCGAGCTTCTCGAACTGCCAACACATGTCCTCCGTTTCTGGGAAACGGAGTTCAAGAGAATCAAGCCCAAGCGTACACCTTCGGGTCAGCGCCTATACCGCAAAAAGGACGTTGCGTTCATTGTTAAGATTAAACATCTCCTCTACGAGAAAGGATTTACCATATCAGGTGCCAGGCAGCATCTAAGAAGCAAACAGGATTTCGCAGAAGAGCTTCCGCAGACATTATCCGTCAACGAACTTCGCCACGAGCTTGAACAGATCAGGGCGCTTATTAAATAGTTCCCGTTACTAAGAAAAATCATTGACAGTTTACACTTTTTGTCTTAAGTGTTCTTTTCTGGAAAGCGGGCATAGCTCAGCTGGTAGAGTACAAGCTTCCCAAGCTTGGTGTCGCGAGTTCGAATCTCGTTGCCCGCTCCAGTACAATTTCGCCTTTCCCTTACGTGTGGGCAGCGGTGGTAACTTGGTTCTATTGTGGGTT
>JAQBAU010000147.1:0-30408 GCA_032126655.1 Desulfobacterales bacterium
GAGTGAGTCTCCGCCATTGTCCCACAGATCAGATGCCTCATGAATCCACAAAATTGTCTGGCGTGATTTCTCCGTCTCCAATATCATGACGGATGCAAAGTTACCTTGAAGGGAATCTATGATCGCACTCGGACCGGACGCCGGTGTGGGAGTCCTCGCAACGAGAAAAAATATGAGGAGCATCGCGGCTACAGCCGCAGCTGGCACGTAGAGTCTTTTGGACAAGCACAGGTCCTTGAATTGAACCCACCACGGGCCTTTCTTGACACGGATGAGGGTTAACACTCTTTCTTCAACTTCCTGCACATTGGTTCGAGAGAGTTCTTCTTCAACGGTAGCCTTGAAAAGGGCAGAGATGAATTGATTATCCCGAAGTTCCTCCTTGCAGGCGTGACAATCTTCTATGTGCCCACTGATCCCGACAGATTCATCCGCCTCGAGTTCTCGATCGAAAAATCGGGCTAACATCTTAGGGTCACAAGAGCTTTTGTCTTTGGTCATGAGACCACATCCCCATAAAACAGTGTCTGTTCACTATGTTTAGACACCGAATGTTCGAAAAAACTCACAAAGAAATACACATAGTCCCGCCTTTGCCTGCTTTCCGGTTTTCCGGATTGCGGGACCAGATCACACGCCATGAAGCTGTTGGGGCTGGGTTTCAGAAGTGGGAGGTATGAATCTGAGGGTAATACTAAGGGGACATAGAAGTCTTTTCAAAGCCTCAGATTGCGGCCGAGGGCAAGGCGAGGGCCGATGAAAAAGCCGAGCATACAAGGGTAGTATGTGAGTATTTTGAAGAGGCCCTCAACACAGCAATCGGGCGTTAGATGAGGCTTTGAAATGACTTCTAAAATGAAGCGGAGATGTTGAACAGTAAGTAGCCGTCTTCGTACTCTGGGCCTCCTACCGTGAGGCTGCTCTTGTTAAGAAGTTTGACAACGGTCTGAAAGATCTCCTCCTTCTTTTTCAGTATAACAAGTTGAAGCTCTACTCTATCCCCGGTCACCTGAACGGGCGTGATCTTCAAGATCCTTTTTCCCGGGAGCGAGACTTCCCCCGTCTCTCCCATGCTGAGACTCTTGCTATCTTCGCTCAGGAGCCGATATGAAGAATATCGGAAAACAGATTGAAGCTCTTCGACAAGGATAGACAAACGGGGATCTATGTCGTCAGAGTCCTGCGATGCCAAGATCGTCTTGACCACGATATCTACGCTCTGCTTCGCTTGAGCCGGCACCACCAGCAAGCAGGTCATGATGGACAGCACAAACACAAGGTTGAGTTTTCTATAGGCCACTCTTCACACCGCCTTGAAATAGCGCTTCGTCAAAAATAGGGGCTTGGGAAGATCTCTTTTCGAATGCCAGTCGTATAACAGAAGAGGCAAAGTGTGTAAAAGGAATTCTGGGAAAATGGTCCGTGACGGCCCATCGCCTGTGCATTATCATAGGCCTTCTGTCTCCCCCACATGCGCCCTGAGAGACGACTTCAGCTTCTTTCGGGCATAGAAAAGGCGCGAACTCACCGTTCCTTTCCCGATCTTTAACGTTTCGGCAATCTTATCGTATGAAAGTCCCTCGACTTCCCTGAGCACAAACACCGCTCTTGCTGACTCCGGGAGTTCCTTCAGGCTTTGCCAAAATATCTGCTCAAGTTCCTTTTTCTCATAAAGTGTATCGGGATGCTGACCGTCCTTTGCGATGTCCGCCTTTTTGCTGGTCTCTTCTCCCTCGATAGACTCATGATGCCATCTGAATCTGCGTTTCCATCTTCTTTTCCAGTTAAGGCATAGATTGACGGTTATTCGGTAGATCCAGGTCGAAAGCCGGGATTCCTCCCTGAAAGTATGGATCTTCTCGAATACTTTAAGGAAGGCATCTTGGACTATATCCAGGCTTTCTTCCCTGTCCAGGGTAATCCCGTAAGCAATACCAAAGATCTTTTCTTGGTACCGACGGATCAGAACCGAAAAGGCTTCCTCCTCCCTTTTCTTGAGAAGAGAAACCAACTTCGACTCGTCCCAAAGATCTGTATCCATTTCGTCAGACACTTACTAGCACCTCAGAACCCGATGAACAACTTTCGGTTCGTCTAGCAGTTCTGAGTCAACAGGAAGGAATTAACCCCTTTCCACCCCGATGAGCTGCTCGGATAGCTTTTCCTTCAGTCTTTCTTCATCACTGATGACTTTTCCAATCACATTGACTGCACTGGCCGGTCTGATTTCTCCTTCATCGCTCATGGGGGTCGGACCAAAAAAGATACAAAAGGCATTTCCGCTCGGCCAATAACCCAGATCACCTGATTGGACCACCTCCTGGGCATCGCTTTCCAGGTCCATTTCCACGGGGATCGAAAAGTAGATCTCATCCCCCCACGTGTTGAATGAGGTCTCAAAGGGTAGAGCTTCCCAGACTTCCTGGGCGGTTGGACTGTCATTCAACTGCGCATTTAGCACCAGGCTCCCGAGGATAATCCTGATTTCTTTCACGCCGTCTCCTCCTCAGATGGAAAAAAGTCGACCCTGTTCCCTGAGATTGAATGAACTCCCCCAACAGTTCCCCCCGCAACTCTTCCAGTATTCTGAATTTACTCTCTAGCATCGAAACCAAAGCACCGTCTTTTCGGGCGATATCTTCTTTGAGTTCCGGGCACAAATATCGATGGCATGTAAACGGTCGGGTTTTTGGTTCAAGAAGACAACCGGTAGGAGATAGATGGGAACACCCTTTTTTGCCCTTACGCCTCCTGCTCGGCACACCATTCAGACCAAGGGCCCTTGCAAAGACCAGATCTTTTTCATCAAAGAGACGGTCTACCCTTGTGCAACAGGGGGCCTCACATGCGGAGCAGACCTTATCAACATGATCTTTCTGAAGTGCAATTACTTCACACAGCAGACGGTCTATCTCTTTGGCTACGGTCACCGGTTTTGTCGATGACATGACACACTACTCCGCTTGGTCTTTTACTCCACATGGATTTTATGGAAAAGATTTGCTCGAGATGTGTCCGACTTCAGCAAGGACCCGACGCACAGACAGGCGTCGGATCCCTCTGTTCTTTCCTAGAAGCTTATTGTAAGGGCAACATATGGGCCTGAAGTGTCGTAGTCAAACTCCACGTTGTCGACATCAGCATCAATGATGAAGGCCCGGTAGCCCCCGTTGATATCAATAAAGGGAATTGGGGTAAGGGAGAGCTCGGCCAGCCCGTCAAACACGGTCCCACCACCAATAGCCATACCGGTGGCCAGGAGGCGCAGTTCCAGTATGTCGGCGAGGATGCCCACGTGGAAATTCAGTCCAAGCATGGGAAGAGGAGCAGTGAAACTCACCTTCTCGTCCAACCCTGTTGTTTGGATTACCAAGTCCCCGTCAAGGACTTCTACCCTTCCGACAATGCCCAACGAACCGCCAGCCAGGAAGTTTTCCAGGTTTATGATGTCGTACCAATACATGGCATCGAAGGCATTGTATTCGAGGCTGGAAGCGGTCAGGGCGCTAACGGGAAATGTGATGCCATTGAAGTTAATGTTGCGTGTCAGAGTAGAGGTTCCTGAATATTCGGCTTTGTAATACGCCGCACTCAGGTGGTGGTTGCCTGCACCAATGAAAGCTTCGATGACCGGGTGGGATTCCTCCTCCATTCCCAAGTCGCTCTCGAAGTTGATGTTCGTACCATTGATACCCAGATTATCTACCTTCACATTACCGCTAAACCCAGGAAACCAGTAATACCCCCTGACACCTAGCTCAAATGCTTGCGTGGGCACTGCTATGCTAAAGACTGCCACAAAACAGATCACCCCCAAGAATGCTCTTTTCATACGGCCCTCCTCCGATAGTTGTTTACACTTCAGGGAACCCGGTTCAGTTCCCGGCCAGTGTCGGCTCTACCATGATACGTGAAGATGACCTTAGAACATTTCAGAAAAGAGAGCGCATCATGGCTGAACCACTATTGTCTTTACCAAACAGCGACGCTTTTTTCAAGGTTTAGCTTTTTCTAAGCAGTTGAACGTTATGGTACAACGCCAGCCAGACAGGATGTTGACAGTCAAAAACCAGATATATTGGTATTAGCTTATTTGATCCTTCTGTTCTAGTGAGCAAGAGAAATCGTGATGGTGCACCCGGGTCCGTCATTGTTGCTTGCAGTCACCGAACCTCCCATTGCATTTATGAACCGCTTTACCAGGGCCAGGCCAATCCCGGTTCCGCGGGTGGTTCGGGTGAGAGAACTGTCAACACGGTAGAAATCATCAAATACTTTGTTCAGTGCGTGACGAGGGATGCCGGGCCCGGTATCAGAGACACTGATCTTGGTGGAGTCGGCTTCCTGCCACACCCTGAGAGCGATCTCCCGTACAGAGGAAGCCTTACCGAATTTCATACTGTTCTCAATCAAGTTGATCAGGACCTGGATCATGATCTCCTTGTCATACTTGAACGAGCGGATTTCTTGGCGCTCCACCTTTAGCGTAAAGCCTTCCTGCCGGAGTTTTTCACGCATGACGTCATTCACTTCCTGAATCACCTCTTCAAACATCCCTTCTTGCAGGTCAACGTGTCGCTGTTTCTTCTCCAACTTTGAAAACTCCAGCACGTTGTTTATCAGGCGGGACAGTCGGGCACTCTCCGATCCCACGATCCGAAAGTACTCTTGCTCCCGTTCCTGGTCGTGGGCTATTCCCTGTTCCAACATTTCGATGTACATTCGGATGTTGGTAAGCGGAGTTTTCACCTCATGAGTGACCGATGACACAAAGCCCGATCGCCGCTCGGAAAGGTCAACCACAGCCCGAGCACTCTGGTAGATGGCAAAAAGGCCCATGAGAATGATCGCGGCAAGCACAACCATCATGATATTTAGCGTACGCCTACCTGCGGATCGGGGAATCTCATCACAGGTAAGAGCGGCACTCAGAAAGGAGAAGGGGCGTGGGAAGGCCCGGTCCAGTGAAAACCTCGGAGCTCCAGCCACAACACCGGCCTGAACCGCTGTCATTTCTCGTCCCCGGTCCACTACCTTAAGTCGCAGATTCGCAAAACGTGCCATGGGCTGATCGACAAAATGCTCACTTGCCAGGTGCCTCAAGAATTCTTTGACCACAAGAACAAACCCCTGACGATAGACCTCATTGTTGATGACAATGCGGCGAAAGATGAAGACTTGGGAATCATTGATAAAAACAGACTGCATCGGGTCGACTTCCACTTGAAGCCTCACTGCACTAGAGGGCGGAGGAGCGGACGGAAGAACGCTTGAGGGCGCAGCCTGACGCACCTCCCCGGCGAAGAATCCCTTTTCCTCGTTGAAATCCCTGGGCCTCTGATCTATGGCGTCGAGGGCCATGTCCTCATCGGCTTGGGACCATGCTTCCTGGGCCCCCTCACCCAGCACCTTCTGGTCACCACGCTGCGCTAGGCGGTAAGCTTTGTCTGCCGTGATCTCCTCAACTCTTTTCTCTTCCTGCCCAAGGTAGACCTTCTGTTTCTTGGACCGCGATAAATCCAAATACTTGCCCGCAAAGCTCTGGGCTTCTTCCTTTTCCACTTTTGCAGGAACTTCAGCTGGTTCGGCCTCGACTCTCTCGGGAGTTAAGCTCTTCTTCGTGTTAAAAACCTCATTAACATCTTTTAGCTGTGCAACAATGGGGAGCTGATCCTGCGGTATCCTCTCATCACTCTCAACCAAGGGGGTGTGGAAGGTCCCATCCGGATTATTTTGAAGGTACCCCAGTATATAGGTCTTCCGGGGAGATCGTGACAGGGGGGACCGGCTTGCTTCCTCAGGGTCGGGGACCCGGCCGGAAGGTATGTAATTGTGACTGTATTCGTCTATTGCACGGCTCTCCTCCTTAAGGATGAGAGTGCCGAGCTCTTCTTCCATTTCGTCGAAGAGTGTTTCAGAAAAATAGCGAAGCTCTGCCACCTCTTCCTGCTCCAGACCCCGATATGTCCGCAGCACAAAATAGGCGAGCGGGACCGAAAGCGATACGCAAAAGATTAGTATGAAAAGTCTGAGTCTTTTCATGCTTCCGGCTCCAAACGATATCCCTCGCCTCGAACAGTCAGTATGAAATCGGTATCGGGGAGCAACGAACCAATCTTCTTCCGAAGTTTGAGGATGTGAATGTCCACGGTTCGCGTCTCAATCCCTGCATCGGCATAATGCCATACCTCTTTTAGGAGCTCCCTCTTAGAGACGATCCGATCCTTGTGGCGGTGCAGGTAAACAACAATATCCATCTCTCGCCTCGTGAGTTCCACGGAATGGTCCCCGCATGTCGCTATGAGTGTTTTCCCATCAAAAAAGATTCCGCCATAGTGAACTTGCTCGTCTCCAAGGGTCTTTCCCGTCCGCCTCAAGACCGCTTCCACCCGAACCATCAGCTCCCTGAGGGAAAAAGGCTTACTCACGTAGTCATCCGCCCCGGCCTTGAAACCTGTCACGACGTCGTCTTCCGAACCCTTTGCCGTCAGCATGACAATTCCCTGGTTGGGCTTTCTCTCCCGAACCTCTTTGCAGATGACAAAACCGTCAAGGGTAGGAAGCATAACATCGAGGATGATCAGGTCGTACGTATCTTCGAGGGCCTTTTGCAGCCCCTGGCCACCGTCCTCCACCCCGGTAGCTTCATAACCATTGAAGACGAGTACATCGAGGAGGCCGTGGAGAATGGCCGAATCGTCTTCCACCACAAGTATTTTGGTTTTCGCGTTCTTCATAAGGCCCGAACTCTCTTACATTGGACCCAGGACCACCCAAGGACCCGTAACGCAAGGCAAAGGAGTCATTACGCTATGCGCTCCGCGCCGTGCGCTATGCATTGATACATGCAAACACTATAACAATTGTCCCAGGTTTCAAAGCAAAACTTATGTAAAAAATCTGCAATGATTTTTTGCACTTCTTTGAATTGCCTTCTCAGTTTCCCTGCCGATAAGATGACTACACAAGGCGCCAAAACCAACAACTCAAAAGAAAGGAGAAGGATCATGAAAAGAAACTATGTAAGGCCGTTGTTCTTGGTAGGTTGCTTGATCGCCGTCACATGTGTGGCCATGGCGTATTCAAGCAGTGGTGTAGGACCTGTCTCGGTGGCTCCGGTAAAGGCCGGTGTGGTCACGCTCTCGGGTCAACTCACCCGGGATAAGGTCCTGCGTGGCGGGGACGGTAACGTGGGTCTTTCGCTCATCATGGCTGCTGATGATGTCCTTGATCTTGACAGAGGAAATGCAAGGCATGTGGATTTGGTCATTGTTCTGGATCGGAGCGGCTCCATGCAAGGGAGGAAGATCCAGGATGCAAAGCAGGCCGTTCTGAATCTCCTGTCGAACCTGTCAACACGCGATCGGTTTGCCCTGGTCTCTTACTCTGACGGTGTCCGAAGGCATTCGAACCTTTTGGAGGCCACGCCGACCAACCGTATGCTGTTGACGTCAGCCATTCATGAGATTTCGGCTGGTGGTGGGACAAATTTGGGAGCTGGACTGCAGGAAGGAATCAACGTGCTTTTGTCCAGCCGCAAAAACGGGAATCTGGCTAAGGTCATCCTGGTCTCTGACGGCCTCGCTAATCAAGGAGTCACCAACCCAACCTCCCTTGGCAATATGGCCTCAATCGCTGTCCAGGGGGAGTTTGGGGTGAGCACGGTGGGGGTCGGGAACGACTTCAACGAACACTTGATGACCCATATCGCAAATCGAGGAACCGGTAACTATTACTACATGGAAAATCCAAATGCCTTTGCCGCAATCTTCCAAAAGGAGTTTCACAGCACCAGAACCGCAGCAGCAACCTCTGTCGAAGTACGAATTCCTCTGGCAGATGGAATGTCGGTGATTGATGCGGCTGGATATCCGGTCGAGGTCAAGAACAATCAAGCCATTTTCCACCCGGGAGACCTGCTCTCAGGACAGACCAGAAAGCTCTTCCTGACACTCCGTGTCCCAACTAACGAGAAAGGCGCTTTTGAAGTAAACGGAATCAGCGCGCGATACGTGCACAAGGGGCGCACTTTCAGTGAAACCCTTTCCAAACCTTTTCGGATTGCATGTGTAGAGGACCAGGATGAGGTGTTTGCCTCTATCGACAAGAGTGAGTGGGAGGCAAAGGTCCTCCAGGACGATTACAACAGGTTGAGAGAAGAGGTTGCAGCGGACGTCAAGAAAGGAAACAAAAAAGAGGCGTTGGATCGGATCGGCCGATACTACAACGAGCAACAGTCAGTCAATTCCGTGGTGGGTTCCGGCGAAGTGGCAAAGAACCTTGACAAGGATCTCGGCGATTTGCGCGGTGTCGTAGAAGAAACTTTTCAGGGAGCACCCGCAGAAGTCGCACATAAGCAGAAGAAAAACGCCAAGGCCCTCCAATACGAGGGGTATTCAGGACGACGGACCAGCAAATAGGGCCGACCCTGAAACCACATCTCAAAAACTAGATATCGAATGAGGTAGGTAATAGAAAGGAGGAGACATCATGGCTATTATGACGCGTTTTATGCGACTGTGCAAGGCAGACATCCATGGAGTTATGGACCATTTGGAAGACAAGGGATTGGTCCTCAAACAACACCTTCGTGACATGGAGGAAGAGGTTAACCAAAAGGAGGCGAGGCTCAACAAGATCATAGCTTCCCGTGACCACGTGCAGCGGGAATATGAGAAGTTCACGCAGGAAAGCGAGAAAATGGAGCAGGACATAGGAGTAGCCATTGAAAAGGAGAAAGACGACATAGCGCGTGTGTTGATCAAGAAACTTAAACCCATCGCTTACCACCGGGACGAGCTGGGCCGTCACATAGAGACCCTGGATCGGGAAATCGCCCAATTTGGAACATCAGTGGAGGAGCAACGACTCCAGTACGAACAGCTGAAGCTCAGGTGTACGGAGTATTTCCGGGCAGCGGAGCGGGAGCAATGGGAGAAGACCGTGTCCACGATTGTTCCGCACTGTGTTTCCCGAGAACCGTCTGAAGAAGAGGTAGAACTGGAGCTCCTTCAGCGGAAAGACTTAATAAAAGGGGGTGCAAAAAAATGAAGATTACAAGACGGCCAACGATAGCGACCATTCTCTACGGGCTGATGTGCGGGGTCACCTTCATCCCGGTGAGCATCGTCCTGAGTTATATGATTTACTGGCCCGAGGCCTTCCGTTTGACCATTTGGTCGTATTTAGCACTATACGGTCTCCTGTTGACCAGGTGGGGGAAGGTGAACCCGATCTCCATTGTCTTCCCCCTTTTGACTCTCTTCATATTCGTCTTCTGGGGGAATTCAAATAGCGCTTTTTTGCTCCTTGCACTTGGCATCCTCAGCTGGATCCGAAGCGGCATCTGCTTTCGAAGGCCCCTGGCTCAAATGCTTGGCGTTGAACTTCTTATTTGCACAGGTGGAGGCGCTTTGGTGGCCTATTTTGTGCCCCACTCCACCTTCACCTGGGCCATAGGCATATGGTTGTTCTTCCTGGTACAGTCTCTCTATTTCGTTCTCACGGGAGATGCCCGCAGTGAAGAAGATAAGCTGAAACTGGATCCCTTTGACGAGGCTAAAAGGCAGGCAGAGAGAATTTTGTCAAATGGCATTTAGCTGCAAAAAGAATGAACCCGTTGTCCCTCCGGTTTGCATCGGCGAACAGGGACGACGGGTTCGTCTTTGTCAAAAAAAGGGAACCGCAAAGCGAGCGATAGCCCCGCAGCTTGTTGCGGGGTTAGCGAGCTAATCCAAAAATGGTAGACTTCCCTACGGTCGCTGCGAAGCACTGCCTTCGGGCAGAACATTCCCTGCCGTCCCGCTATAGCGGGACGGCAGGGAGCTTCAATTTATCCGGTCGCAGAGGATTGCCCGTCTTCCTCTCCCGCCAGGCGCAGTGGGCTTGAGATATCATCATTCACTTCTGTCGCTTCATCGTCACTGATTGTGGACAGTTCGTTCAGGGCTTCCCGGATGTCCCGTGATCCTTTGTCACGAATCCGGCTCACGTCGGCATATTCCCGCTTGGCTTGCCTGTACGAAAACTTTCCGGCGGTTTTTTTCAGGTAAACATATACAAGATCCCGGATCGCTTCCCAGCTATCCCGCTGCTTCTGGTTTTCTATCTGCGTTAGCGAGTCAATGTCGTGCAAGCGATTTTTGTGAAATCCGGATGCAAAGTGTTTCATCAGCAACGTCATCCAGAGAAAAAAGATCACCAGGGCAAAAATGCCCCCACCAGCCATCAACATTCGCGGGTCCATTGCCGGAAAAAGACCGAGCGCCATCATCGTGAAAGCTGCTGCACCACCCCCCAGAAGGCTGGCCAAAAATCCGATCAGCGCATGCTTCAGGCGGAACTTGCGAAGTCCCTTGCGATAGGCAATCAACGCCTCGAGGAAATGAGCCAAGCGTTCTCCGTGGGTCTCAACAAACGTGGCCAAGTGGTCAAGGCGGTGGCGGGGCGCCTGGAAAATGGCGCGTTTCAATTCCTCACGTTGATTTTCCAGGTAGCGCAGATAGCTTGTATCGCTCTCCGGCCCACCCGCGGAACCATTGGTTGCATGCTTGGAGTACGTCAGGCGAATCATTGGTATATCTTTGCGGCCGGTAATTTGAGAAAGATTCCAACAAAGGGTTCCGTAAACCCGCAGCAGATCGTCCAGGGATGAGCATTCATCAATACGGTTCAACACATAGAGAACGCGGTCCTCAAATGTGCGGGAGGGCAGCGTCTCCCTTAGGCTTATGTATGCTTCCCGGACTGTCCCCGCCTTGTGCGCGTCAAAGACCACGAGGACAAGGTCTGCAATCTGGGCAAAGTCGCCAATCACTTCCTGGTAGTTGTAACCACGATCCCGTTCAGTAATGCTATCTAGCATTCCGGGCGTGTCAATGATGGCAAGGCTTTTCAGGAATGGTGAGTTGACTTTCTTGAGGCGGAAGTGCGATGCAAACCGTTGCCCGTGTTTCTTCAGAGTTTCAAATGGGTATTCTGGATCGTTAAGAAGAAACTTGCCGTCGCGTTCCTCGGTAACCTGCACCGCGGTATTATCGGGCACTGAATCATCATTCGTAATCACGGTGAACGAATCGTCCGTGGGAGCTTGGCCGGTGGGCTGGATGCGTGCCCCGAGGAATTCATTGATGAGCGTAGATTTTCCAGATGAATAGTTGCCTAGGATCAGAACATGGGGCCGCCACTTGATATTTGCCTCGAGCGGCACCTCGCTGTATCCGTAGCGTAAGCTAACGGGAGTCAAGTGGTCCGCTACCATCTGCAACAATTCTGTCCGGAGGGCGCTGATGAAGTTTTCGCGGTACATGAACCTCTCCCCTATTGTGCCGGTGGGGGGGGACATTCTATAGTCCCGGTCATAGAAAAGAGCCCTTTGCTGATGGTCCCCGCGTTCTGGTGTGTGATGAGGATGTCTGGAGCCAAAACTCGAGAATGCTTACTATTGTCCGAGTTTATTCTTGTCTGGGGATACAGTCAAGGAATAACTACGGTATTGTTGGGACTCCTCTGTCGGTCCCACCCCGTTAAATTGACGGCAGAATGACTCCATGCAAAGCTATTCTACTTTTAGGACATCGGCAATCGCCTTTTCCATGCTCTCCTTTGGAAGGGCCCCCACTACCATTTGGGGCGGGCCTTCGGTTGGAACGAAAAGGATGGATGGTATGCTTTGGACTCCGAACCTGGCGGCAAGATCCTGTTCAACTTGCGTATCTATTTTATAAAACTCAATTCTTCCTTCGTATTCATGCGCCAGTTCATCCATGATTGGCGCGACCATCCTGCAGGGACCACACCAATCCGCGTAGAAGTCAATGACGCAGGGAAGATCTCCCGCATAACTCCACGCACTATGATTTTCAAAATCGAAAATCTTCTGCTTGAAACCCTCTGCAGTCAGTTGCTCAACCATTCTGAACCCTCCCCAACTGAAACTTCGACCAGCTAAAGAACCTCAACAATCATTCCTGACACGTTTTCATGACAAACTTTCCTACTCTCGCACATTCAATAGAAGCCGTTTCAGAGCCTCAGATCGCGGCCGAGGGCAAGGCGAGGACCTATGAAAGGGCGCAGCATACACGGTAGTATGTGAGCATTTTGCCTAAACCGCCAGACCGCCGTTAGCGGGATGGTCCTAAGTACAGAGCGACGCAAGTACTTAGGGGCGCCATTAGGCGCTTGGGTTTATGTTTTGCACAGCAAAACAACAGGTCCTCAATCCCGCCGGAGGCGGGACAATCGGCCGATAGATGGGGTTCTGGACGGCTTCTACGCATCAGTTTAAGCCCTGCATATCCTGCAGTGTAACAGGACGGCCGTTCAGTGTCACCGCCCCGGCCTGGTAATCAGCGCTCGCTTTGAAATTTCCATCTTCGTACACGAGAATGTTCTTCTCAACCAGCTCGGCCAGGCGCGTTTCACTCTTGGATGCAGCAAGAGCCTTGACTTCTTCCTCGCTAAGCTCTACTTCTCCTGTCTGTTTCGCCGCCTCAATGACATCTTTCTCGAAGTCCGCTTGAAGGATCGTCTTCAGAAGTCGGTCTGCGACGGTCAATTCTGCATGCGCCGTTACAGCGGACAAAAGAAACAATGGATTCGTGAGGGCCGCAGCATTGCTCCCGTCAACCGCGATTTTTGCCTTTCCGAGGAAGTCTCCCTCATCGGTCGTCAACTTAACCTGGGTAATCTCAATCTCAGGCGATGTCTTCATGAGTTCAGGTAATGCTTCGGCATACTGGGCAAGCATCATTTGATTAATCTCTTTCGGCGAACGCCCCGGGAACTCGGCTTGCAATTCCCCGATCTCCTTTTGGAGCTTGGCCAGTGCGGCCGCGTCAAGTTTGCGAAGCTCCATTTGGAAACTCCCCGGACCATATGACGTGCCATCAGCCACCATCTTATCGACCTGCATGGCCATGGTGTAATTCACGGTGTCGGTCGCACCTTCACTTTTGGTCCTCATCTTGAGGCCTTTCATGGAAAAACGAGTCTCCTCCTGACCCTCTTTCTCTCCGACTTCAAGGAGGTCCAGGTCGAAAGTGGCATTCCCAAAAAAGAGCCCATGGATGTCCTCCCTGATGTCAAAGGCCGACTGCAAATTCGTCATTCTTATATCACCATCATCTCCGACCGCTTCAAGCCCGGGGGCGTTGAGAACACCCTTGAATTCCTTAAGGTCACCGGTGAACGTTACTTTGCCGGTGAGGCCTTCCCAAATGACGGCGACTTTCTCCTTGCCAACCGCCTTTTGCACGGGAGGGATGCTTAACTGGGTCACACCATCTCCGGATAGAGACAACGACGTGTAGCTCTTCAGTGAGACAATCTCAGGAAATTCATCAAACACCTCCTTCAGCTCAACTCGCGTTTCAGGGTTCAGCTCGATAGAGGTTTCGATGATTGCCAGCAGCGGCTTTAATTGGCATTTCCCTTCAGGTGATGTGCAAAGCGGCAAGGGACCGTGCCTGACGACGTGAACCAGGGTAAGATTCGCAATGTCCGGAATTGCGACCGCTGTGCGTGCCTCGGACCGAAAAAAGCCGCGATTGTAGCTTTCGTTCGTGAGCTGGATATATCCAGCCTGCGAAGCCCGCTGAATTGTGTTAAGGTATTGCTGCTCTGCCCGCATGCCAAACCAATAGGTAGATCCTGCAAACAGGGCCCCAGCAAGACATATCAAGACTATGACCGTAACAAAAAACTTCCTCATTCATCTCTCCTCTGTGAACAGGTTGGGTTTTGTATGTTGTTCATTCACGCCGAATCGGCAAGTTGGAAGACATCAAAAATGGCCCGGACCTCCCGGCAAAGAACCTCGAACTGTTCCGGATAAAGAGACTGAGCCCCATCGCTTAGAGCTTCTTCCGGTTTATGGTGCACCTCTACCATCAACCCATGAGAACCCACGGCAACAGCTGCCCGGCTCAGGGGAATCACCTGGTCGCGACGCCCGGCCGCATGACTGGGATCCACGATGACGGGAAGGTGACTTTCTTTGCACACGGCAGCAACAGCGGAGAGGTCAAGCGTGTTCCTGCTGTGATGGGCAAACGTGCGAACACCTCTTTCGCACAAGATCACTTGCGTGTTTCCCCCCTCCATGATGTACTCCGCCGCCATCAGCCATTCTTCAATCGTGGCCGCCAGCCCCCGCTTCACAATGACCGGCTTGTGTGATCGACCTGCCCGCCGAAGGAGGCTGAAGTTCTGCATGTTCCGTGCACCGATCTGAATCACGTCAGCATACTCTTCCACCAAACTAAAGTTGTCGGTATCCAGGGCCTCAGTAACGACAGGCATCCCCGTGTCTTCCCGAACACGCGCCAGGATTCTGAGCCCTTCTTCGCCCAGACCTTGAAAGGAATATGGAGAGGTTCGGGGTTTGAAAGCCCCTCCCCTGAAGAGCTGCGCACCTGCGGTCTTTACTCCCCTTGCAATGGTTAAACATTGCTCCTCGCTCTCAACCGCGCAGGGACCTGCAATGAGGGTCAGGTATCCATGGCCGACCGAAGCGTCACCCAGTTGGATAACCGTGTCTTCAGACTGGAATTCACGACTTACCAACTTGTAGGGGCGGGTGACAGGTATGACGTCGCTTACACCGGGCAATCCTAGGAAATGAGAAGCCTCCACCGCTCCTTTATTGTGCAGTATGCCAATAGCCACTCTCTCTCCCCCCGGGATAGGGCGCGCCGTGTACCCTTTCGCTTCGATGGCGGATACTACGGCATCAACCTCTTCAGGAGTTGCCCGGTGACTCATTACCACGAGCATTGTCTTCGTTCCTTACCTTTGTTTAGTCATTATTCTTCGGGTCTTGAAAAACCGCCGCAATTCCGAGGTTTGTACGGACACCACGCCCTCGTTTCCCGCGATGCACAGACCTTATTCGTGCCTCTGCCCCCCGTCAAGAAATAAATAAGACGGGCCAACGGTCCACAGTGTCGTCTATATTTGAAAAACAAAGCCCGACGCGACATCAAGCATCAGCCTTTCGGAGTAATGGGGTATTGGAAAAAATTGACATCACTCCATTACTCCAGTGCAATGCAGAAATTGGACGCTTTACAGAGCTGTCAATAGGGATTCTTTATCCAACGACACACGTATTGGGAAAAGGCAATGACTGCAGCACTTATTCCCATGACCAGAAACCAGCCCCCCAACTTGACCAAGCCGCTAAAACCGATCATTCGACCGATAATGATCAGCAGAACAGCGTAAACATAGAAATGCAGCTTCACCCTGCCGAATGATACGGGTTGAACGCGGTCCTTGGCATCTGGCGAGGACCAGCATTCACCATCTTTCTTCCACTGATACCCGTATGACAAGACGGGTATAAGCAACACATGCATTTCGCAAAGAGCCATACAGAGAATGTATGCGGGCTGGATGTCCCCTCTAATGGTCAAGATGTAGAGTACAGCAAAGACTAACAGCTTGTCCGCCAGTGGATCGAGCATCACGCCGAGTTTTGTCTTTTTTCCCTGGGCTCTTGCCAGAGCACCGTCAAGAAAATCCGACAACCCGCCGATGGTCGTCATGATAAGAAGAGAAAGATAGGAGAGTTCAGAAGCCAGGAAGACCAAGATGGTGCAGATAATGATTCTTAGGAATGTCAGTTGGTTGGGTTCGACAAAGCCTGGAAAAACCCATCCGACCCTGTTTTCAAATGCAATGTACCTCTTATTCTTTATGGGATAGTCCGATTCTGTGATGGGCAGATATCTTCTCTCCCTGTCCCCCCCCAGTGCGTGACCAAAATGAACAAGCCAGAGTTTCAGTCTTCCCCGGACGTGCATTATGAATACCGCCTGTTTCCCAATAACAGGTTACCGCCCAGAGTCTGTCTTTTGTTCACCCAAAGGCGAATTACACACCGGACACCGGCCTGCATACCTGCTCACCCGTCCCTGCCAGCCACATCCCCCGCACTCGACCGTCTGAATGTGTCTGCTCTCTTTCTTCCTTCCGAAAATCTGCTTCAGAATCACCAACAGGACCAAAACGCCAACTACAAATCCAGCCCCAATCAACAGATCTTGAACCGTGTATTGACCGAAAATGATTCTGTCCATCATTCCTCTCAACTATTCTAGATTTGGGTAATCTCCCTGTTCATTAACCGGCCCTCTTCTTCCCGCGTACGCGCAATTCTACTCCGCTCGATTGATTCAATCAAGGGATAAGCATGGGCCCCGACTGATTCGGTTTTTTCCACACGCTTGTAGACAAATGGAGGGTGTCAGTCGTCCTATTAGGGAAAAAGCGTCTAAAAGGGGGATCCAGTTGGCCAGGATTGCCGCAGTGAACTATAGACAGGTGAACTCGGAGCAGGTAATAATTGCAGCCTATGTCCCAAACAGATCAAGAAAAAGACCATGCCCCGGCACCGACCGGAGGACCTAAACTAACGTCCCTGGTGGAGGAGGCGCAGGCCGGGGGCAGAGCAGCCTTTGAGCAACTTATGGGTCACTTCCAGAAAGATATTTTCCGCATGGCTTACTATCGTACCCGCTCCTCCATGGACGCGGAAGACCTGACGCAAGAGGTTTTCTTGCAGGCTTACAAGAAGATATCCAGTCTCAAGGAGGTTGACCGCTTCCGAAGCTGGCTTTTTCAGATAGCGTTGAATCGAATCCGGGATTTTAACCGAAAGAAAAGGTTTCGCAATTTGTTCAGTGCATTCGGGGACACTCGCGAAACTGCCAAAACACCTGCAGGAGCCAGCGATCAACCTGAGGCCCTTGATAATCTTATGGCACAAGATTTCTGGAAACAGATCGAACTGTTTCTGAACAAGCTGTCACGCATGGAAAGGGAAGTATTCTTGTTAAGATTCGTGGATCATCTCAGTATCAAGGAAATCTCCCAGGCTCTGGCAAAGAGTGAAAGCACCGTCAAGACCCATTTGTATCGATCTATCGGCAAATTCAAGGCGGAGCACTCGATACATCAGTTATTACAGGAGGGTGTAGCATGAGCACAAGTAACGAGCTTCATCTGGATGACGATCAGCTCGTCTGGGCCGTGGTGGACGAGGCTGAACTGCCTTTGCCTTTGCGGGAACATCTTTCCACATGTCCGGTTTGCCGCGCCAATAAGGCGCAAACCGCCAAGAATCTGTCCCGGTTAGGTCAGATGGCCGAACGTTTTGCCCCTTTGCCAGCACACTCAATCTCTTTGCCCGTGAAGGAACCGCGCAGTACTACCAGGTGGTCTTGGGGCTGGCAAACATACGCCGGCGCAGCAGTGGCCGCTGCATTGGTCCTGGCCGTTTTTTGGCGGACGCCCGTACCTCCGGGTCCGTCCGGAGAAAACGGGAACATGATGGCCACAGAAATTCAGGAAGCAGAGCAATTCATGACGGAGATCGCCATGCTGGTGGACAATGCCTTGCCTGCCGTGTACCTGGATATCTCCGCAGAACCGAGTGCAGATTTCGATGAGGAACTCATGGAACCCGTGGGTCCCTCGGTCGAAGACCAACCCCTAACCGATAATTATAGAAAGAGAGGTGTGTCGCTATGTTGAAGAACAAGGTACTTACCGGAATGGTGCTGCTGATCTTGGTGATGACTCCTACCATGGTTATGGCAGAAGACATGCAGGTGGAAAAGGGCATGCATGGGGAAAAAGGCATGCATGCGGGAAGTGATTTGCCTATGGGTAAGTGGTGGGAAAGCCCGAAGATGGTCAAGAAGCTCAATCTGACCGATGCCGAAAAGGCTAAGCTAAAGGAGGCTTTCGACAAGAGCCACCTGAAACTGATTAAGCTGAAGAGCAATGTGGAGACAGAACGGTTCGGGCTCGGGAGTCTTCTCGATAAGAAGACGTTGGATGAGGCTGCTGTCATGCAGCAATTCACGAAGCTGGAAAAGGATAGGACGGAGCTTGCCAGGGAGCGTTTCAGCTTCCTGGTAGAGGTCAGAAAGATCCTGGGCCAGGAACGCTACCAGATCCTTAAGGAAGAGGGGCGGGAACGTCGCAGCTCAAGGATGCAGAGGAGGATGGAACGCCAAGGAGGTCCCCGTCCCCCTCATGATGAGATGTAGCTAATCTAAATCGGGATGTCTCCCCTACCATTCTTGCTCCCTCAGCATGGAACCGGGGGACATCCCGAATCTCAGTTCTTCCTCACACTCACGGCCCTGGCATGCGCTGTCAGGCCTTCAATCTCTGCCAGTCTGATAATGTCCGGAGCATCTCTCTTCAGCGCTTTTTTGCTGTAATGAATCACGTTGGTCTTCTTCACAAAATGATCCACAGACAGCGCTGAGGCAAACCTCGCGGTTCCGGCTGTGGGAAGCACATGGTTTGGTCCGGCTATGTAGTCGCCGACAGGTTCGGGCGTGTAAGGCCCGAGAAAGACGGCCCCGGCATTCTGAATACGGCCAAGATATCGTTCCGGTCTCTCAACCTGGAGCTCCAAATGCTCAGGTGCAATTTGGTTGGCCAGGTCAAAACAGGCGGCAAGACTTGGCACGACCATCACAGCGCCGTAAGCCTTGAGCGCCGCCTCGGCAATCTTCTTTCGCGGAAGCTCCATCAACTGACCCTTGATTGCCATAACTACCCCCTGGGCCAACTCAGCGGATGTTGTCACCAGAATGGCAGATGCCATTGGGTCGTGTTCCGCCTGGGATAACAGATCCGCGGCAATATAGTCCGGGTTTGCCTTTTGGTCAGCAATGACAAGAATCTCACTCGGGCCCGCAACCATGTCAACCCCCACAGTACCGGCCACCATCTTCTTGGCAAGCGTCACAAAGACATTCCCCGGCCCCACAATAACGTCTGCCTTGGGAACCGTCTCCGTGCCGTAAGCCAAGGCCGCAATTCCCCAAGCACTTCCCGCCTTGAAAATGGTGTCAACCCCCGCCTTCCTGGCTGCTGCAAGCACATACGGGTTTACCTTGCCGCTCTTTGTCGGAGGTGTGGTGATGCAGATGTTCTTCACGCCTGCAACCTTGGCAGGAATGCACCCCATGAGAACTGACGATACAAGTGGGGTCTCGCCCCCACGTCCTCCGGGCACATACACACCTGCAACGCTGACCGGCCGAACGAGTTGTCCCAGCATGGTGCCGTCCGCACTCCTCACAGACCAGGACTTCTCAACCTGGTGTTTGTGAAATGCCTCGATCTGCCTTGCAGCCTTGTTGAGGCTCCTCACAAATCCTTTGTCTACACGGCGCTCGGCCTGATCTATTTCCTTCTTTGTGACTTTCAGCGATTTGACGGTAAGTTTGGGAGCATCGAACCGGTTAATGTAGCGAATCAGGGCCTTGTCTTTGTTCCTGTAAACATCTGCAAGAATCTTTTTTACTGCTTGGGTGTCCTTTGCCTTGAAGGCAAGACCCCGTTTCACAATGGCATCCAGCCGCTTCTGCGCGGCCGCTGAAGGATATTGGAAAGTCTTTATCATTTCTGGTCACCGTCGGCTTTGGACAGTCGTTCCGATATCAAAGCCATCCTTTTCTTTTGACACTGCATGAACCCTTTGGTACTTTTTCTACAACCCAAACAAAGTCCCAAAGTAATCCACCGTCTTGCCCAGACCCTCCTCAAGGGCAACTTGGGTTTTGTAATCTAGAACTTGCTCCGAGACCGAAATATCAGCCCAGGAGTGACGCACGTCGCCTGGCCTGGGATCAGTGTACACGGCTTCTGCATCTGATCCTGTAATTTGTCTCAAGTGGACGAGCAGTTGGTTGAGGGTGAGTTGGCCGCCACACGCGAGGTTAATGACCTTGCCGGGGGCATCTTTGGCCTCAACTGCGAGCAAATTTCCATAGACGACATTGTCTACATAGGTGAAATCGCGGGATTGTTCACCGTCCCCGTATACGGTTGGCGACGTCCCGGTCAGAAAAGCTTTGATAAAGCGTGGAACCACAGCCGCATATTCTGAATTAGGATCCTGGTGTGGCCCAAATACATTGAAATATCGCAGAGATATAGTCTCAAGGCCATAAAGGTCATGGAAAATGCGCAGGTAGTGCTCAGCGGTCAGCTTCTGAACGGCGTATGGCGAAAGAGGACGGGGAATGATCGTTTCTTTCCTTGGGAATCCCGGAGAGTCACCATACACAGCAGACGAAGATGCAAAGACAAGCCGCTTCACGCCTGCGTCTCGCGCTGCCAATAGCAAATTAAGGGTTCCATCTACATTGGCCTGATTTGACTCACGTGGCTGGGCAATAGACCTAGGGACCGAAGGGATGGCCGCCTGATGAAGGACATATTCCACACCGGCTACTGCCCGACGACAGGTATCAAGGTCAGTGATGTCACCCTCCACAGTTTCGAGGTTATTGACAAGGCCAGGAGCGACATCGACAAAATTAAGATTTTCCCGCTTCCCGGTAGAAAGATTGTCCAAGACGCGCACGGTATCCCCTCGGTTAAGAAGAACCTTTGCAATGTTCGAACCGATGAACCCGGCGCCGCCTGTGATCAGAAAATTAGCCATAGTTATCTTTTGTCCTCAGTGATCAGTTGTTGTATTGACTAGCCTCACCACAGAAACAACGAGAAACGGAGTACTGGAGTAATGAAACGTGCAAACGAGCAATTCAATGGGGCAATATTCCGGTACTCCGGTTCCCAGTACTCCGGTATCTGGTCGCTCTCTGCCTCCGTGGTGAAGAAGAGCACTTGGTTTTTTGTTCGCCGCGGACTGTAATGTAACACAAGGCGATTTGTCAAGAAATCCCACGCCTATCTTCAATAGTTTCGGCACAGTTAAAGATGCTCTACCAAGATAACAAAAGCTTCCAGACAGCGCTCCTTTCTGCATGCCAGCCCGGTAGCTTGATCCTCACCTCAGGCGGTCGCCTCGCCCGTCACCTCAAGCATCGTTACAGAGAATCACAAATGACTGTCGGCAAGACGGGTTGGGCTTCACCGCAGGTCTTTAGCCTCAATGCCTGGATTCGGAAAGCCTGGGACATGACGTGGCCCTCAACGCATCCGCTTTCGCTGGTCAGCTGTCTTGCACTGTGGAAGGAGGCATGCAGCCGCGTGTCACCACCTGAACCATTTCTGCCGGATTCCAAGTTATTTCAGGCACTAGATGAGACTTACACGGTCTTGGTCCGCCATGGTCTGCCAACGGAAGGCCCACCCTCGTCCGCCAGCCCGCTCGTTGTCTGGCGCGGTGAGATCATGAAAACCTTTGAAACCCTGGCCCGGGATCTGAAAGGCTTCCACCCCGCATTATTGCCTGTGCACTTGGCTCAAGCTGTCCAAGAAGACCTCGTATCCCTGCCTGAAACCGTAGTACTGGCCGCTTTTGAAACTCCAGCCCCTATTGAAGGAGCGCTGTTTGACAGTATGGGCAGCGCATGTCGACTGAGTAGGGTTGATCTTCCAGCAGGAAGTCCGGAGAAGACAAAGCGCATCACCATGCCAAACCGAAAACAGGAAGTGGATTGGTTAACGGGACAATTGGTCGTGGATGCCCGGACGATTCCCCTGAACCGCATCGGCGTGGTCGTGCCAGATGCGGAAGTCTACGTACCGCATATCGGAGACTCATTTTGTGAGATCATGGGCGACTCCTTAGGTGAGTCCTGGTCTGCATACAACATTGCCGTGGGGACATCCTTGTTGGAGCGGTCCCTGGTTCAATCCGGACTTCTTCCTCTACGGTTCTGGGTAGAAGGTCAACCTCGCACCGTCTTGCTTTCCCTGGTTCTTTCAACTTATTACGGCCGATGGTCAACACACAGAGACCATGTTGCCCGGGTAGATCAGCTCTGGCGTAGACACGGCACTGATGCAGACCTGCACTCTCTCCTTGGCGTGGTTTCGGGCCAATCCCCTGAGCTCTTTTCTCTCCTGAATGGAGGATCCCCCACGCTTGGGGAAGGTTTGAACAGCTTTGCGCGGGAGGCGAGTCGTACAGGTGCCCAGTGGGTTGAGACCATGGAATCATTCTGGGATGTGTTCGGCTTCCCTGTTATTGCAGACGAGGCCGACACCGGAGCTTGGAATCACTTGAGGACTTTGTTCCACCGTATCCGGGAAGACCTTAGGGAAACACGGTTGAGCCTGGCAGACTTCATGGGCCTCCTGAACCACTTTCTCTCCGAGAAGATGGTCCATGTCAGCGGGAACGAGGAAGCAGGTATACAGGTTCTGGGGATCATAGAATCAAGAGGGCTTGACTTTGACAAGCTTTACGTCCTCGGCCTTGCAGCCGGGAGTCTTCCCAAGCCTGTTCGTCCGCTCCCTCTTTTGGATCCACAGGAACGTCAATCAGTGCTCGGAGCAACAACGGAAAGTCAGTATCATTTCGCCCAACGGACCTTCCATCACCTGCTTGCGTGCGCACCCGATGTCACACTGATTCGGCCTGAGGAGGAATCAGCTGAACCTCTGGCCCCGTCTCCGTTCTGGACGCACGCCTCCGGTGAGGAAGCACATCCGACGGTGGACATATGGAATGCCCCGGACGGGGTTTCGGCCAGGGCCGCATGGCTGCAACAGGCCAACAAGGGCCTGGCACACCCCACAGACTTCCCGCCTGTTGATTCCCCTGTTGATGGCCACACTCTCCCCAAAACGGTCTCTGTCTCCGCCCTCGCCATTGCTTTCCTCTGTCCTTTCCGTTTCTTTGCGGAGAGGATTCTGGGACTTCTTCCCCTGGATGAACTGATCATGGGGATTTCCCCACTGGAACGCGGAAACCTTCTCCACCGGGTGTTAGCCCTTTTCACCCGGAGGTGTCGTGATCAGGAACTGGCAGGAGAAAGGGACTGGGCTGCCATGGAAACACTTCTGGAGGTCTGCTCGGATGAAGTATTGTTGTCAGCGGCCGGCGAGACTCTCCACACACAAAAGAGCGGTGTGGATCAACACTCCAGGGCCATGGAGCGCTCAAGGTGGGTAGGCAGCGAGGAGGGCACACAAGGTCTGCTCACAGCGTGGTTACGTCTGGAGGGACAACGTCTGGATGAAGGTTGGCGTTGGTTGTGTGAGGAAGCCTCCTTCGAGGGGTTGTCACACCCGGACTGGCCTTTTTCGGTTGCCGGCAGGATTGATCGAATTGACTGTCATGCAGACGGCGGCTATGCGCTGTGGGACTACAAGAGCGGGGGAATCCCAACGCGGAAGGATGTTTTGGAACATCTCATCGATCCTCAGATCCCCGCCTACGTTCACGCTGCGAAAGAGGGCCGAATTCCTGAAATCTCAGGGGGAAGAGAAGATAAGGCTCATATATCGGGTGGTTACATACGCCTGAAGGCCGCTTCTTCGGTTGTTCTTAGCGAGTTCATGAAAGAAGAGGAAGACCTGGATATAGTATTACGGAGCTGGAAGGAAGCTGTAGCCAGGATAGGGTCTAAGTTGGTCTCGGGTCAGTTTGGGGCCGAACCGGGTCACGGTTCAAATGGTGCCGGGGAGGAGAAAGCATGCCGATATTGCCCATACAGACCCCTGTGTGGCAGAATGGGGTCCCGGGAAACAACTTCCTGACAAAGAGACGCCTTTCATAGGGAACAGAAACCGCAACACGAGGAGGATCGCGGAAATGGGAGATGAGAAAAGACAGAAGACGCGGGTTCATTTTGAGACTCATGTCATCATAAGGACAGAGGAGTCAGAAATCAAGGCAGAGGCGGATTCAGAAGCAATAAGCATAAAAGGGGTCTTTGTCAGAACCCAAGAAAAGATCCCCGAGGGTACGCCGTGTGACCTCGAGATTCTACTCACAGGCTCCTCCACAAAGCTGGCCCTTACCATCAAGGGCCTTATCACGCGCCAGGAGGAAACGGGGTTGGCAATTGGGTTCGATTCTATGGACCTGGACAGCTTCATGCACCTGAAGAATATCATTCTATACAACGCTTCCGACCCCGAAGAAGTAGAAAAGGAGCTGTTTTCTCTGAAGTAGTCTTCACACCGGTTGACCCGTCATGTCTAACCGTTTTCACCAACGATCGATATGTTTTGCGTAGAGGAAGCATAGACCGTGTCAAATAGAAAGACCGTGGTGCATCCTGCACCCCTCCCCCCTGACCATCGGGCCAGAGAGCTTGCCCTGGACGTGACTCAAAGCCACCACGTGGAGGCTCCGGCCGGATCTGGAAAAACCATGCTTCTTGTCGCTCGATTCATTAAACTCTTGAGTTGTGTCTCACACCCTCATGAGATCCTGGCACTTACTTTCACAAACAAGGCTGCTGGAGAGATGAAGACTCGGATAGTGTCCCTTCTTCAGAAGGCTGACTCCGGACTGCAGCCTGCCGACGACCTTGAGGCGACCTTGTTTGAAAGTGCCAGGGAGGCGCTCACACACCACGAGGCCCACCGGTTCCTTTTGCTCTCCCCGGAAGGTCTCAGGGTAATGACATTTCATGGGTTCTGCTACACCCTGGTGAAGCGAGCACCCCTCGAAGCCGGGGTACAGCCGGGAAGTCTGGTCCTGGATGAGGAAGAACAGGACCCCATCCTGGATGAGTCTGTTCGCCGGATGGTCCACGATCTTGTCTCCATGCCCGAGGGAGCCCTTGAGCGCAAAGCGTTTGAAAACCGTCTGCTGCGTTTAAACAATCGCCTACCTGCCCTCGTGAACGAGATAAAGGACCTTGTAAGGAAAAGAGATCTCTTTTTCGATATAGTTCAAGCCCTTAGGCTTCACCCCAACCTGGACGATCTCGAGAAAGCCCTGGCACACCGCATGGCAGGTGTTGTTGAAGGGTTTCTCAAGGAAACGGCTGAGGCATTTGCCGGTACGCCACTCTATCAAAACTGGGAAGGGTTCTGGCATCACCTCAAAGAAACGGGCGCCCAGAACGTGAATGACCTCCCTGCGGATCTCCCGGCAACAACGTGGAAGGACCTCAACACTTGGAAGGCGATGGCCGAAGTCCTGACCACCAAGAATGGAAGGCCCAGGCAACTGACGGGTCCCGCCATGGGTGGTTTCTACAAAGGGTTTACAAAGGGGCCATACGGGGAACTTGTGACAGGCCTTTCACCGGTCGTAACCCGCCTGCTTTCCGGCCTGCAAGATCTCCCTGGGCCCGATGCGGTTCTCATGGATGTTGGTGCCTTGGCCGATTTGATCATACTGGTAGCCCAGGGAATCACCACCTACGAAAGAATTTGTCGTCACAGGCACCTTCTTGATTTCGTTGGGTTAGAACAATCTGCTCTGAGAACGCTGGGAGAAGACACACCAAGTGACCTCCAGCTTTTTCTGGATTACCGTGTTCAGCAAATCCTCGTAGACGAATTCCAAGACACCAATCGCAGCCAATGGACTCTCATTCAACGCCTGTGTGCTGGATGGACTCCCGGCGACGGGCGGACTGTATTTTTGGTAGGAGACCCCAAACAATCGGTTTATGCCTTCCGAAAGGCCGAAGTGCGGCTCTTCCTGGAAGCTAAGAAGGGGATACCAGTTTCCGGCCAGGGCTTGCTGCCGATCAAGAACATCCAGCTTAAATCAAACTTCCGTTCCAAGGCTCCCCTTGTTGCTTGGATAAACCGGGTGTTCAGTCAGACGGTCATGGCTGATCCTAAGGCCGCCTTTGATGAAGTTCCCTTCCAGCCTTCAACAGCGTATCCCGAAGAGCCAAATGACCCGTACTCCCCACCTGTTTCCCTGAATGTCTTCTACAAAGACGGCATGGTCCCTTCACCGGCCGAATCAGAAGCCAGATGGTTGGCTCAAAATGTTCGCCACTACTCCGAGAACACGGCGGGTGACAATATTGGAATACTTCTGTTTGCCCGAAACCGCCTGCCTTTTTACCTGGATGCGCTGCGTCAGGTCGGTCTTCCCGTGCGTGTGAAAGAGGGCCTCAAGATTGCAGAGCAGCCCGAAGTTGTTCATCTCTATCAAATCGCTACTGCCCTGTCTAGGCCCCACGATGATTTGGCTTGGGCGTCACTCATCCGGTCTCCCTGGGTGTGGGTCAACTCCACACGACTGCTGGAGATCGCCAACATGTCGCCCACTGTTTGGTCCCAGAAGTTCAGGGTTGCTGCCGAACATGATCCAGAGTTGCGGCGTGTGCACGATGCCCTGCGTATGGGCCGGCGCCGGGTTGGGAGAGATTCCCTGGCCGAAGTCATCCGAAGCGTGTGGATGGCCCTTGACGGTCCCCAAGGCGTAGCCTCCCGCTTCGGTGCTGAAGGGGTTGCCAACTGTTTGTTATTCCTTGAAGTTTTGGAATCTGTCGACGCCGGAATACCTGAAGAGACCCTTCTTCGTCTTGACCGGGCTCTCGAAACCTTGTACGCCCCAGAGGCCCCAGAGGCAGCAGGAGTTCCGGTTGATTTGATGACCGTACACGCCGCAAAAGGCCTCGAGTTTGATGCAGTCTTCCTCCCCTTTCTTGACTGGTCACCCCTTGCGGGCGGCCAACACCCCCCGTACCTGCTGGAACGGTCCTCAGAACCACCCCACCTCCCTCTGATGGCTATGGGACCTGACCGGAGGTTGGGAGAGCCCGATGCGGGATATCCTTTGTTAAAGCGTCTGACAAATGGCCGACGTATAGGTGAGGCCAAGCGACTCCTCTACGTGGGGATGACTCGAGCCAGAAAGGTGCTCTTTTTGAGCGGCCTGGCAAGACACACCAAGGATGAACTAACCTGGCGAAAAGACACACCATTGGCTTGGATTCTCGAGCATATTGCCGACGATGATGCACAGATTGTCTCTCCCTCTTTGAACCCTCAGGGTCCGGGAATGGCCCCAGGAAAGGGTAAGCAGCTGAAGCCCTTACCAGACCCGATTCCCTTTGAGCCACAGCCACTTGCCTATCGCACTGAAGCGCCCTCCGAACTCGTGGGTGATTTAGCCTTGGAGAAAGATGTTGGAAAGGGTGATGCCGAACCGGGGGAACACGCTGCTGTTCGGGGAATCGTTACTCACCGGCTCATCCAGACGTTTTGGCATGAAGGGACCCTGCCCGACGCGGAAAAGATCGCTGCAGCCATAGCTGCCGAGGGAGTGAACCTGGATGCTGCCAAAGGGATGGCTCAAGAGGTTGCTGGTGAGTTGAAGGCCTGCCAGAAGGAGTCCTTTTTCCAGTGGCTGCTTGACCGCTCGCGCCCGGTCGGACAAAGTGAATTTGCCCTGGAAGCGGTTGGGGGGGAGGGCACGATCCAGACGGGGATCCTCGACTTTGTTAGGCAAGACGACGACCATTGGTGGATCGTCGACTTCAAGACCTCCCGACCGAAAACCGGTCAGGCTGAGGCTGAATTTATAGAAGAGCAGGTGGAATACTACCGGCCCCAGTTGACAGCCTACCAGGACATGCTGGCAAAAACGAGCGGAATTGACATGGCGCAAGTGAGGAAGGGCCTCTACTTCACGAACCTCCAGCAATGGCATGAAATGACATAATGTGCGTTGATTGTGGTCCGTGGTCCGTTGTATAGTCCCAAAACGAGGAAGGTGTTTTTCGTGATTGCAGTCGTTCAGCGCGTAACAGAAAGCAAGGTCCACATAGACGATCAAACCATAGGGGAAATTGGTCGAGGGCTTCTCGTCCTGTTGGGCATTTCAAAGTCTGATGAAGAGAAAGACGCTGATTATTTAGCCGACAAGGTCGCAAATCTCAGAATCCTTGAAGACGAAGACGGCAAGATGAACCGCTCCCTTGTTGACTCAGGCGGGGAGATGTTGGTTGTGTCACAATTTACCCTCCTCGGTGACTGCCGCAAAGGGCGGCGCCCTTCGTTTGTGGAGGCTGCTCCCCCGGAAAAGGCAGAAAGGCTTTACGATTATTTTGTTTATCAGGTGAGATCAAAAGGAATCTCCGCGGCTACCGGCCAGTTTCAGGCCAAAATGGCCGTTTCTCTGGTAAACGACGGGCCGGTCACGCTGATCCTTGAAAGCAAATAGTAAAATGTCTGCCACGGAAGACATGGTCCATGACAACAAGGATATCCCTCCTTGCATGATTTACGTAGACAAGGAAGGAAAGTGGTTCCACAAGGGAGCCCCCATTATTCACCGTGATCTCCTTGCGCTTTTCTACCAGTCTCTCGATCTGGATAAAAACGGGGAGTACATCATCAAGTTCAAGGATCAGATATGCCGGTTGGACGTGGAGGACACGCCGTACGTTGTCCAGAGAACAGACCTTGTGTCTGGTTCTTCTCCTGGAGAAGAAGACCGTTTTGTTTTGCTTCTCATAGATCATAGCGAGGAGGACTTGGTCCCGGAAACCCTGTCAGTTGGACCTGGGCACGTGCCTTACTGCAAGATAAGGGGTGGGAAATTCAAGGCACGTTTCTCCCGGGCTAGTTATTACCAAATTGCTCCGTACATTCAGGAAGACACGGAAACGGGTCAATACTTCCTCGCCCTAAATGAAAAGAGCTATTACTTCGAAGGGGGCACGCCGAAGTGATTCTGTACCGCCTTCTCATCATATTTCTTGCTGCAATAACGTTTTGTGGCTGCGTTCCGAAACCGGTTACCTATGAAACCAGACCCGCCACGGTCGATTGGGAAGGTGTGCGTGATGTGGTCCTTCTCAAGTTTGACGGATCTGAAGGGGAGGCCGTGCGGCGTCACGTTTACGAAAGGTTCGACGAGGTGCTCTATTTTAAGGTCTTGGACACGACCGCGCATCCAGTCTTGGATGAAGTCACCTATGGCATGGTTGAAGATGCCAAATCCTTGGGCATCACGCAGGAAATCGGCGCAGACCTTGTTGTGGCAGGCCGTGCGGCGAGTGTTGTAGACGATGTTCGGGGTACTGACCAGGCTGAAGTGAAGGAAGGGACGGGTTACTTCAAGAAAGAAAAGAATCTGGATGGTGAATGGGTTGACGTAGAAATCACGCGCACGGTGATTCGAACCCTCCCGTACGTCATCCGGCACGCCTCTCTCAACACTGACTACATGGTATTTGAACTCAGAACCGGAGGGTTGGTGGCCTCTGGGACAGTTTCTGAAGTGCGCAACAAGAAGTTTGGAGGCGCCAGGCCGGACGGTAATCTGGAATACCAGCCGACAGAGGCTCCACCGACTGCCGATTCCCTGGATGAGCTTTCAACGAGCGTGGCCAGGGAACTGGTAGCAAAGATTTCCCGGATCAAAGCCATTAGCACCATCCAGTTTGACAAAGGTCACAACCGATTAGTCAGACGCGGAGTGGTGTTGGCCACGCGGGGCGACTGGGAAGATGCCGTACGGTACTGGAGCGATGCGATCGACAAGGAACCGACCGCGGCCGCGGCATACTATAATCTCGGTGTTGCCCATGAAAGTCTGGGTGACCTCGAGAACCTCAAGGCTGCAAAGAGCCTCTATGAGAAAGCAGCCTCTTTCGGAGACAATCCCCTCTACACGGATGGCGTGGCAAGGGTCGACCGCATTATCGACCGAAGGAGAGACCAATAGTCACAAAGAGACCTCCCGAAGCCTCTTCAAGACGAAGTGTCCTGTCATCGCCAGGAATCTTGGTGTCAACAAGGGAGACACGGTCAGCAAATACGCCCTCGCTCGCACCAATGTCTGAGCCAATAAAACTCTTCTAATGAGGATCGTTGAGGTTCGTCATGTCTTCTGGTTCACTTGATCGGCGGGGAAATAGCGACCCACAACTCGTGCGACCTCATTCAGCCAACCCTGACGCTCCTCATATGTGCTGGTAACCACAACCGTGAAAATCTCCCGATTAAAAACGGGAACACCGCAGAGGTCGAAGATGCAGTTTTTCCACAGAAGCTGCAGAGGGTCCCCAAAGACTTCGCGCTCTCTTTTCAGCGGTGTGTTTGCCGTATTGAATACAATTGCTGCCCGTGCCTTCAAGAGTCCGACGGGGACTCCCTCTCCTTTGTCTCCCTCGACAAACTTATAAGCAACCCCCGGCCGCATAACACGATCAACCCATCCCTTGAGAATCGCAGGTGGTTGTCCCCACCAGTTCGGATGAATGATAATGATGCCGTCAGCAAACCTTATCTCGTCGCAATGCTTTTCTATGTCGGGTGGTAATGAAACATCCGCGGGAATTTCCCATGATGGAAGGAGCGGGTCAAATTGCTCAGCATACAGGTCATGATACATGACGCTGTGTCCGTTCTCTTCCAGCTGCTGGACAGCAGTTGTCGCGATTGCGTGGTTGAAGCTCTGGTTATCGGGGTGGGCTAGTATTACGCTAACGTTCAATGCCTGAACCTAGTCCTTTTATGGTAAATGCAGCTGTCCTCCGCCTGATCATCCTGCATTGATGAAGATATCCTTACCATATTGAACGCCTTCAGGGGTAGCTTAGACTGGAGATATATTGCAGTTATCGAAAGTCAGAGAGTCTGCTGTAGAGTTAAAGATTCTATGGCATTATCTTGAGTTCAGCTATTTTTGAGATTATTTCTTGTAATCATACAGTGAGAGTCGTTTGACCTTAAGCAAGC
>JAQBAU010000148.1:0-5101 GCA_032126655.1 Desulfobacterales bacterium
TTTGAGATCACAAATTGTGATCTCAAACGATCTGGCCTCGCCTGCCTTCACTGTCTGTCACTTCTTACTGAGCGTTGTAGCTATTTTTCTCAGTTCAGTGTTGGTTAAAGCTTCCAGCTTCTTCTTCACGACCCTCGAGTAGTACTCTTGTTCGGTCTTGGTCAATGGTTCATCTCCAAGCTTTTTTAAGACAAGTTCCTTCTGTTTCGGAGAAAAAAGGGTGCTCAGGTGTTTGTGCAGATAGAACGACTGTTGCTGTCTGTGCTTTTCCCTTTCCCTGGCAGACTCAAAACTCTCGAGGTTGCCCGCGTACCTGCGCAGTGTATTACGTAAACGTGTCGTTGACAGGGACACCCCCCTGCTGAGTCTCACTGTTTCATCCGAAAGCAGGTCAGGATATTTTGTCTTCAAAGATTCCGCCATGTTATCGAGCCCATCTGGTTGTTCAAGCCCCTCTTCGTTTAGCAATTGGGAGCTGATGAGAAACAGCTTTTCCAGATTTTGCCTTTTTTGGCTCTTCAATGGATGTCTGAACAAAAACGCATGGAAGTCCAGCTTGAAGCCTCTGTGAGCACAGTTTGCGAGTATCACAGGAAACCCCTCAATCAGCCGGGAATCGTTGGAAGCACCCAAAGTGCTCAGAACCTCGATGATCCTCTGGCGGGTGATCCTGGGCCCTTCCGGAACAACGAGTGGGTAACCCAAATCCCCTAATGCGGCAATCAGATCTTCCCTTTTCATTGACTTGACCTCACCTGCTCAACAAATTCGGCGTTGACTAACCCCATTGAGGCTATCCGATCAGCGAACACCCTGAGATTATCTATCTTTTCGTGTGGATTGGGGTCGTAACTTGCAGTTTCCACATACCTCGCGAGCAGTTGTTGTGGATCAACCTGCCCTGTTTCAAAAGCCACAATGCAGTCGTCCAAGTCCACGCTTGTTCCCCGAAAAACCTTCGTGATGATCAAATCGAGCAGGTTGAGCGCTCCCAGGTAGATGTGGCGCCACTCTTTGATTAGAATGTTCTTTCCTTCTTGTAGCGGCGAATCGAGGAGGTTCGTAGTAAACACCCGGTTTCCATACCAGAATTGGTAGAGAAACAGAGGGTCGTCCGGGTGTGCCCAACCTCCTTGCTTTTCTTGGTAACCTATGGCCTTTAAAAACTTCATCAACCTCTCGTATTCGGCGACAACGGGAACGACGAAGTCAACGTCTTTCGTAGATTCCTTGAGTTTGAGCATGGTCAGGGCTGTTCCACCACAGGCAATCAGTTGTGCGCGGAAGTCCATAACCCGGTCCCAATTGTCGAGAGTCTCCAGTACCCTGGTGCCAGTGATTCGGTATGGGCTGGGTGAGGCCATAACGCACAGTACAATCTTTCAGGTGGTCAGTCAAGAGAATTTGTACATATAGATACAAGCTTCTTGTATATATTCATACAAAAACTGCGGCAGGGCTGCCCTTGCACCCATTTTTACCCATCTTAGCTCAAGGTTTACCCGCCGTTAGTCTGGCGGACTGTTTTGGGTAAAGTCCTTACCACGGGGACACAGAGGGAGTGTTTGTTTCCCTGATTCTTCTGAGAGGGAAGAATCAGGGAAAGACTTCAGTCGTCTGCGTATGTCTGCCGTGTCGTCTTGTCGCGCAGAAGCGTTAGCGAAGGCGGAAGCTTCATGCGAAGACCGATCTGCCTGCCCTGAGCTAAGTCGAAGGGCGGCTAATACTTTTTCTTCTTTGTTTTCTTTGACTTGCCGTAGGCAGGGCGCTTTTCTTTTACTTTGAAGCCAATCTCCTTGCGCGGTCTTTCTGGTGGGATCATGAGTTGGTGGATTGCCTCAAAAATGGCTTGGATGCTTTGGTCGTGGCTTTCGAATTTGCGCTCCAGTTCGTTCAGCTTCGCTATCGGTTTTTTCTGCGTAGTTGCCATTTCCCGGAGTTTGACGAATGCGCGCATGATCTCGATGTTAACCTGCACGGCGCGTTTGCTTCGCAAAATGCTGGACAGCATGGCAACGCCTTGTTCTGTAAAGGCATGAACCCGCTTTGAGTACTTGATTTTCGAGGATATCACAATTTGTGATATCCTCACGATCTCCTCACGGGTTAAGGGGAACATGAAGTCTTCAGGGAAGCGTTCGATGTTTCTCCCGACGGCTTGATTGAATACCCTTGTCTCCACACCATAGAGTTCGGCCAAGTCCCGATCCAATATGACCTTTTGTCCGCGGATCAAAAGGATTGCCTTTTCGATTTGCTCAACAGGAACCAACGATTTCTTGTCTTTTGTGGCTTGTTTTTTCATTCTTGCGGTCCTTCAAGAACCGGTTACAATCTGTGACCAGTTGGGGGAATTGGGGTAACTGTTTTCACTTCGACTTGAGGTCACAATCTGTGACCTCAAGGTTGTAAGCTCTTAAAAGGTGGTCGCATTTTGCGACCACCTTAGAGGATGGGGCATAGAATTCGGTGACTCGCCCTTTTGAGATCACAATTTGTGATTTCAAGTTCTCGTACTCTTCCAACTTGAAGTCGCAAAGTGCGACCTCAAGTCTAAGGTGCCAATTTGGCACCTTAGAGAACAGTGTCGGCGATGTATTCCGCCAAACGGAACCCTATTTCACAATGCCACAAATCTTTCGAATCGAAATACGATTTGTTAACGGAAGGATTACTGAATGAAAATAGGCGTGCCCACTTGTCCGTCATAGTTATGAGGTAGGGGGTCACTTTCAGCCAGGGAGGAAGCCTGCCTGTGGCGCTTCTCCCGCCGTAGCTTTATGCGAAGGCGGAAGCGTGCCTGCCCTGCTTGTCGCGCAGTAGCTTTAGCGAAGGCGGAAGCTTGTCGCGGGGTCGAACCGTCGAAGGGTGAGCTCTGTGAGAGATCTGTTCTTGCTGTCAGCTATGAGCTATGAGCTGCTATTTTTGTGAGAGGTTAGTGTCTCTTTCGGGGATGGTGGAAACCCCTCGCCTTTAGGCGAAGCAAAAATCAGGTTGTCGCCAGGCGACTTGTCATTCCGGCGAAAGCCGGGGACGTAGTACCTCTTTTTAAGCCGTCAGGCGCAACCATTAGTGCTATCCAGGGAATAGGGCGCGCAGGAATTCTGGATGCCGGATCGAGTCCGGCATGACGTCCACGGCAGGTCCGGCTTGGAAAATTGTTGATTTTAATCAATCCCATTGTTGAACCCCTCGTCTTATAGACGAGGGTTGTTCAGTTTTTGTCCTCAAGCATATGTGAAGGTTTCAAACGGTCTTGTCCTGTATCTCCCGGAAACGCCTTTCGGTGAAAGGACTAACTGCCATAAGTGGTTGCTCCTTGCACGAAAAGACCCGGCACAGCACAGCAGATAATACTTCCACATTCGGTAGAATCCCTCATCATAGTCTTCTTTCAGGGTGTCCCAGCCGTCATCAAAGTTTTGAAACCAGTGCATCAGGGTCGTGTCATAATCGGCGCCAAAGCTGTGCCAATCTTCAAGAACAAAAACCCCCTCGATAGCATCGGATATCTGCTTTGCGGACGGCAGCATGGAATTCGGGAAGATGTAACGTTCTATCCAGGGATCGGCCTTGGTCACAGATTTCGTTTCCCCTATGGTCTGCAGTAAAAAGAGCCCGTCATCCTTCAAGAGCTCCCTGACTTTGCGCATGAAGGTTTTATAGTTTTTGTACCCGACATGTTCGAACATGCCCAGGGACAGAATGCGGTCAAAGCTTCCTTCTAAGCTGCGGTAGTCCTGGAGATGGATGTCCACCGGTAGTCCTTGGCAAGATTCTTCTCCGCATCTGACTTGTTGTTCGGAAACGGTGATGCCCACAACTTCGACACCGCAGCGCTCGGCTGCAAATCTGGCAGTTCCGCCCCAGCCGCAGCCGATGTCCAGAACCCGCATTCCCGGCTGCAAATCCAACTTGCGGCACACCATATCTAACTTGGCCTCCTGGGCCTCATCAAGCGTGGATGCGGTTTTCCAAAAGGCACAGCTGTAAATCATGCGTTCGTCCAACATGCACGCATAAAGATTGTTGCCGATATCATAATGGTGGCGACCAATGTGGTAGGCGCGTGATGGCTTCTGCAGATTGAACAACTTGGCTCTTAGAGCATCGAGGATCCATGTCCTGGATTTAAGCTTGGTGTCCAATTGAGCCCGGAAAACTCTGTAGAAGAATTCGTCCAGTTTGGGGCAATCCCACCACCCTTCGACATAGGATTCTCCCAAAGCGAGCGAACCCCCGGACAGCACTCTTGGATAGAGGTCACTATTGTGGACCTGCATGTCCCAGGGGCGGTTTCCGTTGATTTCAACGTCGGCTAACGCAAAGAGCCGCTCAACCTTGTAGCGGAAACTATCCCTTGACATAGATGTTTCCCCCGACGAAAGCAGGCGAATATCGGGCCAGTCAGATAAGCTGCGGCCGACCCAAAACCCCTTTTCTTGTCATTTCGACCAACGGGCCCGCCCTGGCGCTTACTGATAGTATAAGCTGTCGGGATAGTAATCCAGGTCTGGGCCAGGGAGAAATCTTCTAACTTCCCTTCCGCAATAAGATTTCTCGTCGCTGCGCTCCTCGAAATGACACAATTACATATCCACCAGAGAAGTCTTTCCTCTATAATGCCAGAAATCAATCAAAAGAAAATACGATTTCTTGACGGGTAAAATACGGGGGCAAAATCAGTAGTGAGACATGGATCGGGTGTGGGGAGAGGGGTGTATCTCTCTATCTGAGTGTCTTTATGTGTTGTAAAAACAAACACTTGACCGTTGATGTTTTCCCCCGGCGGATGTTCTATAAGTGTGACCGGATGTGTCGTTATGTCATGGTACTGTCTCAGTGTACTGGGTTTACATAAGTAGTAATGTGTGGTAGGGAAATCACCTAAATCCTTAGAAATTAGAACGAGTTCATACCCACGAAATCCCGCTAGAGAACGGACAAACCCGGCAGAAAGACGGCGGATAAACCTCAACGCGGAGGGGCTGCATGCGGGGTGATCAGTTAGCCAGGCAGTGGCGAATCTTGCGGATGATCGAGTCCAGCAAGCAGGGCGTCACTGTATCCCAGCTGGCCGAGGCAGAAGGCTGTCACACCC
>JAQBAU010000149.1:0-9887 GCA_032126655.1 Desulfobacterales bacterium
CGCGGCGGTGGGTGCGCCGACGTACTAAGGTACTTCAAGTGCCCACCAACAAAGAAGATCCGGTGAAATCGGCAGACCCGAAGGGCCATACTGTTTTCAAGGCGTTAGCCGCAAAAAACGAAGGAAAGAATAGCCTATCAACTAACTCGGCAAAGTGGCAGATTTCGACGGCCCCGCTCTGAGATAACCCGTTGCAATAGTATCGATTATTGTTGTTGCTTCGTTTTTTTGGCGGTGGATTTGGGCAAGGCTCCCATACCGCTAATCAAGTAGATATATAAAGGGGACGCTCGATCGACAGACCATCAGTTCATTTCCTCCTCGGCCCAGGTTTGAAACCCTGAAGTAAGCAACAGAGCGACCGCCACCCCAATCACCATCAGAACTGTTCCACCCATAAAGGCAAGGCTGAGGTGAAAGACATCGGTTATAATTCCTGCCAGAACAGGACCCATAAGCATCCCGAGACTGTGTCCCATTGTCAGGAGGGCCATGACAGAACCCATCGAGTCTGTTTTTCGACCGATGATTACGGTCATACTCATAACAGCGGGCACGGAAATCCCTCCCCCCACCCCAAATAGGGCATTGCTTACAAAGAGCCCCCAGAATCCCTGCACGTAAACAAAGGAAAAGACAGCCGCTGCCGTCATAAGGCCCCCTGTTGCTATGAGAGCCCTCTTGTTAAATCGATCTGCTATTGCGCCCATTGGGGTTTGCAGCAAACCGCTCGTGAGTACCCCCAGCATAACCAGGACGCCAATTGCCGAACTCGAAAGTCCGAATTGCGTGTGGGCAAACAGTGGCAGGAAGGCCCACACAAGTCCGATGCAGGCGGTATAAGTAAAACGAAAAAAGAAAAGGGCCGCGACAAATTTGTTTCTGATCAGGATTCTATAACGAAGCGGAGGCTTGGTCCGTTTCAGGAAGCTTTCCTGAGTGCGAGGCGGGAGAAAGATTAGACAGAGTAGGAACCCAATCAGTGAAACGAGTCCCATACTCAGAAAGGCAGAGTGGATGCCAAAGGTGTCTTTGACCGTACCGCCCACAATCGGTCCGACACTCAGCCCGGCATAGAGGGAGACATTGAACAGGCCCATCATGAAACCCTCTTTGTTCCGGGGTGTGATTTCTCCGATATAGGCTTGGGCTACCGGAAGGATCATGGCTGATGCAATCCCTTGAATGAACCGGATCAGAATGAAAAAGTTCACATCTTTCGATGCGACATAGGCTATGGAGACCAGGAAATAGGCCAGAAGCCCAATTGTGAGAAAAGGCTTTCTCCCCTTCAGGTCTGATAGATGGCCGAAGTAAGGGAGAAAAATGGTTCTGGAAAGGGAAAACGCGCCAAAGATAAGACCAATATACAAGCCGCTTGCCCCCAATTCATACGCGTATACAGGGAGCAGGGGAACGACCAGGCCTACGCCAAGTGTGACGGAAAAAACAGCCAGAAATAGGGTGCTAAATACCTTCTTGTTCATGGCCCTGCACAGATCGGTGCGCTAGATTTGCGAATCGAAGCACCAAGTCGTTTGATTCATAAGCTCTATAACGAGATTATTTGGCCTTCGGCCGAGCTCAGTCGAGGGCCTCAGGACTTGCTGCATAGTCTGTCTCACCTTCGGGGTCAAGGGATTATGCTGGAGTACCTCGATTCCGATTCTTGTGGCGATACGGCCCGAAAGCGCAATATTGGCCAGCGATCAGACCCGCCAGAACACTTGTTTTCAATTGACGTTCCATAATCGACTTGTTAAGGTCGCCGCTCAAGCGTAGAAGCCGCCGGGCTTGTCTTCTCCGCGGTTCGCTGTTGGATGGTTTGACGGGTTTATTTCCCTGTGAGCCGTGTCCTGAGGGACGTTGTTGCTTCACAGTCCGCAAGTGTTCCGGGTGTTTCCAACCTAAGGAGGTCATATGAAGAATCATCACCTGCGCTCTGTGCTTGCTGTGTGCTTGGTTTTTTCTTTGTTAGGTTGTTCCATATTGAAGGGTCGCAAGACCGTGCCGATGACATCGGAAGATGTTGTCCGGCTTTCCCGTGAGGGCGAGACCCCGGAAGCCATCATCGAGAAACTCAAAGAGAGCAAAACAGCGGTTCTTCTGAAGACTGATCAAGTCATCGAGCTAAAGGAACAAGGGGTCGATACCGAGGTGATCGATTATATGATCGTGTCTTACGTCCAAAATGAAACGCGAAATACGAAGTGGAAGGCTGCAACAGTCGTGGCCATTACTGCAGCGATAACATGTTTACTGTGTCATGCTGAAAAAACTGACCATCATGAGAAACAGGAAGAGAACGCCGCCACTACCCTTTAACACCGGCCAGTTCTCTCGAATTGTGCACAAAATAGCAGAATCCGACCATTGGTTTCTTCGGAGATATTTTCTACCTTTTTTCCTGTCTGCCGCAGTCATTTTCATTCCTGTTTCGTCCCTCACTTATGCAACGAATCCTGGCGAATCGGGCAGTCGGGACAGCATGGGCAAGGCGCCTGTTGTCCTCAACATCGTTCCTGAAAAGAGTGAATTCGAGTGCGTTGCCTGTGTGGTCTGGTTCATGTGCTTAACCGTTCGTATGTCGGCAACCGAGGGGGAATTCCAGACGATTCCTGCAAATGTGAACGGGAATTCAAAAGGTTTCATGACAATTTACACTGACAGCCTTGAAACGATTAATGGACAGGTTGCAGAAAAGATCAAAAGGACTTATTTGGAAACAGAGAAGTATCCTGAAATTGGTTTCAGTCTCAAGGACCTAAGAGGGGAACAGGATAGCGTCCTCCTTCCGCAAAGGAATCGATTCAAGGCTTCAGGAACACTGAAACTGCATGGCGTTGAAAAGGAAATCGTTTTCTATCCGGAGATCTTCTTGGATGGTGATGTGATAGAGTTTAAGGGAGAAACCGTGGTAAGATTGACAGAGTTCAATATCAAGATTCCGCGCTTTATGGTTCTTAAGGTAAAAGATGAGATATCAATCCGTTTCAATGTTGCGTGGGATTACAGTCCGCTTATCAGGAACGCTTCGGTGGAAGTCGTTCAATGAGGTCCTGTCAAACGAGCTTGAGATGTTAGAGGCGCTGTGGAATGTCCAGCGATTCGGGCAATAGCCCGTCAGGGAATTGAGATCTCAAGCGAGAGGGATTTGTATGGAAGTACAAAATTACGGGGATTGCAACTCCTGTCATAAACGAGTCCCGGCGAGGACCGTCATGAGGGAAGAGCAGGTCTATCTCGTCAAGTGTTGCGAAGACTGCGGCGACACACAGACCCTTATCTCCTCCGATGCTGCTCAGTACTTCAGGAAGCGTTCCTTAGACAGGCCCCATGATTACAGGGGTTGTTCCTTCGAGTGTTTGTCCTGCAAGCATCCTAAACGGCCGCAAACCATATTCCTTGACATTACGAATCGGTGCAACCTGAACTGTCCGATCTGCATTGCGAACGTTTCCGCCATGGGATTTCGTTATGAACCCCCAATGGAATACTTCGAAAAGATATTCAGTCACTTCGGACAGATGAACCCACGCCCCTCGGTACAGTTGTTTGGTGGTGAACCGACAGTGCGAGAGGATCTTGTCGATATCATTAATCTGGCATGGTCCTACGACGTTCGCCCGCGGGTTGTGACAAATGGGCTCCGGTTAGCAGACGAGGAGTATTGCAGGAAGCTTTTGTCAACAGGGGTCAGGATCCTCTTCTCATACGACGGTGCCGAGCTGGAAACGTACAGACGATTGAGGAACAAGAGCAAAGCGCTTCCCCTAAAGCTGAAGGCGCTGGAGAATATTAGGAAATATGCCAAGACCAAAATAACGATCATGTATGTCGTTGCCGAAGGAATGAACGAAAACGAGTTGGACACCCTTTTTCAATTCCTGCATGATCGGCGAGATTTCATCAGTGCCGTAGACTTCATCCCCATCGCACCCACATGGGTACCCGGCCGATTTGCAGACCTCGAATCAAAACGTATTACCATAGAGGATGTGGAAGGGTTTGTAGACAGGGCGTTTCCCAACGAACCGATGGAGTTTCTGCCGGCCGGTGTGCTCGACGTGGACTTTTTTACGGAGTACTTCAGACTCCGGCGCACACCTTTTGCAGGAGTGCATCCAAATTGTGAAAGCGTAGGGCTCCTCGTGTCAAACGGAAAAGAGTACGTTCCATTTTCAAACTACTTCAAGAAGTCACTCTTTGACGTGGCGAGACATGTCAGGCAAACCGAGGAAACAATCGTCAGGAGACTTGGTCCTATTACAACCGGTTGGTTGGGCACCACGTTGGAGAAGTTGGGGCTGCAAAGAGCGATGAGCAATGTTGTCGTGTTTGTCCATGTGGGAAACGTCCTTTTCAGAGGTGTCAGGCTGGACCGGGTCTTGGGCGCCAGAGGGTTTCCTGCTGTAGCGAAAGCCCTCAAGATCGTCACCATGATAGGTGTTGGACATAAAACAAAAGACGTAATGAGGGCGCACTCCCAGCTTCACACAGTGTTGCGCGTTATCGTGTTGCCCTTCGAAGATGACGCAAACCGTGAGAGCGCTCGACTTGAAAGGTGCGCAGCGGCTTTTGCCTATGTCGACCCCGAGCTGGACAAGGTACAAACCATACCCGTGTGTGCCTGGGGTCTTCACAAAAACCGAATACTGGCAAAGGTCACGGAACACTATGGACTGCAAACTAAAGGGGCCCACGAAGAGCTAACCCAATCGTGATCGTTTCAATGAAATCTTCCCTGCAAAACCCGAATGATGCCACCCGGACGCAACGAGACTCGATAGATTCCTCCCAAGGCCGTATCAGAAGGTCTTTTCGGTATTTTTATGATCGCTTCATCCGTCTTCACGGCAGCCCAAGGGAGATCGCCTGGGGGGCCGCGCTAGGCTTCTTTGTGGCTATGACCCCCACGATGGGGATTCAGACATTCATTGCCGTTCCTCTTGCCGCCCTTTTCAGGATCAGTAAAGTGGCAGCTGCCACAACCGTATGGCTTACCAACCCGTTGACAGCACCGTTAATTTACGGATTCAACTATATGGTAGGCGCAAAGCTGCTCGGCCATCCACTCAAGACCTCATTTACTTCAAACCCTTCATGGCAAACGTTGTGGTATTCTGGCAAGTGTGTTTTTCTCGCCTTGACGGTAGGGGGAATTCTGACTGGGATGGTCGTAGGTGTGGCAGGCTATTTTTTGACTCTATCCATGGTCAAGACTGCCCGAGAAAAAGCCCATCGACTCAAGATAAGACATAAGAAAGGGGAGTGAGGGATGAGAATGGGTTCTAATAATGCTTTTCTGGCGAGCTCTATGCCTCTTCTTCGTCTACTTCTTCTACCACTTCTTCTTCGTCGGTGACCAGCTGCCCTGCTTCACATGATATGCCGATTTTGTAAAGCATCCCTGCAGCTCCTGGTTCAGCAAGCACCCATTTAACTTCCCCGGAAACCCTTTGCGGTTCTTTGAGGAAGAGTACTGCCTCGACCTTGGTCCCCGGGTTGATGAAATTCGTAGATTCTATTCTCATCCCACGTTTGCTGATTTCGACAGCTTTGACCTTTATCGTGGTCGCACCAACCTTCAGTTCCGCAGCAGCATCAACCTTGTACCTCGCCTCTTCCCTTCTTTCCATGAATCAGATCTCCTCAACTCTCTACTGAGGCCTGTCAGGCTCATCGTCTGTCAAGCATGGTGCATGCGTCATTACAGAGTTCTAATAGATGATAGTTAACAGGGCAAGACATAATGTTGAGGGCAGCATCTTTTTCCCGCCTTCCGCCTTCGTCAGGACTTCGGCGAGCAGGCCCGCCTTGGCCACTACTGCTTCTCCCAGCGCAGGAGTTCAGTTACTTCACTGAGGGTGCTTCCCTCCTTGATCTCTTCTCGGATTCGATTCTCTTTTTCCAACACGTCCATGCCGCGGTTTGCATATTCTGTTGCCATTGACTTTGGCAGAACCACGACCCCATCGTCGTCCCCGAGGATCCAGTCGCCATTTTCGACCCTTCGATTGCCCACTGTTATTGGCACACCGATCTCCCCAAAACCCTTTGGTTCGCCTGCATTGGGCATGATTATCCTGGAAAAGGCGGGAAACCCCAGTTGAACAATGTCGAAGGTGTCGCGGATGGCGCCATCTATGACAACCCCTGCTACCCCTCTTTGCATAGCAGAGTGGGTAGCCAATTCTCCCCAGAGGGCCGGCCCCACGCCGCCGGCATCAATAACGATTACATCTCCCTCTTCCGCAACTTCAATGGCTTCAACCGGTTTGGCCCAGTCCCCAGGGTAGGTCCTGACTGTGACGGCCTGACCCACCATCCTAATCCCTTTAAACAGAGGACGAATACCCTCAAGGATGCCACCACGATGCAAGGCATCTGACAGGTTGGCAGCGGATACCTGCTCAAGGACTTTCCTGATCTCGGCCTCCGAACCCCTTTTGAAGAGTCTGGTAGGGACAGCGATCATTTCCTCCATGGCTCTCCTAATTGTACTTGCGGCCTCCGCAGGATCAATCGCCTTGGTGATTGCACCACCCACAATCACTATTGATGCCCCGGCCTCGAGTGCACTGGCCGCTGTTTCAGAATTGATTCCCCCTGCTACTCCGACAGGCAGGGAAACAGCTTCGGCCAGCCTGCGCAGGGCCTCAAAGGGGTCCTTTCCCTCCATTTGTTCGTCAATCGAACAATGCACCGTAATGTAGTCCACTCCAAATTCCTCAATCTCTTGGCCACGAGACACAGGGTCATTGACCGCAATCAGGTCTGCAACGATCTTGGCCCCGTAGTTTTTTCCTGCCTGGATACATTCGCGAATCGTGGCGTTGCTGGCAGCACCGAGGACGTCGACGATATTCGCACCGGCCTTGGCCGCGCTCTCGACTTCAATGCGGCCTGCATCCATGATCTTCATGTCCGCAACGAGGGTCACGTGGGGGAATAGACGCCTGAGCTCTCGAACGGCCTCGAGTCCCTCGCTTTTGATCAAGGGGGTGCCGACTTCCAGCCAATCCACACCACCAGCAACCCCTGCCTGGGCACACTTGACAGCGCGCTTAAGATCAACAAAATCGAGGGCGAGTTGTAAAACAGGTTTCATAATGACTTCCACAAATCAAAACAGACGGTTGGCAATTCACCGACCTTAAACACGACAATTACAGGTATCAACAACTCAACTTGGAAAATTCCAAATTCCAAGCACCAAATTCCTACTGTTCTCAAGGCGTGAGCCGCAAATAAATCCCAAATTCCTACTGTTCTCAAGGCGCAAGCCGCTATATCCAATGACCGAAACGGTGTTGGGGGCTATTGCTGCTGAATGAAAGAGGTTTGTGATTTGTGATTTTGGTCATTGTTATTTGTTTGCGGCTTGAGCCTTGAGAACATTAGTGATTTGGGATTTGGTGCTTTCAATACTCCATCACTCCAGTACTCCAACACTCCAATTACTCTAGGATGGCATGTCGATCCCGTATTGCCTGGGGATCGCTTCCTTGTCTCTCGTATAACGCCAGGGAGATGGTTTCCAGCAAGGAAAAACCTGCTTGCTCAAACAAAGACCCCGGAGGTTGAATCGAGCCAGCCTCGGCGGCCGAATCCAGCCGGGAGCCCCCCGGAAGGGAGAGGCTGTGATCGAGGGCCCTTCCGATCGGGGAATCTTCTACCCCGACAATGCCCACAGTCATTGCTCCCTGCTCCTGGGCTAATCTGATCCACTCCTGCGTAAGAGCAGTCTGACCGGAACCTGAAAGCACGAAGAGTACGTCCCTCTTCCGGATTCTGGGGGATATGGTTTCACCCACAAAGAACGCCGGGTACCCCAGTTGCATCAACCGCATGCAAAAGCAACGAAGGATGAATCCGGATCGCCCCTGCGCAGCGCAAAAGACCCTTTCCCCATTGTCGAGTTTTTCAATGAGACGATTGATTTCAGCCTCTGACACCTTTGCCAGCAGCTTTCGGTTTTCGTCCAGAATGATGTCAACAAGGGCTTGAGGGTTCATGCGATCGTTCCATCCGCAGTTTACGATAGGTGCGCTGATTTGTCTCCCCAGGTACTGTTATAGGAAAAACGCAATTGAGTCAATTCCAAAAAATTGTAACAGCTTAGGCTTGCAGGGGCTGTTTGGCTCGGGCACATGCCTCACCCACATACCGGGGTCGGCCAGGGTGCTTTCGAAGATATACAAAAGGGCTTTTTTCTGGAAAATCTGCTTGGTAGTGTGCTACAAATCAACAGCTTTAGAGAAATCGGGAAGTGTCCCACAGGATGCTGCACTGCAGCTGGTCATAAGCTACGCCATGCCGACGGGATCTGCCTGATGTGAATAAGGGGAGGAAAATGGAAGAGACCGCCAAACTGATTGTAGATGGAAAAACCTTCGAGCTACCCATCGTCGCTGGCTCCGAGGGGGAAAGAGCTATAGACATATCAAGACTTCGCCAGGAGACGGGTCTGGTCACATTGGATTACGGCTTTGTGAACACAGCCAACTGCGAAAGCGCGATTACGTTTGTAGACGGAGAAAGGGGTGTTCTCCGCTACCGGGGGATTCCGGTGGAGCAGCTCGCAGAACACTCCAGGTTTGTGGAGACGGCTTATCTGCTCATAAATGGTGAGTTGCCTGACAAGGACCAGCTAAACCGCTTCTCGGTGCTCCTGAACGATCATTCCCTGGTCCACGAGGACATGCGGGCTTTTTTTGAGCATTTTCCAAGATGGGCCCACCCGATGGGAATTCTTTCCTCCATGGTCAACGCCCTGCGGGGCTTCTATCCGGAGATCCCGGAAAGATCGGAGGAAGAGGAAGTCAACATCACCGTGACAAGACTTCTGTCCAAAGTAAGGACCATGGCGGCTATGTCTTACAAGATCTTCAGGGGGCACAAGGTCGTCTACCCGAGAGAGGAACTGCCTTACGCGGCGAATTTCCTGAACATGATGTTTGATTCCCCGGTCAAGCGGTATGAAATCGACCCGGATGTGGTCAGGGCCCTGAACGTTTTCTGGATCCTTCATGCCGACCACGAACAGAACTGTTCTACGGCGGCTGTCCGGTTAGTAGGAAGTGCCCGGGTAAATCTCTACGCAGCGATTTCAGCCGGCATATCTGCCCTTTGGGGGCCTTTGCACGGGGGTGCCAACCAGGCCGTGGTGGAAATGCTCAGCGAGATTCATGAGAGCGGTAGTGATTTGGAGCCATTTCTGAAGAGGGCGAAGGACAAAAACGACCCCTTCCGTTTGATGGGTTTCGGGCATCGTATCTACAAGACGTATGATCCACGAGGCCAAATCATGAAGGAGACGTGTGGCAAGGTCTTGCGCAAGCTGAAAGGGGATGATCCTCTGCTGGATATTGCCAAGCGGCTGGAAGAGGTGGCTGTGAAGGACCCATACTTTGTCGATCGGAACCTCTATCCAAACATTGATTTCTACAGCGGTATCCTGCTTCGGGCCATCGGCATTCCCCTTAACATGTTCACGGTCATGTTTGCCATCGGGCGCCTCCCCGGGTGGATCAGCCAGTGGAAGGAGAGCATGGAAGGTCCCCACTGGAAGATGCAGCGCCCACGGCAGATCTACTCTGGGTCACAATTAAGAGATTATGTTCCCATGGAAAAACGAGGCTAACAAGTTTCCATCCATAAATGGCTATTTTCCGCAATCTCGGCGTCAATCTGCGGGATCGCTTGTGCGACGTACTAAATGTACGCCTCCGCGCAATCCCTTGATTTTCTTGCCCTTGCGAAAAATTCTTCATTTCTGGATTGGAAACTTACGCCCGCACCCATCACCAAGAGACTGATTCATGGATGGAAACTAACTGATCTCACGCTGAGAGTACCAAGTCATCTCCCGTCCTTTTGGGCGG
>JAQBAU010000150.1:0-5126 GCA_032126655.1 Desulfobacterales bacterium
TGCCCAATACGCCATGTCTAGCACATTTTACAATTTCTCCGAACTTTATGAGAACTTACGCCATATTGACATAATTTATTGAACAACTTATAGAATCCGACATTCAACAAGTAACACATTGTTCCCGGGGGTTTCAGTGACCGACTCATCCAAAATTGACTGTCTGATTGAAAATGCAGAGACAGAGCTGCAGAATTTGGAAGTCAAGCGGGCTAAGATTCTTGCCGAGATTTCGTCCCTAAAAGCCTATAGGACGCAGCTGCGTGAAGCGAATTCCGCACCCACCGGCAGTCCCTCCGTGACAAACCTCTCGCCGGAAACAGAGAAGATCCGTATTTTTCGATCTCTTTTCCGAGGTCGGGAAGATGTTTTCCCCAAAAGATTTCAGAGCCCCAAAACGGGAAAAAGCGGATATCAACCCTACTGTCGTAAAGAATGGATAGAGGGTGTTTGCAGGAAACCAAAGATCAAATGTCATGATTGCGAATCCCGAGATTTTGTTCCGGTGACAGATGAAGTCATCGAGAGTCATCTCTTGGGACGCGATGTTTCCATGAAACGATCGAAGCGTGATTTCACCATCGGTGTCTATCCCCTGCTGCCGGACGAGACATGCTGGTTTCTGGCCGTTGACTTCGATAAAGAACGATGGATGGATGATGTCTCAGTTTATATGGATGCTTGCAGGATTTATAAAGTTCCCGCCGCCCTTGAACGCTCTCGCTCGGGAAACGGAGGGCATATCTGGATCTTCTTTTCGGAACCAATTGCAGCTGGGCTGGCAAGACAGCTGGGCTCATTTATTCTGACCCAGGCAATGGAACAGCGTCCTGAAATCGGTTTTGATTCCTATGATCGCTTCTTTCCAAGTCAGGATACGATGCCGAGAGGCGGATTTGGCAATCTGATCGCCTTGCCGCTTCAGAAGAAACCAAGGGAAAACGGAAATACCCTCTTTCTTGACGAACACTTCGTCCCCTACCCCGACCAATGGGCCTATCTCTCCTCTTTGAAAAGGATGTCTTTTTTGGAAGTTAAGGCGGTCGTGGACCGAGCTTCAACACGTGGAGGAATCATAGGTGTCCGGATGGTTGCTACTGACGAAGACGTCGGGGAGCCCTGGCTTGAACCGCCATCAAGGAAAAGGAAGGATCGTCCGATCTCAGGACCTTTACCAAAGCAGATCGATTTGGTTCTTGGAAACCAGATATACGTAGACAAGGAGACTCTCCCGCCAGCGTTAAAGAACCGTTTAATTCGTCTTGCGGCCTTTCAGAACCCAGAGTTTTATAAAGCACAGGCCATGAGGTTTCCGACATTTGACAAGCCTCGAATCATTAACTGCTGTGAAGACTTTCCGAAACATATCGGAATTCCGAGAGGGTGTCTCGAAGAAACGATATCCTTGTTGGAGTCATTAGGAATCAAAACCGTGTTGAAAGATGAGCGATTTGAGGGCCGTCTGATTGACATCACATTCAGGGGCACCCTCCGTCCTGAACAGGAAAAGGCTGTGGAAGCCCTATTGAGTCATGATACCGGAGTTCTATCTGCTTCAACCGCGTTTGGGAAAACAGTGGTAGCCTCTTTTCTGATTGCCGCGAGGAGGGCAAATACGCTTGTCATGGTGCATCGGAGGCAATTGCTTGATCAATGGATCGCACGATTGTCAATGCTTCTTGACATTGATCCAAAAAAGATCGGCCAAATAGGAGGGGGAAAGCGAAAGCCAACAGGAATCATTGACGTAGCAATTATTCAAAGCTTGAGCAAGAAGGGGATTGTGGATGACATTGTAGGAGACTATGGACATCTTGTGGTTGACGAATGCCATCATATTTCGGCCAGGAGCTTTGAAATAGCTGCCCGGCAAAGTAAAGCCAAGTATGTGACAGGGCTTTCTGCTACCGTTGTTCGAAAGGATGGCCACCATCCGATTATCTTTATGAATTGTGGACCGATTCGATACAAAGTTGATGACCGAAAACAGGCAGAAAAGAGACCTTTTGCGCACAAGGTGCTGGTGCGGAAAACTCCGTTTGAATTGCCTCCTCATTTGGCAATAAAAGAATCATTGCCAATCCATGAACTGTATTCTGCCCTAGTTGCCAACAGCACCCGGAACAACATGATCATTGAAGACCTCGTTAAGGCTGTTCGAAACGGTAGGTCTCCGTTGCTACTGACAGAACGACGAGAGCATCTTGATTCTCTTGAGGCTCTGCTCTCTTCGAAAGTTGAAAATGTTTTTGTTATGAAAGGAGGCATCGGGAAGAAACAAAGACTGGTGCTTTACAAGAGGATGCGAGAGCTGACAGATGAACAGGAGCGGGTGATCCTCGCTACCGGACGTTATTTGGGCGAAGGCTTCGACGACGATAGACTGGACACCCTACTCCTTGCCCTTCCTGTCTCTTGGAAAGGAGTTCTATCCCAATATGCTGGCCGGCTCCACCGTCTTTACGATTCCAAGAGGGAAGTGATCATCTACGATTATGTGGATGTCAACGTCCCTGTCGCCGCTAGAATGTATGAAAGGAGAATAAACGGTTACAGAGCCATTGGATATGAAATTGGTGAATAGTGGATGTTTGGCAACGTCAGTAATCTACTCAGAAACAAGATGGACGAGGTTTGTGGTGCGTTCGTTGTTCTTACAGTTTGACAATATGATCATTCAGCCATGATGTAAATTCATCGCGATGTATTTTCCCCGCAGCAAGATCAAGTATGATTCGCTCTTGCCAGTCAACATCTGCCTGGATTTGGAGGCCGTTCAAAATCAGAAATGTTTCCATGGCAGCATGGCCGACCCTCTTGTTTCCATCAACAAAGGGATGATTCATGATGATTGAAAGACAGAGAGCAGCGGCTTTTGAAACCAAACTGGGATACAAGTCAGATTGGTCGAAAGTAAGACGTGGTTGAGCAAGAGCGGCTTCCAGTCCTGCCAAGTTGCGAATTCCATGTGAACCGCCCGTCGTGGCGATTATCCGTTTATGGAGTTCGAGGACCTCGAAAAGAGTCAAATACCGCATTACGCCAGCCGCTCGTAAAGCTCTTTGTTCTTAGACAGCACTTTCTGGACAGCTGCCTCAAACTCAGGTTCGGGCTGGGCAAGTAGGTCCTCAATGGAAGCAGCGACAAACTGATCAGGTGAGAGACCAAATTCCTTCGCTTTTTCTCGGAGAAGATCGGCCTTTGTGTCGTCAAGTTGAACTGTGATTGTGGTCATGATGGCTTCCTCCAATAATCACAGTATACGATAGACTGGCTTCTTTCTCAAGGGGCACGACTGATTAAGAAGTACGAGAAGCGGTTTTTCGGTGTAATAGATGTGAAAAACGATGAACTGGAGGAGAAAGAAACGGAGAAGGAATCTTGGGCCATGAGGGCCCAAGATGGATGTCAAAAACAGCAACCCTTACGACAAGATGTGCAAATATATTAGTAAATACAACTGGTTATATCGGCTGGTAGTCCCAACGGGGATCGAACCCGTGTCTTCGGCGTGAGAGGCCGATATCCTAGACCGCTAGACGATGGGACCATGAGGCGCGCTGCGCGCGGAGTATTGGAGTAATGGGCACGAAGTGAAGCTTTAGCGCTATATTGGAACAATGGGTCCAAAAACAACTGCAGGGTACAGGAAATAGTTTAGGTTGTCAATCTTTTGGTAAATCTTTCACAGAGCTTACAGAGAACTCAGAGTCTCTTGAGCATATTCTCTGAGAGGGAGAATCTGCTCAAGTACCGATCCCCCTGCGACGATTGTTTGCCACTATTCCAATATTCCAGTATTCCATCATTCCTCATAGGAACGTGATGCGAGGCCGGCGTTCCCTTTAATGTTCTCCGGTTGCCTACTTCTTGCGGGACCAGGCCTTTTTGTTCTCCAGCAGGGCCTGAACCGGTTTCATGCCGTAGGCGTCTCTTTCTTCGATCGCCTTGAGCACAGAACCTCCACCTGTGAAGAAGTAGTACATGGCGTCATCCAATACTGAAAGATAGAGACCAGGAACGAGGCTCTTGAACTCCTGGAGAGTATCGCCACCACCATAGAACTTCCAGGCCTCCTGATTCTTGTCGATTGTTCGATCAAGTCTTTCGGATCCTTCAGTGAAATGGGGGGTGAATCCCATAACCGCGTTCACAAAGATGGTCCCGGCTGAGTTGAGGGTGTCAGCCACCTTCTTATCAGAAAAGGACCGGGGGTCGATGTCGACAATGTAGCCATACGACGTACCCGGAACGAGGTCTTGTACCGCAATGCTTCTGTATCCTCCCCGAACCTTCCTGCCCAAGGTGTCCGACTCCACAATGTAGGGAAGCTCTACGATCTTCTTTGCCTTCTTATCCTGAGCAACCAGTTTCTTGGCTGCCTTGATATCTCCTTCCGAAACCCCGGCAATGCGAATATTGTACTTGGCACACAGATACGTGTTGTAAATCACTCCACCCAGGATGAGATGATCCACTCTTTTATACAGTTCATTGAGTGGGCCTATCTTTGTATCGTATTTTGCGCCTGCAACCACGGACAGGAAAGGACGGTCAGGATGAAGCACCTTGCCCAGTTGGGTAATCTCTTCTTGCATGAGAAAACCGGCATATGACGGCAAGTGATAAGCAATGTCGTAAGCAGACACATGCGGCTGCCACGACCCAAAGGCATCGTTGACAAACACATCCGCAAGACCTGCGAGCTGAAGAACAAAGGATTTCCTGGCCTCCCCTGTCGCCTCTTCTCCCTCGAACCACCGCGTGTTGGGGAGGTAGATTCCTCCGATCTTGTGCTGTCTGAGGTCTTTGATAGCCAGGTTAATGGAGGTATCGATTCCCACGATGCCACGCCCACCCTCCACCCGAAAGGTCGGCACATGAATCTTGGAATGAAGCTTGCGCTCCAGGTAAGCAGCGATTGGTTCTACGGAGGTAGACGGGTCGCAGGTTATCTCCCCCGACTTTTTGTCCCGCGGTCTGCCAACGTGGGTCATGAGTATGATCCGTCCGCCCCTCTCAACAATGCTATAAAGGGTGCCGAAGGTACGATCAATGCGGTAGGGGTCACGGATAACTCCGTCTTTCACCACATTGTGATCCACGCGAACCAGGACGACCTTCCC
>JAQBAU010000151.1:0-11972 GCA_032126655.1 Desulfobacterales bacterium
CCCGGAGGGATGGCCGAGTGGTTGAAGGCGGCGGTCTTGAAAACCGTTTCCCGGCAACGGGACGTGGGTTCGAATCCTACTCCCTCCGCCAAGAAATCCAACGTAGTTGGATTTCACCAGTGGCAAATGGCTTTTGGCTTGTGGCTGAAAGGACGAGCAACCTCGCTCATTATGAAAAAAGCTTATAGCTTAAGGCTGCAAGCCAACAGATAGAAGCTAAAGGTGTTTCGCTTTAGCAAAACCCCGGAGAGATGGCCGAGCTGGCTGAAGGCGCTCGCCTGCTAAGCGAGTGTGCGGTGTCAAGCTGCACCGAGGGTTCGAATCCCTCTCTCTCCGCCAGGAAACTCAACACCGTTGAGTTTCACCGTTGGCTGGTGGCTGTTGCTTCGTAGCTGAAGGGTGAATAGTAACAGATTCGGACATTGATGGAGGATTTGAGTCAGTTGGTTTCTACAGTTCCAGATAAGAGCACTGTTGCAGAAGAGGGTCAAGACAATCAGGATACCGCTGATATTCTGGTTGTGGACGACGAAAAGGGCATCAGGGATAGCATGAAGGAAGCGATTCAGTTTGCTGGGTATTCATGCTGGACTGCGGGCAGCGGTGAAGAGGCCCTGAAGTTCTTGGAGGAAAAGCACATCGACCTTCTCATTGCGGACATTAGGATGCCCGGCCTCAACGGATTTGAACTCACAGGGATTGTGAAGGAAAAGTATGATACGGACGTGATCGTCATCACCGGCTATGGCAAAGACTTCCAATACGAGGAGGCTATCAAAAAAGGAGCGAGCGAGTTCATACTTAAACCGATTAGACTGCAAGAGTTGATTGTGCGGCTTAAACGGGTCCTGCGAGAGCGTGCTCTTGTTGCCCAAAGACGGGAGATGGAGGAGCGGCTCCGAGAAATGACCATCACGGACGACCTCACAAAGCTGTACAACATGAGGCACTTCTATGAGCAGCTGAGGTTAGAGATGGACAGAGCGCTTCGCTACAAACACTCGTTGTCGCTATTGCTCCTGGATGTGGATCGGTTCAAGCAGTACAATGATACACACGGTCATCTCGAGGGGGACAAGATTCTGAGTAGGGTGGGCGAGGTGATTCGAGAGTGTCTCCGGAAAAGTGATTCGGCTTACCGGTACGGTGGTGATGAGTTCATTGTCATCCTGCCCAATACGCACGGGAAAGAGGCCAAGAAGGTAGCCGAGAGAATCACTGTCAGTTTTCCGAGGCAGGACTCAGGGGACATTCCGGACGGCACTGTTCAGACCACGTTGAGTGTCGGGGTGGTTGAATACGAAGAGGGTGAAGAGCTGTCCAGATTGGTCAGCAGAGCCGATCAGACTATGTATACGGCAAAAAAGCAGGGAGGCAACCGAAGTCTTCTTGCGGGGGGATGATTCTATAAATTATTTGCCGGTGATTGTTGCAGTAGTCATGCCCGGGTTTTTCTGATTGGGACCACCTGGCAGGGTCGCCTGAACCAGAGGATGCTCCTTTAAGAATGGTACAACGCTGTTTCGCAGTGCCCCGGTTCCCACCCCATGGATAATGTGGACCTCTATTAAACCACCCAACACGGCATCGTTCACGAATCTATCCACAGCCCCCAACGCCTCATCTACCTGCATGCCGCGAATATCGATTTCAGTGTGCACCTTATCCGGGAACGGAATAGCGACGTGCGAATGGAAACCCGAGGGGGTTTTCCCCAAATCTTTAACCCTGGTCAATTCTGCCTTGGGTACGCGCACTTTAAGGTTGCCGCTGGCGATCAGGACCTCACCTGTTGTGTCTTCTTCAGACAGGACAGTTGCGTCCACGCCACCCCGCGTCCAGTGGACGCGATCTCCAGTTCCGACCCTGTCCTTGATGGGATCTGCCTGGTCGGGTTTTTCGCCGAGTAAGGTTGCCTCAAGTTCCTTGTCTATGGTCTCTTTCTCCTGCTTGATAAGGGTTTTGGCATCACGAATCGCCCGGCGCGTCGCCCCCTGCTCCCGCACGGTTTGTATCGCCTTCTCCACAGCGGCATTTGCCTCTCTTATGAGGTTCCTGGCCTCTTCAGCTGCCTGACGGCGTAAGTGCGTGGTTTCTCGTTCAAGAATATCTTTTTTCTCCCGATACCGCTTCGCTAAGTCCTCAAGAATGCCTGCCTGGGCTTCCAAATCCGTTTCCAATTGCTCATTGCGCTGAATCTGATCTTGAAGTTGTAAGATCAGATCCTCTAAACGATGGGCCTGCGTGCCCATCAGGGATCGGGAACGCGTGATGATGGTCTCGGTGAGTCCCATACGCTTGGCAATCTCAAAGGCATAGCTCGAACCGGGAAGATGGGGGCGAAATCTGTAAGTCGGGGTGAGCGTTTCCGTGTCAAAAGCCATTGATCCATTAGCAATTCCGGGCGTTTCATGGGCAAATGCCTTCAAAGTCCCCTGATGCGTTGTAACCATTGTCAAGGCCCCTCTGTTGGTAAGGACTTCCAGCACGGACATGGCAAGCGCCGCCCCCTCTTGGGGGTCGGTGCCGGTTCCAATCTCGTCGATGATCACTAGATCTTGAGAGGTTGCTCTATCCACGATTTCATTGATGCCTTTAAGGTGGGCCGAAAAGGTCGAAAGGTCCATCTCAATCGACTGGGCATCTCCCACATGGGCAAAAATGTGATTGAATAGGGGTATTTCTGAATCAGCACCCGCGGGCACATGAAGTCCACAGGATACCATGAGGGCAAGGAGCCCCACGGTTTTCAGTGCTACAGTCTTTCCTCCGGCGTTGGGGCCCGTGATGACCAGTGTGTTGAAGCCGTCACCGATTGAAAGGTCGAGGGGGACTGCGGAAGACTGCATGTCTTCTCTTAGTGCGAGCAATGGGTGACGTCCTCCCTTGATGTTGAGCAATCCGCGGGTCTCAACGCTCGGCTCATGTTGGTCAAAGATTTTGGAAGTCAGGGCCATCGCATGAATGCAGTCCAGGACGATTAGTGTTTCAAGGTTCTGTTCAATGTCAGTGCGGTTTTCCCGAACAAGATTGGTCAGCTGTCGTAGCACCTTTTCTATTTCCTGGCGCTCATTTGCCTCTAAGCGGCGGACCTGGTTATTTAGCTCAAGGGTTTCAAGGGGCTCCACAAAGAGCGTTGCTCCGCTGGCTGACTGGTCGTGAAGCACACCCTTGACCTGATGCCGGTGCGTCTCCTTTACGGGAAGTACCCACCGTCCCTGTCTCATAGTGATCAACCGTTCCTGCAAGACGCCTTTGCGCCACAACCTGTCCAGAGAAGTTTCTAATTCTCTTCGTACCCGCTCACGCGCCTGGTTCATTTTGCGGCGAATGGTGGCCAGGTTAGCGCTTGCCTGGTCACGAATTTCCAGTGTGTTCAAATCAACGGCCTTGACGATCTCCTGGACAAGAGGACGGTTGGGAACAAGAGCCGTCCCGACTTCTTGAAGGAGAGGAAAGTCCGATTGGTTTTCTGAAAAGAAAAGGTGCAACCTTGCTGCCAGGTCGAGCACCCGATGAATACGGCGCAGCGAATCCGGCTCAAGATAGCTCCCTTCCGCAGCCGCCAACCGGAGGTAGTTTCCGATGTCCTCGAAAGTGCCTATAGGAAAAAACTTGCCTGAGTCCATGTGCGTGCGGAGTTCGGAGACCCTCCCCAGACTTGTTCGGACGAGCTGAACGTCCGAAAGAGGTCTCAGTTGCCGGAGGCGCTCAGCAGACAGCTGGGAATGAGTCCTGCCGGCCATGTCATCAAGGACCTTGTCGAATTCCAGCGTCTTATAGAGTTGGTTAGTCAAGTCTTGGACTCAATTACGGGTTGACCGGTTACTCTGTCTCAGGTAATGATTAGAACTGGTTTAAAAACCCCATCTAACGCTCAATAGCTGTGTTGCAAGCCTCTTCAAAGTGCTCACATACTAACTTGTATGCTGCGTTTTTTCATCGGCTTGCGCCTTGCTCTTGAACGCGATCTGAGATTTTGAAACCAGTTCTAAATCAAGTTGGGGGGACGGTCAAGGAGGAACTTTCTTAGGGGGACTATGAAAGACGAGATAAGAAAAGAAGTACTGGCGGCGATCAGATCGATTCCCAAGGGATACCTGAAAGACCCCGTGGTCAAAGAAGCAATCCGGTGCGTATTGTACGAATGGCTGAAAAAGAAAGGTTTCAATCCAGTACCGGCCTTTCGAAACCCCCGCTACCCGGAGGGCCCGGTGGACATTGTGGGTGTCAAGGAGGATCACGCCGTTGAGATCGCGTTTTGCAGCAATCCCACGGTTGAATTAGCAAATATCAAGAGCCTGGAGCGGGTGGACTGCGAGAAGAAGTTTGTGATCAGCTTTTCCCCAAACGAGAAAAAGGTGGCGTTAAGCACTTTCTTTCTGAAGCCGGGGATAGAACATATCTATGTCTATGAAAAAGAATAAGAACAATCACGCCTGTTCTCAAGGTGCAGCCGCAAAACACGAAAAGGACAAATGTCAGGTATTACCCCAGCTCTTAAACGACGAGTGCCATGATGAGGATGGCAGAGCGAGCACAGCAAACACGTTCAACTTATTTCGTGCTTTGCGGCTGCGCCTTGACAACAGTACGTACTTTCGTGCTTTGCGGCTGCGCCTTATACTGAAGCGTGATTCATTTTTTGTTTTTTCTGTAGCTTTTCCTGTCTAGTTAGAGAATATGGGAATGCCCCCTCCAGTCATAGACACACATGCCCACCTGGATGAATTGCCCGACCCTGAAACAGCCATTAAGGAAGCAAGAGACGGTGGCGTTCTCGGTATCGTGGCCATAGGGCAGGACATCCCTTCCAATCAGAAGACGCTGGAGATAGCAGGCCGGCATCCGGGATTCGTTTTTCCGGCTATCGGGTATCATCCCTGGCGACTCAACCCTGATCATCATGACGACACCCTTGCCTATCTCGATCAAAACATAGGTCTCTGTGTGGCCCTGGGGGAGGTAGGCCTGGACTACAAGGCCAAGACAAAAAAGAAGGTCCAAAAGCGCATTTTTCAGGATCTCCTTACTATTGCCAAAAAGCACAACAAGCCCGTCATCGTCCACTGCCGGTACGTCCACGAAACCGCTTATCGCATGGTAAGAGAGGCAGGTATAAAGAAGGTGGTCTTTCACTGGTACAGTGGGGCCCTCGATCTGATTCCCCAGATAGCTGATGATGGCTATTACATGTCTGCCACACCCGCACTCCTCTATAACCCCTACCACGCTGAAGCGATCAAGGCAGTACCTCTTTCAAATCTGCTCCTCGAAACCGATGCCCCGGTTCAGTATCAGGAACTGGCTGCAAGGCCCGTCCATGTGCAGGTCACATTGCAGGAAGTGGCGCGGGTAAAAGGCATTTTAGTGGAGGAAATCGCTGCCCGGACCACGGAAAATGCTAAGGCGTGTTTTGGGTTGGGCGATTTGGAATCCTGATTATTCAGGAAGTAAAGATATCCGGAAGATGTCATAAGTCTTTCGGGGCAGGCGGAGATAGAGCCATGTAGGAGCAGTATAATGGGTCAGCCCACTCTTTCTCATGAATCGAGAGTCTCTCTAATTTTTGCGGACAGCCTCTTTATGGTGAACGGTTTTTGAATAAAGCCGTCACAGCTTTGTTTAAAGACCTCCATAGTTTCACCATTGATAGGAAAACTACTTACGAGCAAGACTTTTACATCCGGGTTTATCTCTTTCAGGCGAACGCAGGCCTGATCACCACCCATTTTGTGCATAGTCATTTCTAACAGGACAATGTCTACGGCACCCTGGTTCTTCCTATAAGTCTCTACGGCCTCTTCCCCGTCGGTTGCTTCGAGAACCCGGTAGCCCATGGCTTCCAATAGCTCTCTGCCCACTTGCCTGATGGGCGGTTCATCGTCCACAAGGAGCACGGTTTCAGTTCCTTTGATGATTTCTTCGGCGATTTCAGTAATCTTGTAAACCCTTTCTGATACGGGCAGATAAATCGTGAAGGTGGATCCATGCCCCTTCGTGGAATCAACATCAATATATCCGCCGTGGGCCTTTACAATGCCGTAGGCAGAAGCCAGACCAAGGCCGGTGCCCTGGCCTACTTTCTTTGTGGTAAAGAAAGGATCAAAGACGTGCTCCATGGTCTCTTGATCCATACCAATACCCGTGTCTGTCACGGTTAACATACCGTAATTGGCTGGCTTTGGGTCATATGCCTTTCCCTTCATGCTGCGGTGGGTTGTATGCATTGTCTTTATGAGTAGATCGCCACCTTTTGGCATGGCATCACCAGCGTTCAGAAACAGATTCAAAAACACCTGCTCCAGTTGCCTCCGATCTGCTTCCATTGCAAGTGAGCCTTCCGCAAGCTCGAAACGAATCTTGATCCCCTTCCTAGTTCTCCCAAAAACCCCAAAGGTCTCCTTTACCAGCAGGTTCAAGTCGAGGAGCTTGACCTCATATTTGCCCTTCCTGGCATAGCCAAGGAGCATCGAAGTGAGTGTAGCCCCAATTTCAACTTGGCGTTCAATATTCTTTAACCGTTGGTGTCGAGAAGCCTGAGAATCCATGTCCATAAGGAGCAAAGACGTATTGCCCTGAATACCCATGAGGAGGTTGTTGAATTCGTGGGCAACGCCCCCGGCCAGTGTTCCGATGGCTTTCATTCTTTGGGCTTGGGCGAGTTGGGCCTGCAACTTCTGTTGTTCTTTCTCCGCCAGCTTGCGGTCTGAGATGTCGCGAGCAGTACTAATCATGACGCCCTTCCCCCTATAGTCGATCGCTCGACTAACAATCTCAACGGGAATTGTCCTCCCATCGCTCGCAACATGCGTCGTCTCGAACTTGATCTGTCCCTGCCGTTGAAGCTCCTCAAGTCTCTGAGATATAAGCGGTTCCTGTTCTGGTGGATTGAAGTCCGAGGGTGTCATCTTGAGCAACTCATCACGGCTGTAACCAAGACGATTACAAGCGACTTGATTAGCCTCTATCATTTTACCCTCAAAGTCGTGAATGAAGACAGCGTCACCCGCACTGTCGAACAAAGTCCTGAACCTCTCTTCACTTTCCTTTAACGCGTCCTCGGCACGCTTCCGTTCGCGTATATCAGTGTGGATGCTAATGAACCCTGTAACGGCTTCCCCCTCTCCTATGATTGCGTCTGCGCGAAGGGAGACCGGTATCTTGCGTCCCAGACGGTGCCTTGCTTGTACTTGACCCCGCCAGGTATTCCCCTGTGCGATGGTCGTGGGTACTTCAATAGCGACTGCCGGATCGGCATAAAGTATGGTTAACCCTCCAGTGGCCTCCAGGTCCTCAAGGGCATAGCCAAACAGTTCCCAGGAGGCCTCATTCTGGTAGATGGGCCGACCTGATGCATCGGCAATAATGATAGCATCGCTGGCGCTGTCGACTGCTTTAGTGACACGGATAAGGTCTCCAGTGGCGGTTGTCATTTGCCTTTCCGTTCGACGGACAAACACATACAGAAGTGTGAACAAAGCACCGCCAACCAGAAGATAGATCGTACCAATGAGGAGGAGAGTATTCCGCAGACTTGTCACCAGAGGCGTTATGTCCGTCATAACGACCATGTCGCCTACCCCCCGACCGCTGGCGTCGTTTATGTGAAGAAATCTGCTTCGATAATGTCGACCATCGAGCGACACCCCCACGTCTGTCATCCCGGATGTGTGGTATTCTTTACCCAAGAACCGGACAAGAGACTCAGGGAAGGCGTCCTTGGTTTGGTCAATCATGACTACGGACGGAAACTGGTCCCATTCAGCATCCCGGCCTAGCATTCGCATCCCGGCTTCCCAGCCTTCCCTGTCCAGGAATGCCTTTTCAATGACAACATACACCTCGACTCCCAGAATAGCGTGCAGCTTCCGAGTGATGTGTTCGATCTCCTCGCCCAATTCCACATACCCAATCAGTTGTTTCCCATCGTACCAGGGTTCGACGACGCGGAGGGTGAACGTTCCTAGCGGTCCCAGTTCAATCCCGTGAGAGGTTTGTCCGGTCTTTTGGGCTTCCAGCGTGGTAAAACGATCGATCTCATCCCCGTATTTCTCCGGTTTGTGGACACGCAGGATATTGATACGGTCTGGACCCGTGAAATACAGGTGGGTAAGCCCGTATGCCAAATTCAAGTACCCAAATTCGGCTGAAGTAAGATCCAGTAACTCCTTCCTGTCTTGAGCCTTCAAGGCGATCTCAATTCTTTGGTCACGCCGCAACATGTGCAGTGTAGATGCGACCATATTTGCATCAGCGTCCAACTGCCCTCTGAAAAGCCTTTCCACAGACTGCAGCTTGCTCTCAACCTCTCTCGAGATGTGTCTTTGTTGAAACCAATAGATGCTGACGAAGGACACGCCGAGCAAGATTGCTATCGCCAATGACATCGGGATGAGGATGCGTTTCTTAAGGCTGTATGTTTTCATGGGATTATTCCCTCGCCGATCTGAAATGATGCCATTTTCCTAATGAGATTCTCGTATGCAAGAATTGACTACTTCTTGCCAGTATTGAAAACGAGCAGGTCATTGTTCTTATCTTGGGTTTCCCATGCATATTTCCGATCTTCGGAGTTTTAGAAACTCCCCTATTTGGTTGTGAAGGCCGTCCATCTTGTCTCCTCGGCTGGGAACCTTCAACAGTGCTACATCGAGGAAAGATGAGACCCGAGGTTTGCCTTCATATTTTTCAGGCCAAGTTTAGACCTGATGCTTTGCCTGTGAGACTCGACTGTCCTTCTAGATGAATTCAACAACTCCCCTATCTCTCTTGTGGTTCTTCCCTCTTTTACAAACTGTGCCACTTGAACCGCAATAGCGAGCGCATTCCCCGTAGCTTGCTGCGGGGTTAGCGAGCGAATCATAAAATGGCAGCGTTCCTTACGGTCGAAGATTCCCTCCAGCTTGCTGGAGGGATCTTCAATCTCAGTGGGGGTCAGCACTGAGTACTTGGAAGACAACCGGTGTACAAATGGTGAAACAATATTGTTGAGATTGCCCTGGAGTATTCTCAGATACGTCATCTGCTTTGTATCGAGATTACCCCTTTTCAATTTTTCTATGTACGGTGCCACCAGTTCCTTGATGTTCGACATGACCTTGTCCCCAAGTTCTGACTTGTCTACATTGCTCACTTTCAACATGGTCCTAAGCGAAGCATTAACCTCTCTGAGCTCCTTGTTCTTGGCCTTCAAGGCATTGTGTCTTTGCTTCAGCTTCTCTTCCGCTTTTTTGCGATTTACAGCTTCTTTCTCTAACTGCCTAACCCTATGTGCCAGTTCTTTATAGATTGGTTTACCAGCCATCAGAATATCCTCCGATTGTCAAAGGACTGGAGAAGTTGCATATCCATACCAAGCTCGGACGTGTTCTCGCATTGTCCCTGATTGTTGTCTGCCGGAACGTTGACCGAGGAAACCCAGGATATGGTTCAGATGAATCAGCAGAGGAAGGAGCAATTCTGCAGATAAATCAGTGGAGGGTCGCATCTCGCAACGGAATAGATCGAATCGAAGTGACTAAAAGCATAGTCGCCGAAAAGGCCGTCAGTGTGAGTAATGGCGATATGCTGGGAATCACAACACTTTTTGCTGTAGTCCGTGGTGCGCGGTGCCTGCAGATCGAGATCCGTGCCGTTTTCGACTTTGCATGTCTTACAGTCAGAAAAATGGCAACGCTTGTGATACGGAAGGGTGTTCTCCGGTTGCTGATTGTACAGGAAATGCTTGCATGCCTCTCCACAGAAACAGACATCAGGTCGCGCACTCATACCGCAAATGGTTAGACACAAATGCAGGCTGAGAAAAATATGGAATACCCTTTGAGTTACCTTAATCATCCTACCCGGAACCTCGGTTTATTTCGGATCATTCTTGTGCAAGAAGTATACCTCATTATCATCACAACCGCAAGAATCGGCCCCAAAACAAGGATAAGTTTTTCTTTTGTGATGTCAACAGGTTAGCCATTTGTGCTCCAAGTGACACACATGTTGGGCCTACTTTGAAAAACTATGCCTTGTCATCGAAATGTCAAGGGGTCGCCAATCAATTGGCCAGGAAAGGCGGGGGTGTGAAACTGGCCATTGTCTCTAGTATCAGATGAGTCAAAACATCAGAATGATATAATGACATCAATCTATGGTCCTACCTGTCCATGCGCCCAAAATCACACAGGTCGAGCAGGGGGCACTCGGGGCACTTTGGCTTGCGGGAATTGGCTGCAAGGCCGGTCCATGTGCAGATCACATTGAAGGAGGTTGCACGGGTCAAGGGCGTTTCAGTGGAAGAAATCGCTGCCCAGACCACGGAAAATGCAAAGGCGTGTTTTGGGTTAAGCGATCTGGAATCCTGATTATCCAGGAGGTAAAGATTTCTAGATCATATCGTGAGTTCTTTCTAAAAAGGATAGGGAATCTTGGTAATCAAGGTATCAGATATGCCCTTCTGTATCAATTCCTTCTTGTAGTCCTTTGCTTCGCCGAGTGTAGAAAAAGTTCCAACAGAGACTCGGTGCCATTTCCCCTTGTCACCGAGATCGACTTCCCAGATAAACGGGGCAATGCCCAGCTTTTTCAGTTTTTCAACATGTTGGTCAGCTCTCTGCCTTTGCCTGAAGGAGGCCAGATTGATGGTATAAGTTCCGGCGCGCAGTTTCCCTTGGATCGATGGGCCTTCGCTCTGCGTTCCCACTGCGACTGGAGGGATAGCAGCTTCTGTTATAGCTGGCGGCACTTCCGCCGACTCTGTGGGGGGTAGTTCTGGGGATTCCGGCTTTGGTACGTCTGCTTCGATGACGGGCATGTCCGCTCCCTGGTCGGCCGGTTTCACGGCTTGGGCGGTGGACGGTTTAGGTAGCTCAATTTTCTTTCGAACCAAGGTAGAGTTTTCGTGCGGTGCAGGCTCTTGACGCTCGTTGCAGCCCCCTGCCACAAGGATCACTAGGCTTATACCAAGGAGAAGCTTACGAAGAATCGATAACCAGGTCATGTCAGTTTACCTCCCTCTTTGTATCCCGACTAAATGTGATGGTTCGCTTTCTTGAGCTGCCTTTATGGATGCACGATATGGCTGTACTGACAAAGTGCTGCTTGTCGCCGCAAGCGTCGATTCAATGACAATCATGAAGACGCACCAGAAGATGTCTATGACTCCAATTCGCCCTGTCGTTTCCTATCGCATTCGGTCCCTTTTCATACCAGGCGCAACGTGCCTATTGTATTATAGAATCCTGCAAGCTGCAATGACTATCAGGGTTAAACTCCATGTGACGTCTCTATTCTTGTGAAAAACGGGGATCCCCAAAAAAGTCGTGAAGACTCATTGAGGATGTCACCTTCAACAAGGGATCTGACTATTCGTCCGGGGTCGAAGGCAAGCGGACTCTGGCAGCATCGACCGTTGAAATGAAGGCTAAGTCGCCTTCCGTCCGTGGTCACACAGGTCTATCAGGGGACACTCGGGGCACTTGGGCTTGCGGGCATTGCACAAGGCTCTGCCGTGCCAGACCATTTGGTGCGAAAAGGCGATCCAGTCCTTTTTGGGAATCTGTGGCATGAGATCGAATTCGATCTTGACCGGGTCACGCTCTTTGGTGAGACCTATGCGCTGTGACAAACGTTTTACGTGCGTGTCCACGACGATACCAGGAATCCCAAACGCGCTTCCAAGTATCACATTGGCGGTCTTTCGTCCGATGCCGGGGAGTTGAACGAGCTCCTCCATATTGTCAGGAACCTTCCCACTATGCTTCTCTACCAGCGCTTCACAGCACGCCTTGATGCTCTTTGCCTTGTTTCGATAAAAGCCCGTGGGGCGGACCATTTCCTCAAGATCGGAAAGGGGCACATCAGCAAAGTCCTGGGCTGTCCGTAGCTTTTTGAACAGTGCAGGGGTCACCTGGTTGACTTGCTTATCCGTGCACTGGGCTGATAGAATCGTAGCAACGAGAAGTTCCACCGGATTTCTGTGG
>JAQBAU010000152.1:0-6952 GCA_032126655.1 Desulfobacterales bacterium
CCTCAGGAAACACGCTGTAGCCGGCACCCCCCAAGACAATGGGAACATCTGTCAGACCTCGGCACTCCGAAATAACTGTTTTGACTTGATCTAATAAGAACAGGGGTTGTCTTATGTTTTGGTCATCGATGTTTCTTACCGAAATACCGATCACATCGGGATGAAAAGTCTCTATGGCATCCTTAACAACCGAACGTGTATCACTCACGTTCATAAGATCCACCAGGTGTACTTCATGCCCGGCATCTCGCGTGGCAGCAGCTACCGCCCCCAGTCCAACCGGTATGATGGGCATGTTGATTGGTTCTGTATTAGCCGAAATAAGGAGGACTCTCATAGTTTCTCAGCGTGACCTTTTCCCCCGAACATAATGTCGCCTATGTCCGTTCTAGTTATAGACAAGTTCATAACTCACGTCCGCGGCTGACTCGTAGTTGTTTCGTATTAGCATGTAGGAGTCTCTTGTTGCTTCCCTCCTGTCGGAAAATCCAATGGTACTCATAAACGCGTCGTCAGAAGCGCCTGAACCTGTCTTGGCGAAAATGTTTAATTTCTCAAGGGAAGCAAAGAAATAAACGTCGACTAGATCTGAAGACGTAACTTCGATACTCACAGGATAGGCTCCCTCAAATCCAAATGATTCGTCGTTGAGGTTAATGCGGGTATAATAGTTTGGTTTCAGTGTCATGTTCCTGCTCATTACAAAATCAGCACAATCAAAAGTGACAAAACAAGATGACTCACTGCAATCGACCCCAACTGCCCCATGTGTGAAAGTCTGATCCCTGTCAATAATTACCCACCTATGGCCTGGGCTTTTCATCCAACCCTCAACAGCGGCATCAGGGATGTTTCTCGTGTTTGAAGGAATTCCACAGATGTTTTCGGCAGCCATCAGAAAGAAGAGGCCTTCACCCTTTAAACGGTCTATCACATCGTCACCTTCAGGATTCTTATGTGAGAAGATCTTATCTGTACTGAGTCGCACACTGTGAGCTTTGGCCGCACGGTAGATCCTTTCATCCCACTCCAGTCGACTGTTTCCCAGTCCCATTCTTCTACTGTTTATTTCATCGAATATCGCGGTTTCCAGCGTTTCGGTTTCCACGGTTTCGGGTTCCACGGTTTCGGGTTCCACGATTTCGGTTTCCACGGAAGGTTCGTCGACGTCTGAAAGTTTGACCGTCTTGTTTGAGACAGGTGCGAAGATGAGCGGACGTAATAGAAAAAGGGAGAAGACAAACGCTAGTGTGAGAATAATTAAGACTATGTGTCCTGTCTTCATAGCATTTGTGTTTGGTCGGGATTAGTTGAGGGTCACAAATTGTAGCAAAACATGCGCGATAGGAGCCAGAGCGGATAGTCTACCTATTGAAGCTCCCTGCAGCAAACTGCAGGGAACCTTCGACTGTAAGGAAGTCTACCATTTTTAGATTGCTTGCATCCCTTGCTCCGCACGGGCGTGCAAACTTGAATAACGGCACTTCGCGCCTCTTTGCTGTGCGGCTTGCAGCTGCGCAGTTGGTTACTCAGGCGCTCGCTAACCCCGCAGTCCCGCCGCCGGCGGGACAGGGAATGCGCTCGCTATTGCAGTTCAGGCTGGAACGCCGCCTTGAGGTTTTCAGCGTTTTTTCGCATAACGCTCAGGAAATCCCCCTGATCCGGGACGTTTCCGCACGGATCAAAAACCAGACTGTTGATTCCCATTGATTTGAGTTTTGCAGCCGCGGATGGATTTGGCTCACCTTCCCAGATCATCCACGCGGCTGGATGGTCTTTCAAAATCCCTTGCAGTTCTATCCACTGTTCGTGGGTCGGCACTTCATCGGGTTCCCAATGAACGCTTTTTATGTTCAGGCCGTAGCGGCGGGAGAAATAGTCATAGACGGGATGAGACGCGATCAATGGTTTTGATGGGTTCTTCGAGACAGTCTGCATGATGTCTTGGTCCAGAGCCATGAGATCCTTTTCGAGTGCTGCATAGCTCTTTTGAAACGTACTCTTGAGTTCAGGTTCTTTGCGGGCAAACGCAGTCTCAACAGCTTTGGCCTGTTTGGCAGCAAGATCAAGGTCGAGCCACGTTGTAAAGGCAGCGCCCTCGTGGGCATGTTCCCCTTCCGCTCCATGGCTGTGGGTAACGGCCTCTTTGATCGTGATGTAACTATCTTTGAACGACTTGGATGTGTCCACCATCTTGGATCGGGGCAATGACACCTTGTCTACCCATTTTGCGTAGGAGGCGCCGTTCACGAGGATCAAGTCTGCTTGCTGGTAGGCACCTATCGTAGCGATATTCGGAATCCAGTATGCCGGGTCTGTCCCCTTGGGCGCAGGAAACTCAACGTCAACGTGATCCCCGCCTATGCGTTCAGCGAAGTACTTCAAGGGATAGTTGACTACGTAGACGCTTAACGGGCTCCCTGCCCACACGCTATCGGGTGAGGCAGGTAGCATGAGGGTAATTGACGAAGCAAAGCAGATAAGAAAGAAAGACCACAGGATAGGTGTCCCACTATATTTTCTTTGTGGTCCTGAACATAAGATTTGATTAATGCGTCTCATTTTTTCTGCTCCTGAAGCTGGCTTTCTATGTCATTGGGCGTTAAGATCCAAAAGGATTGATGGCCTTCGCCGATGTCCACGACGATTTTCAACCCGGTCTGATAGTCTTTTAACGGGAATCTGGCCGTCCCGTCAGTGGCGAGTTCGGTTTCTAGTATGAGTTGGTCTTGGCCGTCATAAACATACACTTTGCCCTGTTTCGCCCGCTTGCCTCCACCAAGCTTTCCCTCTACCACAACGTTGTCACCTTCAACCCAGGCAAAGACGGACACCTTGTGAGCATAACCAACAGTCGGTAGACCAGCAATCGCGAAAATCATGAACAAAATGACGGCGTAAACCCACCCAATTTTTGTCATGGGATGGTCCATTGTCTTTAACATAATGCCCTCCTATTAATAGCCCTGGTTATCGAATGATGAGCAGCCTCACCAACTCATTCGAATATTGACTCACGAAAAATACCATAGCGCCACACAAGATAGCACTGATCAGGACGATAATAATAATCTCAGCACTCAGCAGACGCACAATTGTCATGCGTCGGCATCCGAGTTTGAAGATCGTTTGTATTTCGCCCTGCCGCAATCGCAGTGACAAAGCAAATACCAGGATGATCGCCAGCATCGTGGCAAGGGCCACTACGGAAATCACCCCATCCAGCATGGTTTTGATGCGGAAGATATTCTGAAGCAAACCATCGATGACTTCTTCCGGTTTGACAATCTGATGCCTTTCCTCGCGGGTGAGGTAGCGCCCTCTTAAGATGGTCCCCGACTTTGTGTCATACGGAATAGCAACTACTGCGGTGACAGGATAAGACGTGAGTTTCCCGTGGAAGTGAAAGGTGTCGATGTTCTTTTCCGTTATTTCAGTGAAATGATAAAGCTTGGCGGTCGCAGCCACATTGGACTCGGTTCGCTTTAAAACGAGTGTTGGGTCAGTGAGTATTGTAACGTCCTCGTGGCCATGACCCAGACCCTGGATAACCCACGCAGTCTTCATATCGACAAAGACCGCCAGATCATCAGACGTATGAGACTTCTCAAAAACCCCCACCACTTCCATCTTCAAAGGATACACGCCGGCCAGGTCGAAGAGGTTTTCAGGTGAAGAAACGATGTTGCTTCCTGGTTTCAGATCCAGCTTTTCGGCAACCACAGCGCCTACCACACAATCTCCTAACACAGCAAGAGACCGACCCTCCGCCACCTTGAGACCACGGAAGTCAAAGTAATCCAAGGTCGTTCCGACAATGGGATGCCCCCGGGCATGAAAGCGAACATAAACAGGAATAGGCAAGGCCAGATCGGTGTCCATCACCTGTTCGGAAGCTTCCATGGTTATTAGTTCCGGTACTTCATCATCGAAGTAGAGAGTGTTCATGACGAGATCCAGAGCGCTCCCCTTGGCACCTACCACCAGCGGGGTTGAGACCGCCCTGGACATGAGCTGTCTTTCACTCTCATCGAGCAAGAGCTGAAGAGATAGAGGTAGGAAAGAAATCAGCGTAATACAAGCAACAAGCGTAGCTGTTATGATCTTGTTGAAGCTGACGTATTTCCAGGCAATGTATAGACTGTCAAACATGGTCTCTTATTTGCTCTCCACGGATCTGAGATAGGGGCACGGGGCGCTGAGCACTAAAACCCTGAGGAATGTTGGAACAATGGAATAATGGAAGACTGAAGTAACAAGGAACGAGAACGAACCAGCACTCCAATGCTCCATCACTCCGTCAGTTTGGATCTGTGTGTGTCTGCCGCTAATCATTATCGCCTTGGAAGTCCTGGAAATCGATTACTCTATCGAACCGCTTGAGCAGTTCATGGTCGTGAGTAACAGCCAAAAGTGTTGCATCGTGATCTTCTACACTGCGAAAGAGGAGATCCAGGATGCGGGTTTTGTTTGCGGGATCCAGATTGCCCGTCGCCTCATCCGCCAGAAGCAATTTTGGGTGGGACAAAAGTGCCCTGCAGATAGCCGCCCGCTGCTTCTCTCCATGAGAAAGATCATTGGAATGCCGCCTCAACTTGTCCCCAATCCCCATTTCCTGTGCCAGAGCTGCTGCCCGCTCCTTTACTTCCTTGTCGAGTGCGAGGGCACCGGTGATTCGATAGGGATGGAGAACGTTGTCTATCACATTGAGATAGTCGAGAAGCTCAAAATCCTGAAACACGAACCCGATGTTCGTGATGCGGAAATCGCGTCTTGCTGCATCGGGCAAGTTGCTGACCTGGACGTCGCCTACGGAGACAGTACCTTCCAGAGGCGTCACAATGCCGGCAATCAGATTGAGAAGGGTTGTTTTCCCGGAACCGCTTGGTCCGATTACCGCAACCTTTTCAGACCTCTCCACAGTGAGTTCAGGGACGTGTAGACGAAACTCGCCTTCAGGATAGTGAAACTTGAGTGAATTGATGTAGATCATATCAATGCTTCAAAACTTTCCACTCTGCCCTTGTCATGCAGAGTGTCACAGGAAGTTCTTGTCGGATTGGGATTCTCTTACCCGTTCTTTCGTATATCTTCTTCTCTTGCAGGCAGATAAACGTTAACGCTCGTCCCTTGCCCTTCAAGAGACTCCACGTCTATGTAACCCCCATGGTTTTTGACAATACCGTAAGCGGCAGCCAGGCCGAGACCAATGCCAGCGCCTGCATCCTTGGTGGAGAAAAAAGGATCAAATACCCGGTCTAAGGTTTCTTGATCCATGCCAGTGCCGGTATCTGTAACCGTCAATAGGACATAGTTGCCTGGTTTTGGGTGGTAGGACTTGCCCTTCATATCTTTGTCAGTCACATTCTTCGTTACCAGGATCAGTTTGCCGCTGCCCTCCATAGCTTCCGCTGCATTCAAATACAAGTTCAACAAGACCTGTTCAATTTGACTTTGATCTGCTTCTACTTCAAATAAGTCTTCAGCAAGCTCCCTTTGGACCACGATCTCCTTTCTTGTGGTACCAAATGTATTGGAAGTATCCTTCACTACTCGGTTCAAATCGAAGGGCTTTACGTCGTATCTTCCCTCCCTGGCGTATCCCAGAAGGTGTGAGGTAAGCGTTTTCCCCCCCTCGAGATGTTCTTCCATCTTCTTCAATCGTTCGTAATGTGGGTCAGAAGGTCCCATATCCATCATCATTAACGAGACATTTCCATGTATGCCCATGAGCATATTGTTAAACTCATGGGCAATACCTCCAACAAGAGCACCAATCGTTTCCATTTTGTGTGCGTGGATGAGTTGTGCCTCGATTTGTTTCCTTTGGGTAATGTCCCTTATCATGATAATGGTGGTAGACTCTTCTCCTTTTACCGGAAGACGCCTGATAACAACTATTCTGCCGTTAAGTTCTACGGGTTGATCCTGCCCGATCACCACCGGTTTGTCGGGTGCTACTGCGAAGAGTGCTTCAACCTGCGGCCCAGTAATCCTCTTGAACAAATCCCGAATACCCACACCCAGGAGTTCTTCCTGGGGTATGCCAAAGAGAGAAATTGCGGCAGAATTTGCATAGACGACCTTCTCTGAAAAGACTTCCAGGATGCCTTCTGCCATGCTTTCCAATACGGTCTGTAAGTGACGACTAATCTGCAGCAGCTCCTCAGTCATTCGGCGGCCAACCACGCCCTCAATCCCCATGATAGGCCCTACCTCACTTATGGGAGGCGTTGCCTCGTTTACCACCGCCAAAACATGCTTAGCCATTGTATCGGCTGGTCCTTTGGCGATGGATGCGCTTGCGCTCATTTTCGTGTATTCGGCCGCTTCCTGTTCTGCAATAGCCCCCGAAACGAACACCACCTGACATTCATTCAAGTGGGGCATCTTGCTAACGATCTGACACAGTTTGTCGCCACTGATCCTAGGCATGATTAAGTCGATAAACATGACGTTGGGCACGAACGAGGTGAGGATCTCAAGTGCTGAGAAACCATCCTCAGCGATCACGACCTCATGCCCCTCTTTCTTGAGCAAATCGGTCATGAACTTTAACATCAAGGGGTCGTCATCCACGACCAGGATTTTCTTTTTCATCATGCTGAGCTCTCTTCCAGTGGGAATTGTCTCGAGTATAGCTAATTCCTGCGGCGGAAGTCAACAGTCATTACCGGGCTGGGCTGATCAAAGATTGAAGCTCCCAGCAGTCCCGCTGCAGCGGGACAGAGGATGCGCTCGCTGTTGCAGTTCACGGGGTTATGATTTGATTTTGATTACGGTTGATCTCTGAGGATTTGCCTCATCAATGATGCACTATCTGCAGAGCGGGCATTGGAAACCGTAGGTTGACATCAGAGCAAAAAAGGCAGCATTATATCTCGCCTTATTGGGAAAAGACAGGATAGAGGAGGAGGTTATCTCACCTTAAGGAAAACCTGACTGGAACCAT
>JAQBAU010000153.1:0-4010 GCA_032126655.1 Desulfobacterales bacterium
ACATTCCAGATGCACCTAGGCCACCCTTACAAGATTATGCGACAAAAGAAGAATTTGAAACCCTCAGAAACTCGATCAATCAATTGGCATCCATCCTGAGTGGAGAACACCCATCGAACCCAGGTGAATACGAGGAAGAAGAAGATGTTGAAGTGGTTCCACCGATAGAAGGTTTCATCGAGGATCCGAGTTTGACTAGGCATAGCGTATGGCTTAAGCCAAAAACCCAGATGTATTTTGATATGTCACGACAGGGAATCTTCTCTAATTATGAGGGTACAAGAGAACTGGGGCCCTTCACCCAGTTCAACGGCAATTTGAGTGATTTTTTCAATATTATTGTGGATGATTACTTCATCCGCAACTATAATGCAGATATAGGCATCCTGATGAGGAGGTATGCGAGATGAGCACACGTAAGAAAAAAACTGAAATGGAGAAAGTACCTGAGCCAACCTATAAAGGAAGCAGTTTTAGCATAGATCCTTCGTTGATGGGTCGTTTCAGAAGGGTTGGCAAGAGTCCCTTGGAAGATGAGCTTGAATCTGAGGACTCCATGCTCGCTCATGATTTGAAGTCAATGCGCGTGGACGAGATTGTTCTAAAACGCAGGGCTAGGATAGCCAAGCTTCAGAAGGAAATAGAAAAACTAGAAAAAGATAGCGATAAAACGGATTCTACGGATTCAAACAGTCCCAGAATCAGCGTTGCAATGGCACAGCAAATAGCTAATTTGCCCCCGGAGGAACGGAATAAAGTAATCGAGACATATGCTGCCTTCAGGAACATTGACCAGTCTAAGGGAAGAGGAGATTCCCTTCTACCTCTCCTGGTAGGATACTCTAAAACAAACCCAGGATCCACACAGAGCGACATGGTAACATACGCCAAGGCCATGGCCGACCAATTCAAGATAGGCATAGATGTTATGAAGTCAGTCATGCCTACTCCGGAGAAGGCCTCAAGCTCCACTGAAGCTCTGAAATTGATGAAGGATCTTATCATCGAAGGGGTTAGAAACCCAGTTCTTTCAGCTATTGAGAAAAATCAGCCTCAGCCATCGGCCTTCGAGCAGATATTGATGAATCCAGATATGTTCAGTCGAGCCAAGGAGATAGGAATGTTCGGCGGCAGCGAACCTAGGACGGGAAGCACGAATGTTGATCTTGAGATTGAAAAGCTGAGAGGCGAAAGGGAGCTTTCAATCAAGAAGCTGGATCTTGAGTGGCGCAAATCACTGCTGGAAAACGATGCAAAGGATAAGAGAACGGACGCAGTCCTCACGGCACTGGCGCCCCTGAGCGCCGTCTTCGCGGGTCCGGTAAACCAGAGAATGCGGCAGTTCGGACAACAGCAAGCATCGGCCTATACACCTGAAAATATACCCCAGTCAGGTAATACCATTCTGATCAGATGCTCGTGTGGTTATCAGGGTCCGATGACGTTCCCAGGACAGCCTCCAAACATCGTCAAATGCCCCAGCTGCAGTCTAGATCTCGTAGTGGGAGGAGCCCCAAATGGTGGAGAACCTCAAGAAACAGATTGAGATACTTGAGGCTGACATAGCGAAACTCGAGGAAAATATCAGGATTAAAAACGCTGAGAAGTCGACCGCATCAGCCCAAATACAGGCCCGAATATTCCTCGAGAACATCTTCGCACCCTACATGGATGGACTCTGTGATATATGGGGCCTGAGCCCAGAGGAAGGCCTACGCGTGTTGATAAAGGAGAACGCATCACTTGACAAAATCGCAAAAGATAATCCCAAAGCTCTAGCAGAGTTTCTAAGCCAACCAGAGATCAAGGTAATAGCCGCTGTAGCCAGACCCCTTGGGAGCATGTCGGATGAATGGATAGAACAGAAGATGTCTGTGCTCCTCGAGGTCATGGTGAAGATCAGGCCCTCAATGGCGAATGCCATAATCGAAACCCCTGAAGGCATGGCGTGGTTTTACGAAAGTTTGATAGGGCTTAGGAATATGCTTTTTGGTGTTCTCAAACTTAGCCATGTCGACTTGATGGGTAAGCCACAAATAAATATAGAGACAACATAGTTAATAGTGAAAATGCTGCTGGCTTCAAACACTTTCAATGGACCCTCGAAGGAAGGATATTACCTAAATTTCAATCGAGACCAAATTTTCATCAACTTGATAGCAGCCGAAGGGCATTTCCGCAACTTCAAGAGCACAAAAGAGGATACTGTGGGCTATCTCAACTGTATAGTGAAGCACCTTGCCGACGCCGAAGGGCACTGTGATGAGGCGATAAGCCATGCCCTAATAGCCGAAAGCGAAGATTCAAGCAGCGACTTCCTCGAACTCCGCGACAAGATACGTGACTTCAGAAGGTACGTACAGTCAAGCCCGATAACGAGGGAGGAGGGCATAAGGGAGATAAGGATACTACGCCGCCAATTCGAGGGCTTCAACAGCGATTACGATGTTTCAAAATGTGAGACTTGTGGAGATTCAGCTGAAATCATGGAGGATATGACAAAGATTCTCAGCGTTCTCAGGAATAATTCTCATGCCATGGCAGCTCATGAACCTGATGCAGAAGATTTTATCATCATGGAGAAGGAGATGGCTGATAAGCTGATCACAAAGCTATCAGAGAAGTACGGCGTAAAGCCCCCTAAGATTGTCATAAGCGATGAATGCCACGAGCCCAATATGGGTTTATACTCTGCTAACCAGATAATGGTTTGCAAGACAGGGGTAAATCTGCATGTATTGGCCCATGAGTTTTGGCACCACGTCCAGAAAGAGAAGGGAATGCACCTAGACGAGGGCGATGCGGAGAAATTCGCCATAGAATTGTTTGAGGCCCATCACCAAAAAGGCTTATATGCGAATCATAACCATTCTCATAATGAAACAAAGATGGTGAAATCCATCAAAGACGTTAGCATGATATACGGTTTGCAGCAGCTAGGCTTCGCAGCCGATTACGGTCTGAAATACGCTGACACTCTCAGGCCTGAGGGCATCCTCGGACAGCCCATAAGCTTCTGGGGAGACATCATCGGAACCGTTGGAGGTATTGCAGGCGCCCTTTACCTGAAGGCTCCATACGACCTCGCATCTGCCATGGTTGGAGGCTACCTGTCCACCAATCTCTGGAACCAGATGGCGCGCCTAATCCCCATGCGTGTCGCTACACCTCCACTGGTGTACACCCCACCGATGACATACAATTCCCTTGGAAACATGACTACGCCCGCAGGGACAGCCATGGGCAGATATATGCTTTCTTAGAGATCTAGGCTATAGAGATTTTGTGGGCAGAGCTAACGTAAATCCGGCCACCCTCGTGAATCCAGATCATTTTATCCCCGTCTTTTAGTTCAAGTTTCTCACGCACTTCTTTAGGAACCTGGGTCTTGTAGCGTTGGAAAAGCGTACTGACAGCTAGTAACCCCTCATTCCGCTCGTATCTTCCCAACTGTCGAGTGCTGTCCAATGCGTATCTATCCTTACTATCCGTACAAATAGATACGGATTCGCTTTTTTAACTGATCTGTTTCTAAAATCTTGTAAAGGAGATAATTTAATGGGACAAGGAGGATACGTTTTCTGTGAATGGGATTCAGTGCAGAAAGATGATCCAAAGTACCAGCAGGTTTTCGCAAAACTTGAGAACGATTTGATCAACAAGTGTAGCACGGAATGGGCGCCTAGGAAGATGGGTTACTTGACTCCAGCTGCGGGGGAGTACGGCAGAACCACGATCCTTCCAGCGCTTTTCGACCCCAACCCAAACACGTATGGCGGGGCAGCTTTCGGGGCTGCGGCAACGGGCACCTTCCCGACGCCTCCGGCATACTGGAGGCAGGCATTCAGCCAGTCCGGACATCAGACCCTCATACAGGGTAACGGAACCGGAGAAACTTTGGCCGAGGACTGGAAAGTGGGGTGGTTAGGGCTGGCGTTCCCCAACAAGAACCAGCACATCACTGAGATCAGGTTCCAGATAGGCGACCGAAAGTACGGCAGGATAAACCT
>JAQBAU010000154.1:0-4234 GCA_032126655.1 Desulfobacterales bacterium
TCGCCCAAGGTGAGACTATGTAAGAAATGCTCCAGTTGGGATGTCTGGTGGTCGGTGAGTTTCCCAAATTGCACACCACTGCGTCTCAAGGTAACAGAAGTGGAAGGCGTTTTACCGGCTATTTCAAAATCTGAAATGGTCCTAAATGGTACCTGGCCCATGTAGAAATCACGCTCGGCCAAGAATATGCTCAATTCACCGTTCGACGGTTCTTGAGTGCCAACATAACGAAACGCAAGTCCACTCCTGCTCACGTCTATGATTTGTCCCACCTTTGCATCATAGGGCCCAAACCCCACAAAAGCGCTTTTTGGAACCTGGAACCGCGTATGTCTCCGATGCTCGACGATCTCTTTCGTGGCAGTCATAACAAAACCTTCCCCCAAGAGAGCCCACAAGATGCCTGTATATTGTGTGTATTTCTATACAGGATACCATATACAGTCTTCAAAGACAATATATTCTTTGGGCCAAGCTATAGCCCTTATTGGCAGCAACCGAGCCACGCAGTGCTGCCTTGCTCATACTCTTGTATCAGAAGTGCTGTGATAGAAGTCATTTCAAAATCTCAGATCGCGGCCGAGGGCATGGCGGGGGCCGATGAAAAGGCGAAGCATACACGGTAGTATGTGAGCGTTTTTCAGAGACCCTCAACACAGCCATCGGGCGTTAGATGGGGTTTTGAAATGACTTCTAGAGTTTGCGAGAAAGCCAGTCATCTAAGTCATCATGCCCATGAACACAATGCGGGGTAGCCAGAGTAATGACGGAAACGATATCGTACGGTTCAATGTATTGTTTCAACCGCTCCATGATGCTTTCCGGGCTGACGCTGGTTTCAACAGCATAGGAAGAATCCGACAGCTTAGCCCAGGGACCATACTTTTTTATGACGTCGACAAGGGCTGTGTCATCTCGGCCCGGTTCGTTTGGATCGTAGCCTATGAAAAGAACTGCCATGACCGATCTCCTTTGCTAAAAACGAGGTGTTGTACGGTATTGGCAGGCCTATGGCCCCAGACAGCTGCGCGCTCTCTCAAGTGCAGCATTCCCGTATTCCCACTTGGTTGGCAACGCATTCTGTGTGTGTTTTACCAGTTTGTCATAGTTCTCGGCCATCGTCATATTGATCGTCTTCATACGATCCTCTCCGTACTCAGCCTGTCTGAAATACTTGTCCCTCTGCTTAGCGTTTCCCGTCATAGTCTCCCAGGTCTTTCTTCCCACATCATACCAGTAGTACGATTCATTGGCAGCAGCACGGAAGCAGTCACTGCCTTCACCTTTCTTTAGTGTATTGATCTGAACCTGGGCTTCATCCAACAGCACACCCAACTCCCTGTAGGAAATCCCCTCCACGAGCCCCACCCTTACCCTTTCCAGAGCTTGGAGGGTGTCGTTCTCTTCACTTGCCGCCCAGTTGGGAAACAAGACCATCACAGCCAGAACTGAGATAGCAACTCTGCAAAGGTGTCCCATTAAACCCCCTTAGAAACATCACAATAACATCCTCTCACGACCCATTCCCCTTCTCTTCCTTTGCCTTGCCCGGAAGGTCACTTGCCACAATGTGGAGACCGGCACCTTTCGTCTCAACATAGGGCCCCTCGACTCGGATGCTCTCTCGGCCGAGCATCCAGATTTCAGGAATGATTTCTCCAATGATTTTACCCTGATTGAATACTCGCACCACAGAACTCTCTGAAACCACGACGGCAACCGATTTGGTTGCGCGTGTTATGGCTGCCGCCGCCATATGTCGGGTACCCAATCCCAACGGCACATCGACTCCAGTCGAATCAGCGTTGAGGTAGCGCGCGGCCGAAATCACTGTTCCGTCTGCCGAGACGACAAAAGCCCCGTCCAGTTGCGAAAGCTCCTTTGCCGTCTCCCGCATATTGACGTCATCTATTTTCTTCGATTCTATGGGATGCCCCTGCAGTGGGTCCAAGATCAAAGGCCTGGATTCCTTCAGAACGGCTTCTTCGTCGCCAATAACAAAGATGGTGCCTACCTTGCGGCCTTCCCTCCCCTCACGGGCCACTTCCACTGCCAATTGAATTGTCTGTTCCAAGACCTGAGGCTGGCAACCGTCCGTCATCTTGCAGATTTTATCAAACATGGATTCACCCCTTCTTCAATCAGGCCGAAGCCCGCCTTTGTCAAGACTGCAGCAACACAGGACGGCCAGGTTCTCACACCCCAAAGCTAATGAAAAACCCCGCTCTCTTTGTGAGAAACGGGGCAATAAAGCGGATAGCCTGAGGCCAGAAGCTTAGAGGACAACGGTGAAGAAACGAAATTTATGTAACCTCCTATGAGACACCAAGGGGTCGGTTTTACTTATGCCTCGCCAAGCGTGTGTTGTTGGGTGAAATACTCCAGCTGAACACTCTGTTTGCGCGTTAGTTTCCCAAATTGCACGCCACAACGTCTCATGGTCATGGGATTAGCTGGCGCGCAGTCCACGACCTGAAGATCACAAACGGTCTTGAATGGTACAGCACCCAGATAAAAATCATTGTCGGTCACGAATATATCCAGATGCGATCCATCTGACGATTCCTTGGAACCGACATAGCGATAAGCAAGTCCGCCCATACTCATATCTACGATCTGACCCACCTTGTTCGCATGCGGGCCAAAGCCCACAAACACGCCCTGCGGAACCTGGAACCGCTTATGCCTCCTATGCTCATCGAACTCCTTTATAGCATGCGTATCGGACCGGGTAGGAACTCCTTTAGCGGCCCCGTCACCTTTGTGTTTCTTTTCCTGAACCATCTCTTTCCTTGCAGGCATGAGGAATACCTCCTTTCAAGATAGCTGAACAGGTGCCTCATGTGCCAATGGGCGATACCAGTATTCCATATATGCACCCCCAAAACAACACTTTTTTGGTCCAGAAATGGGGTTATCAATAAACCTTCTGCTACGGACAACTACCTGTCGTATTCTCTAATCTATCACCTTAAGTTTATGCGGTTTGTTGGCGATTTATATAACCACTTTTCTTCCACAATCGTTGGGCATGATACTCGTATACGGACGCCGGAAGCGGAGCAAACAATCCGGGGGATCAGCCGCGGCTGGTCATCTCTTCGAGGTTCCAATCTAAGGAGAGCCTCACCCGCCGGTTTTTCTGTTTTTCCCTAAAAACAAGGTGGGCGTTCTCCAGGCCGAAATAGAAAAGATCTCTTGTGACAGCAACGTCCTGACGGCAGTATTCGGTCAGGTTCTCCATATCCCCTTGACGAAACCATTCCACGGCTTGGAACCCGTCCGCTGTCTTTTGCTGGTCCAGGGTCTCTTCCGCGAGATGTTTCAGGGAGAGCCGGAAACCGAGGCGCTTGAACACGTCCTCGAGGATATCAAAGGTGGGAAGCAGTTCTAGTGCCTTGCTCGTGTAAGCGCTCAGAACCTGGTAGTCAAAGCGCTTGATATTGAACCCTACAATCAGGTCCGCCTTCTCCATCTGCGCCAACAGGGCGTCAATTTGATCTTCGTTGTAAACCAGAAAGCGGTTTTCCAGGCTGTCAAAAAGAACAGCCACAGAGACCCTCATCAGGTGTGTGTTTTGCCAGCCCCCGACTTCTGCAGCGAGTTTCTGGGTCTCCAGGTCCAAGAAGAGGAGGCGGGGCTCTGTCTGCTCTTCGGGCATAGGTGCTTCTTCTTCGAGCACGAGCGGCATGGGTTCGATCTCATCTTGCCCGCCGGACAGCTGGCTGAGCGGAATGTGGCCTAGAAGACCTTTAAGGATCAATACAGCTGCCTCTTTGTTCAGCGGCTTGTTTCCCGAACCGCACTTCGGAGAATATACGCACGACGGACACCCCTGCTCACATTCACAGCTCGTGATCTGGAGCATGGTCTTTTCCAGAAGCTCGAGGATGATCTCAAATCCATGCTGTGCAAGACCAACCCCGCCAGGGTAGCCGTCGTAGATGAAGATGGCTCCCTTGCCGACCTGTGGATGATAAGGATAACAGATCCCACCGATATCGTTTCTATCACAGAGCGCAAAGAGCGGGAACATTCCTATAGCCGCATGTTCAATGGCATGGATTCCGCCCATAAAATCAAGGCCTCTAGTCTCTACAAACTGCTTCAAGGACGCTTCGATCTCGACCCACAAACCAATGGTCTCGAAGGTCTGTGGCGGGAGTTCCAAAGGAAAGACGCCCATAAGTGCCTGACCCGGCAAGGCCCTCTTCTCGTAACCTGTAATGACTTC
>JAQBAU010000155.1:0-21060 GCA_032126655.1 Desulfobacterales bacterium
CGCCTTGAAAACAGTATGGCCCTTCGGGTCTGCCGATTTCACCGGATCTTCTTTGTTGGTGGGCACTTGAAGTACCTTAGTACGTCGGCGCACCCACCGCCGCGAATCTCCGGCAAACTTGACAGACGGTGGATCAGGGCAAGGGGAAAGTACGTCTGGCGATCCGGTGTCAGTCAATCATGTGCGCGGATTATTGAACTTCATTCACCAATAACCTTCACCAGGGCCCTCTTTTTCCTTCGACCGTCAAACTCTCCGTAGAAGATCTGTTCCCAGGTCCCAAAATCGAGTCTCCCACCTGTTACTGCAACCACCACTTCACGACCCATAATCTGTCTCTTCATGTGGGCGTCGGCATTATCCTCCCCAACATTATGACGATACTGGGAAACCGGTTCATGAGGGGCAAGCTTTTCGAGCCAAACGTCATAATCATGGTGGAGTCCCGATTCGTCGTCGTTAATGAACACAGAAGCCGTAATATGCATAGCGTTTACCAGCACAAATCCTTCCGCGACTCCACTTTCTGCGAGGCATTCTTCAACTTGAGGGGTAATATTGATAAAGGCCCTCCTCGTGGGTACGTTGAACCACAGTTCTTTCCGGTAACTTTTCATCTCTGTTTGTCCTCCTTATGACATTATCCGTACTTGACTTGCTGTTGCGTCACTTCCACTGCCTGAAGTCTTCGTTCGTCATTTATAGCAAAAAGACGGCCCTCGCCGCAACTCTTTGGCTGGGCGGTTGCCCCCGCCCTGAAAGTGGCGGTGGGGTGTACCCATTTGCCGCAACGTGTGGGGGTTTTCTCCTTGACACAAAAGCAAGTCCTTACCTATATTTCATTCCGCAAACGTTCATTTGAAGAGAGAAATCCCACATATGCTTCGGGCAGTGTATTCATAACAGGTAAGGCATATACGGAACATGCCCACTAAAGAGGATAGCAGAGTAGCTGTCAACAAAGCCTTGGATGAAAGCCTGGAGGACGATGATTTCTACTGCCGAAGAAGTCGCAGCCTGCTAGGTACCATGGGCCTTGGGACGGATGCAGTTTCTGCGATGCTCGCCCAACACAAATCCAGCGTCAAGTACGGCTACGATATCTCCCCAGCCACACTCTCCCATTTGCTGGTGCTTGCCAAAGCAAAAGAAGAAGTGGAACCCCTCAAAAGGCTTATTGAATCGCCGTTTTTCTTCGTGAAGGCCTGTTGGTTGTATGAACATTCGCCTTATTTCCTCTTCTACGATGAGGGTGAGTCGGAGGCGCGTGACTCTTTCATCGTGGAGTTCGCTATACGATATGAGAGCCATTTCCTCAAGCACAGGACAAACATTGACACCTGGAGCAAGATAAAACACCCCAAACGCGTCCGGGTTACAACATTTTGGGAAAGTAAAATTTTTGATCCGGTACTGTTGATAGAAAGAGCGAAAGACGAGAATATTGAAGGTATTGAGCTAAGTATTGATTTCCATCCATTTAACTATACAACGCTGCTTCCGGAAGAACTGAGCAAAGAGAAACGAGAAGAGATAAGAGAAGCCTGTCAGAAAAGCGGCATCAAAATTGATGTTCACACACCAATCGTTGGCCCTTATACTCCCTCCCCGGATCCTGCAAGAGGAAGACAGCGATTTTTTGACCCTTCACAGTGTCTCAAGGTGATGCATGAAACTGTTGAGTTAGCAAAGGACATTGGAGCGGGTTCTGTCGTGGTTCACCTGATTGACCCTTCTAAATTAGGGGCGTTAGTGAAGTTGATTGAGCAGGCAGCAGGAAGCGATGTGAGAGTCACTCTTGAGAACTATCCGGCCAACGTAAGACAAACGTCCGATGTCTTTATTGGCTACATAGAGGAAATCTACAATGCCCTCCCCAAGGAAGTGAGGAAGAGAAATTTTGGAATTACTTTGGATGTAGGTCATTTTAACATAGAGGGCGAAGACCCCTTAGTGGCTTCAGAGAGAATTGGTAAGTTTTGCCGGGACAACAGCCTCTATTTTCGCCTTCATGCGACCGACAACTACGGCGATTTACTTTTCAGCCCGCCGGCACACAGTGCCGATGTACATGGGAACGTTTCGGGTCGGGGGATTAACAACGCAGCCATCATCAAACTTTTGCGAAGCATGGGGCATCACTTTGATGCCGTTGCCGAACAAATCCAACCCCTTTCGTCCGATGACATTGCAACGATAGATGGGGCTCAGTCGTGTCCTATCGAAGAGACATACGAGGGTTTTGTTGAAAAGGGAAAGGAGCGATTAATTCTGGCAGAGTTAGACCCCTTAATAGAGCCGGAGGTTATCCAAGAAAGATCCTACCAGTTCCTGGCAGGCATGGAGGGCATCGCGGCGCTGAGAGAATACCTGGTGTACAGAAAGATCCAGGAGAAAAAACATTTATCAATTGATGAGGCGAAAAGGATAACGCAAGACTTTATGAAGATGCCGGAAAAGATCAAAATTGACCTAACTACATACATTGACGATCTGTTGCTACCCATTCAGAGTGAAGCTGGTGTCATACAGAAGAGCGAGCTTGACCTGATCTGCCAGAACATCAGTGGAGCTGTATTTTCTACAATTAACACCGAGCATCTCAATCAGATTTTTTCACAAGCCAAAGTGTATCAGGACGGAGATGTAATCTGCGAGCAAAACAAGCCTGGTCAGGAAATGTATTTTGTGAAAGAGGGGAGCGTCACCGTGTGGCTCGACGAATCTCTTGTAGCGTCGCTGGGACCGGGTGAGATTTTTGGCGAAATAAGCCTTTTCTATAACGTCAACAGGTCCGCTACCATTAGAGCCGCTGGGAAGAAGACAAGGCTGGGAGTATTGACTCGGGAGGCCTTGGGGAGCTTATTCAGAGACAATCAGTTTTATGCCCGTGAGCTGATTTACAGACTGTCTAAAATTCTGCCGGGCAGACTGAGAAACTTGAATGACAAGTATAAGGCTGCAATCCCGGCCTTGCATCTGATTTCCGGTAGTGAGGAACGGGAGGTTCCTCACATTGATGACATTCAGATGGGAAGCATATTAGAACAGTCTGATTTGTTTCCTGTCCTGTCTGAAGATGAGGTGAGTAGGATTAGTCATGAAATAAAGGATTTTGAAGCAGATCAACTCATTTTGTCGGAAGGGGACAAGGGTGACGGGGCCTATTTCATTTTGGACGGGAAGGTGAAAGTGATCGGTTCGTCTCCGGAATTCAAAGAAATCATCCTTGGAGAGTTAGGCAAGGGAGAGATATTTGGTGAAATGTCTTTGATAGACAAGAAGCCAAGATCAGCTAGCATTGTGACCCTTACGCCCTGCAAGGTGGGCTATATTGCCATGGACACCTTCAATGAGTTTGTAGAGAGCAAGTCTGAACTATCTTTTCGTTTGATGGGTTTTATCTGCTTGTCGCTTTTCCGGCATATCCTCCGATTGGACATGCTCTACTCGGATGTGAAACGAAGGGCAAGGGCAGTCTGAATAGGTGAAGGAATGCTGTTATCAGACCGAAGCGGAATTCAGCCGCAGCATATCTCCGGAGTGTAGGAAGAAGCTCTATGGGAAGTTATAGAAAGGAAGCGCGGGGGCTCGTATCTCCATGCAGGGCCACTTCTAGGCCATTAACGATAGTGTGAAGATGGCTATATTTCCTGTCATGTGTATAGTGATAGGTACCAACAAGGAGCCTTCAACCTCATAGGCGATAGCAAAGAGTATGCCCCCCACCACCTGTGGCACGAAGACTCCGTGAGAAATAGAGTGAGCCAGTACAAACAATAGGGTGCTCAACGTTAGCGCCACCATCATCCCCCATCGCCGAAAGAAGCCGTAGAGTATCCCTCTGAAAAAGACCTCTTCAGCTATCGGGCCCACTATTCCACCGATCAGGAAAAAAAGTACAATATTCCTCGGCTCTTTTGGCAGGCGGGCGTGGATGAGAGCCATTATGTTGATACCGGCCATATACAATACGGCAAAAACAAGCAAGACGACGATGCCGAAACCGACCGACCAGATCAGCCCTTTCTTAAACCCGGTAACCACCTCAGATGTTACTAAGCCTATGGAAGATATGCCCTGTCCCCAAATCATAAGAAAGAGTATTACCAGAGTGACTTCAAGGAGACGGGCCGCACCCAGGGCTATCATTGAGTCAAATGGCTGCTTTGGAGCGACGAGCCTCATCGCACACTCAACAGCAACGATGATCGCAATCGATGTGATCAGCGCCTTTGTTGGGACCTGTTCTGCTTCCATCCGAGCTTCCTTAAAGCCTTGTATGCATACCATTGGTTATACCAGTTGTCTGATGCTTCGATTCTTGTCATGATTTCCTTAATGGCTCTCCGGTCCCCCTTCTTACCCAAGGCATAAAAAGCCATGGAGACTACGTTTGGACTCGGGTCATCCAGAAAGGCGATCAGGTCATCATAGATTTCAGGTTTCCGACTAATTCCTAAGGCCCTTGCCAGCCAGCATCGCTCCGCGATATGGGGACTGGCCCGCATTTTCCGATAGGTCCTGAAGGTCGCCACGTCAATTGGCTCATCCTGCATGATTTTCAAAGCCGCAACCCTGTCCTGCCACCGTTCTGACTCTAGAGCTTTTGATAGTTTCTGCACATCAAGTTCTTTGGCCTTACTAAGATGAACAGGAATGAGTAAGAGTATGCCGAACAAAAAACAAAAGGCTGTAGCAATGACGGAGGAAGTTCTTGGGATTAGAAACAAGCTCAATGCGGTGCAGATCAGTGCTTGAAAGACGACATACAAAGCGACAGGAAACCCGATCAAAAGGGAAAGAAAGGTGAACTGACGAAAGAAAACGTATGTGTCGATCTTGGAAGAAAACTCCCTCAGCACTTCGCTTGTACGGGAGAAGAAATCCTGGAGAGTGATGCGCAGAAGCGTGGCTCCCTTGTTCTGGAAGATGAGATCTTTACCCTCCTGCGCGACCTCGAGGTCAACTGCTTCATGTGTGCCTATATTCAGGTAGTCATAGTTGCGTAATGTGTTTTCCAAAGACTGGGGTGACGATTCTTGCTTCACGGCTTCAAGGTTGCACGTCTTGAGAGTCTTGTCACTCAGGGGCTTAAAGACCTCTGCCGGGTAGAAGGTGTATTCATAGTAAAAATCATTTATCTTTCTTCCCAGGGGATTGGATAAGAGGAGGTTATCTCTGATATCGACAAACATGAAGTTGCCCAGTTGAGATGCCCACACCAGTGCCAGAAGGACGATAGGAACAAAGTGAATGATTCCGTTTAACCAGGCCTTCTTGGTTCCTTCGGGGGCCCATCGCAATGTCACTGCGAAGACAACAGGGGGGATAATAAGAAAATACGAGGTGACCATGGGGCAAAGCCCCCCACGATTTATATAGACAAGACATCCTAACCAGAGCAGTAAGAAGGGGATCAGGATGAGTCTGTTTCGGGAGAGGATTCGAAGCCAGACCCAGGCCGCAGCAAACGAGACGAGAGAAATGCTGGCGCCCACAGTCAGTGTGAAAAAAAGGCCTCCAAAGAATGCCGGACTGAATTCCTGGAGGCGATGCATGACCTGCTGGTTGGGTATAGCAAGATAGCCCGCGTCTCTTATGGACGTTAACTTCGAATAAAGGCCGGCATTTGATAGATAAACCTGTATGGTGGAAAGAACCTGGGCCGTCAGCAGTCCCAGGAGGATGACCTTGGCTGCGTACAGGCATCTATTTATGTCAATTCTCCTCATGGAACACGCAGGGCCGGACTTTCACATACAACTCGGACAATTCCATTAAGTACTGAAATTTGGAACAAAATGGAAGCAAGAAAGAGAATCTGACGCATCAATGAAGAAATTCATATCGGAAAGTGGACTTTTTGAGTCTTGAACCAAAACCCAAAACAGGTTAACAGAATCTTCAGCGTTTTGGATGAAGTGATGCATCAACACGTCAGCTGTGGAGGGAAAAGAGCCATGAATACCATCGTGCATTGCGACAGGGTGGAGGTATCTACGGACATTGGTCCCGATATTGCGGACATCACCGATCAACTTGGACGAATAGTCGAGAAATCAGGGGTGGAGAACGGGAGCCTGCATGCTTCGGTGATTGGCTCCACGGGGTCCCTTACTACGATTGAGTATGAGCCGGGCGTCGTGGAAGACCTCAAAAGAGCCATCATAAACTTGGCACCCCCGGACATGGAATACGAACACGAAAAAGCCTGGCACGATGGCAATGGCCACAGCCACGTACAGGCTGCGTTACTAGGACCCTCTGTGGCCATACCCATTCGTCATGGTGTATTGGCCCTTGGGACGTGGCAGCAGGTTGTTCTCATCAACCATGACAACGGCCCTCGCCAGAGGCAGGCTGAGGTCACGGTGATAGGGACCTGAAAGGCCAAAAGGGGGGGGGCCGGTTCATGCATTAGGTTTGGTAATTGTCTTGGCTTTTTGGTCGTATTTTGCCATACAGGAAGAAAGAGTTGAGGAGGGAGAATAATGGATATCAAAGAAATTGAATTGAAGGACCTGGATCCACAGAAATTCATAGAGGAGAAAGTCACAGAAATCTCCTCTCTTGCCGGGAGTGGTCTGGCCGTCAATGCACTGTCGGGCGGCGTCGATTCTTCAGCCACCACCATGCTGGCCCACAGAGCCCTGGGGGAGCGGCTAAAGACGTATTTTATCGATCACGGTTTGATGAGAGATGGGGAACCCCAAAGGATTGTCTCCTTGTTCCAGGGGCTGGGCGTCCCTGTAGAATTGGTTGATGGTCGCACTGAGTTCTTCAGTGCACTGAAGGGTGTGACAGACCCTGAAGAAAAAAGGGAAGGTATTACCAGGGCATTTTATAAAGATGTCTTCGGTCGCCTTGTGAAAGAGAGCGGCGCCACGCATCTTCTTCAGGGCACGAATTATACAGACATAGAAGAAACCGTGGCAGGTGTGAAAAGGCAGCACAACATCCTTGAGCAGATTGGGATCGATACCCAGGAAGAATATGGATACAAGGTCATAGAACCCCTGATTCAACTCAGAAAGACCGGCGTGAGACAAGTCGCAAAGGCACTGGGATTGCCAGAGGAAATACACAACAGGCCGCCCTTTCCGGGCCCTGCGCTTGCAACCAGGATCATCGGGGAAGTAACAGAAGAGAGAGTTGGGCTCGTAAGAAAAGCAACGATGATTGTGGAGCAGGAGCTCCAGAATATCGAAGCATTTCAGTACATGGCCATTCTCCACGAGGACAAGGTGACAGGCGTCAGGGATGGAAAAAGGGATTTTGGCTTCCAGATTGAGGTGCGGTGTTGGGACAGCCAGGACGCCGTGACCGGATCACCAACCAGGCTTCCGTATGAAATCCTGGAGAAAGTGGCAGACAGGATGACTACCGAAGTACCCGGTGTGGTGAGCGTGACTTACAATGTCACCAGGAAACCGCCTTCAACCATTGAGGCCGTGTGATCTGACTTCTTACGGATGTTCAGGCGCCTCTCGAAAGGTACCGTATTCAGGCTCGTTTGCCCGAAGTTGCCCCGTCCACGATGCAGACTAAAGATATGATAGCCATATCTTTGCATTCTAGCCTTGACTGGAACCACAGATGTTTGCACGAGGGATTGAATTTAGCTGTTTTATAGATTCTTTCTTGATATCAATGATTGGCAGTAACGCGACCCCACGGACTGCTGATAGCTCAACCTTTAAAGACGTAATCCTCAGAGGAAGTGAGAAAGGTCAAAGTTGCAATACATACCAGGGAGATTGATTCTGGGACTATGGCTTCAGGCTTGAAGATGCTATGACAAAATCGCAAACTTGACCTAACTTGCGATTAGTGCCGGCCAACGGCTTGGCTCAGACGCATAGTAGCGGTTAAATCGTGTGCACAGTGGGTAAGGGCTTGATGAAATTTTGTCTTAAGCTGTAAGTATATGCACCTTGAGTGGGAATCATCAGAATGTCGCCGGGTTCAATATCATTACCGAAATACATGTAGCCCCAAACGTCATGTGGAGTACACAATGAGCCCAGGATATGGCAGCGCTTTTCTTCAAGAGACGGACGCGTCAGGTTTAAGATAGGGAAATAGTCGGTCTCAAAGCGTTCCCAGCCGATGGTATTGGTGCCTGCATCGGTAATAACCAGGTCCGCCGCCTTCTTATCGACAACCGAAATCAGAAGATGCACCGCATCGTTGCAGATCCAACGCCCGGGCTCTAAACAAATCCTGAGTGGGACTACTGTGAAAATGTGTTTGCGAATCTCAGCAACGAGTTGGTCTGCAAATTCTTCAATGGGGGTCGCCGGCAGGCGGTGATGAAGCTCAACCGGATCGGCTTGATACCCGAGGACCTCACGTAGCTTGCCTTCGGGTGTTCCGGATGCCTGTAACCACTCGCCTTGTGACGGCCAGTACCCGCCGCCGATGTCTATAAACTTGACTTGGTCCCTGAACGACAAAGACTTATCAGCAAACACCTTGCCAAGAAGGCGAATAAACGCGACCTGGCCCCGGGGGGAAAGATTCCAGCTGGAGTGAAATTGTAATCCTTGCAGCTCTATGTGGTTGCATTGGCGTGCTTCATCCCAGAAAGCATGAAGGGTTTGGGGAGGGATGCCAAACTTACGCCACAAGCCTTCTGTATTAACCGTCAAGCGTACCCCGCAGCGTACCTTTTTTGGCCCCGTAGCAACCGCGTTGAGCCGGCGCAACTCGCCAAAGCTGTCCATAAGAATCACAACTTGATCGGCATGAGCGACCGCCAGTTGTAACTCTTCTGTGGTTTTCCCGGGTCCGCTGAAGACAATGTCCTGGGCACCAAGGCCAAGCGCCATCTCCAATTCGAGCCCGCTCGAAACATCGAGGCCAAATCCTTCTTCCAGAAGAATCTTCGCGACATCGGGATGGTTGTTGCTTTTGACAGCATAGTAGAAAGAAACGGTGGGGAGATCCTTCTGGAAAGCGTTTTTGAACCGAAGGGCCCTGGCCCTTAGAACCGCTGATTCCTGAACATATAATGGGGCCGGGTGCTTTTCAAGAATCTGCAAGTAACGATCCCGCCGGTCAAAATAGTAACGTACAAAGGAGCGGAGCTCTTCCAAAGGCAATATGGGAGTATTCTGCGATGTCAGCGTCTGCACTTTTTGCATCAATTCATCACATTCAGGCGTCATGGCAATCTACTCAATTTCCACTACAAGCTTATCAATAAGTGTTTGGCATTGTGCTTCCAGCCCACTGTGTCCATCAGGCTCCATGATGATATGTCCCAGGACCCAGGATTCATAGTCGTCTGGGGGCATTCTTATCAGATGCCCCGGTTTCCGGGATAAGTAAACCTCACGAACCCGTGCGTTATTCGACAGCTCACTTGCGTCAATTTTCTTTAGAATTCCACTGTGCCGCGCATGCAGCCGCAATCCTAAACAGGCTGGCGGATCAGATGGTTTCTCAATCCGAACAGGGCGATGTTGGGAGAAATCAAGGAACAACTTCAACAGATCCAAGTTCCAGCATCTACGTAAAAGGAAGGGCAAACAGTCTCCACCGGGCCGGGGCGCCAGCTCCAACAAAACAATCTCGTTTTCATGAACGATAAAGTCCAGCATGCACATCGCACGATCCAGCCCTAATGCTGCAGCACTTTGACAAAGGGTTTGTATCAAGTCCTGTTCATCAATTTCATCGGGTAGGGAGGCTGACAGAAGATAGCCCCGGGCCGTGCCGAAGGGCCCCCTGGAAGAAATGACCTTGCGGGTAACCCGGATGACCCTTACACCTCCGTTTTCGCTAATAAAGTCGCAACTGAATTCATTCCCTTTGATGTACTCTTCCGCCAAGATCGTGGAACCGTCAGTGGATGAGGACTTGTAAAGGCGATTTGTTCGACGCTGCTGTAAACCGTTTATAATCTTTTCAAAGCCTGTTTCGCAGGCCCGCTCGCTGTCGCACGAAAAGATCAATTCACTCCCACTGCCGTTCAGCGGTTTGAGGACGCAGGGACCCCCTATCTCTTGAAAGAAAGCTGCAGCATCCGCAGTTGACCGGACCAAGCGAGACCTCGGGGTTCGAAGTCCATGTCTCTGCCAGAGAAGCTTGGAAAGGTCTTTGTTTCGACATTTATTGACGGTTTGAACTGACGGATATGACAAGGCAAATTCATGGGCAAGCACGGCTGCCAGTTCCATTGATTCGCAATCATAACTGGCGATGCCGTTCAGGTGTAAAGCTTCGCTGGAAAGGCGTTGCTCCAAAGCTTGCAGGGTTCCGCTATAATCGGATAAGTCGCAGACAATTTCTTCACTAGGGGTGGGTCTCGGCTCCAGCGCCTCCCGGCGCACTGTGGGATCGGTGAGAAACAGGGCACGGCCGGGGCAACTGCGCCGGATCCAATCAATGTAGTCCGCTGTGGTGCCAACTACCAAGACTCTCGTGCTATACTGCACAGGCCTGCCCGGTGGAAACGATGTGATCCTGAAGGCCCTCCTGGACTCGTGAGGCTATAATCTTGTACAGGGGCCGGGCCATCAGGTGAAACCGTTGTTTCCAGTTAAATTCCCCGCAAAGAAAGTCGACCTGCCCCAACGCTTGGTGACAGGCCCATTCCATGTGATGAAGGTTGATCAATTTGGCGACACCGGGGAAATCGGGGTGAGTGCCTCCTGCAAGAACCGTGTAGGTCGAATTCCAAACAGCCCCCATGTCCACTGCTGCGATCTTCCCGCCGATAAGAACTGTGGTTATCCGCAGCATATTGTTCGATTGCAGCCAAGCGGCAAGGTTCTCGAACGATCTCAAAAAGCGCAAATCGTTGAAGTAGGACAGCTCTTGGAAGTTTTCCAGGTTCATACGAAACAAGTGGTCCAAATCCCCAAAGTAGTCGTACCGATAAGAGAGTCCGCTGGCTGTGAGGCGATTCAGTTCGGAACGAAGTTTTTTCCGCGACTTGCCGGAGAAACTCTGCATATAGGTATGAAAGGCATTATCGTACTGCTTCGGGGAAAAGAGGTACCCGATCTCATCGACAACCGCAGTGGTCTCATCGGGCGGTAACGATGCTTTAGTGAGATATCGAATCCTTGCGGACGATGGAATCCGGTCCAACAGGACCCTTAACACCTCAGGGTCATCGGCCAGGATCCTATTTTGCTCCAACCACGTTTTGCCTTGCCATGTTTCCCCTGGAAAATGGCCGAAACATTGCTCCTCTTCAATCCAGCTAAGGGCCAGCATTCCACGAAATGCGCCATTCTGCCTGGCTACAAGGAAATAGGGGCGATAGTTGAATTCCGCCTGGAAGCAAGCCCGAACTGGCCAGAGATCAAAGAAGGCTATTTGTGGCCAATGGACCACCCAGAGGTGCTGTGCCGCTTCAAGGTCGTCACAAACGCTGACTTCGAACATGACGCCCCCTACTGCCGAAGGGTAACGGTCACATTGCTCTTGCTTCCGCCGAAATAATCTTGGGCAAAGTCTTGGACTATCTCTGGGTCGTAAGGCTTGCAACTGAAGACGTCCAAGTATGTGGTGTTTGTTAGGTTGGCAAAATGTGCGGATATCAGGGAGGTCTCAATGAGCTGAACCATGGAGTAGCCCGCCACGCGTTCGTCTTCACCGAAATGCACCACCAAGGTTTCGCCGTAGCGTTTCATTTCAATCAATTCACACAGCTCAACAACGAAACGCCGGATCTGTTCCGCGCTGCGGATTTTTTCGGGATCACAGTTGTAAATGTCGATGGACGAAGCGACGCCCCAAACCTGTTGGTCAATAGCATCCCTTACAACTCCTGCATCCGTTGTCCTTCGTGTCATTGCTGCCAGTTTTGCCATGTGCAATTCCCTCCTGTTTCTAACTCGTAAGGTGTTGGCTATTTACTCCGCTCTGATCAAACACGGGGGGGGTTCTACGCTCTTGGTCGGAACGCTGCGTAAACAGATCAAGAACCCCCCGGCCAGGCATCTAATACCTCAACCCGCTTTCTGCCGAGCTTTGGCTTACCTAATCCTCCCAAAGCTCGTCTTTAAGTGTTTTCTTGCGGTGGAAACGTTTGCCGGATTTCTTTTGTTTCCGAACGATTTGATCCTCATCTTCATCAAGCCGTCTCCGCACTCTGGTCTTGACCGGTTCGGGTTCTCGGGGGTCACCCTGCTCCTCAAATTCCGACCAATGAATTCCCTTCATGTGTAATCAGTGTCCGTCGTGATTCTTGTTTGTTTGTCAAGAGCCAAGCACATTTCGTGCCACAAACTGATGGCGCCCATAACATACTTATATATATAATATTTTTCATAAACCCCGAGATATTTCTGGCGGCCCAGGACCCTCAAAAAGGAACCTACATACCGATTTATGTTGAAAAGTGTAATCTCATACTGTAAATAGCACAATATGCCCTGTGGAGGATTTTCATGGGATATTCATATCAATGTAGCATCTTTTGAAAATGTTGTTATGTCATCTGGTTAAAGAACTCTCCCCAAGATAGCGGTCCGCTCCTGACCTGTTATCAAAAGCGGTAAGATATCACCGGTGATTGGAATGGAATAAGATGCGGCGAATAGAAACGGAACCTTTTTCCCGTAGAAGGGGGTCAGTATGCTTATCCGCGTAGCTTTGGCCGTTAGGGACCGAGACATGCAAAAGCATCTGGCGCAGGATCTTTCAGGTCTGGATGTCCGGGTGGAATTGTTCGGGCAGGCGCCATTGGCTTGGCAGAAGATCTTACGCAGCGGTTGCGACGTCATTGTCATTGCAGAATCCATCATCCCTCCCCCCACAGAAACCGGTATTATGATTCTGAATCAATTGCCCGAAAGCCCTACGACGGTTATCATTCATGGCAATGATTCTTCGGAACAGCATGCCGCGTTGGCTGCTGCCGGGGCCGATGTCGTTCTGTATGCCGGTGTTTCAAAAAGAAGCCTGTCCGAAGCCATAGAGACTACCTTGGAATCTCGGCGCCAATTCATTCAAAAGAGACAGTCATATCGCAGGGGATTTACGGAACCGAAAATCAGCGACTTCGCGTCAGAGAGCCAGGCCATGCAAATCTTCATGGATGAGGTGCTCCAGGTGATTCCAAGTGATTCACCCATGTTGCTGCTGGGAGAAACCGGGGTGGGTAAAGAGCATCTGGCTAAAGCGATCCATGCCCAAAGTCCCCGCTCGATTGGTCCATTTATTTCAGTCAATACTGCCGCCATGCCGGAACAGCTACTCGAAAGTGAGCTGTTTGGACACGAGCAAGGCGCTTTTACCGGGGCCATTCGATATCGCCGCGGTGCGTTCGAACTGGCCCATGGTGGAACGATTTTTTTGGATGAAATCGGTGAAATGCCCCTTTATATGCAGACCAAGTTGCTTCAAGTATTGCAGAATTATGAAGTGCGCCCTATCGGCGGAGAAAACACCACCTGGGTAGATGTGCGGGTGATAGCAGCAACGAGCCGAGACCTGGAAGCAGAAACCGCACAGAACGGTTTTCGACAAGATCTCTATTTCCGCCTAAGCGTGCTGACGCTAAAGATCCCTCCCTTGCGGTACCGCAAGGAAGACATCCCGGCCATGGTGCGGCGTTTTCTGGCCCTCTACCGGCACAAGCTCAGCAGGGAAGTCGACGGCATCTCCGCCCAAGCCGTTATTGCACTCACGAACCATGACTGGCCGGGGAACGTGCGCGAACTCATGAATGTCATGGAACGCGCCGTATTGCTCTGCAAAACCAACGAACTCGGTATCGTGGACCTCCCCAGTACATTTGGCAGCGACGGTTCCGTTACAAGGTCGATTTTTCCGTTGGAGGATTTTGGGCAGACTGAATGGTTGAACAAACCGCTGCGCGAGGTACAGAAAGACGTCCTGGATCAGGTTGAACGGCGATATCTTGAATTGGCATTGAAAAAAACTGGGGGGCGTGTCGGCCAGGCTGCCCGGATCGCCGGCATTCACCCAAGAGGATTATACAACAAAATGAAGCGGCTCGATCTCCGCAAAGAGGGTTTCAAAACACAACAACCATGACCGGGCTGCAGACGTCGTTATCAATGCAGGTGTTTGTTGGGACTCACCAATCGATATCTCTTTACATAATCTCGAATTTTGCAGGCGGCAGAACTCTCAAGGGTGTTTGCCAATACCTTCAATATGAAAAAAGCCAAGGTTTCATATGCATATCACAACTTGTGTAGTGCGGAGAAGCCGCGAGGAAAGACGAACCTGTGATGATCAGCAGAGGGCTGGCTGCAAAGGCGGTGATAACAAACCTGATGTGGGTGGTTAAGTGATTTTGTCCGGGAATTCAGGGAGAGTTACTTACTATGCTACACCTAATTCCTTCTTGAGCCACGCCTTTACCTCTTCTTCAAGCGCGTATACACCCTTGAGTTCACAAACCTCTTTTTCAAACTGTTCCGGCAGTTCAAATTGAGCCAGCTCGACGGCCTCCTCGGAATTGCGGCGTATCAAATATATATAATAAGGTTTGCTCCAACAATTGACCGCAAAATAGGTAGAATAATCACTCTTGGAATGGATGACATACTTGCCGCTTCCCCAATCCGTATTACCCCATTCCAAATAAAGCTTCACTGCATCTGTGGGCCCCAAATCCCAATTGATCTCGTTGATTAGATCGTTTTCCTTTTTCAACTCTTCCAAAGACAGCATGATTCAATCCTCCATTATGTGCAAAAGCACGAACGAGAAACATTTCGTGCCTTGCGTAAGTCAAAGTTTTGATTCCTGACCTGTGGGAACTTGGTTCTTGCTTCACTGAGTTTAGTGAGGGTTGGACTTGAGGTCAAGGAGAAAGGTGAGACAATGTCAGGACCTGGCCCCTGTCTTGATGAAATCAACCCCGTTTTTCAGAATCTGGACGCCTGGCGTCAAGTCAGAAGAGATTGGCTCACCCCGCCGTTTCATGGACTCCTTCCTGCGTGTCCAGTCAGGGTGGTTGGTCCAGTGGTTAAAAGCTTCCGGGTGTGGCATCAAGCCAAAAACACGGCCCGTTGGATCACATATCCCGGCAATGTCATGGACTGAGCCATTGGGGTTGAGCGGAAACCGCCCTTCTGCCAATTCCCCGTTAGGCGTGGAATATTGCAAAACAACCTGCCCGTTGTTGGCTAACTGATTTATCACTTCAGGGGAGGCATACAGCTTCCCCTCCCCGTGTCGTATGGGAAGCTCTATTTGGGTTGCCCCCTTGGTGAACACACAGGGGGAATCGGGATTGCTCAGGAGTGCCACCCAGTCATCTCTGAAACTCCCGCAGTCGTTGCATGTGAGAGCAACCTGCCTTGTCTCATAATCCCCGCCAAAGCCGGGAAGAAGTCCCAGGTTCACCAGGGCTTGAAATCCGTTACAGATTCCCAAGACAAGTTTTCCTGAATCTATGAATTCAAGAATCGCCGGACCCAAGTTCGATTTCATGCGCACCGCCTCAAGCACGCCAGCACCGTGATCATCCCCCCAACTAAAGCCCCCATCAAACACAAGGATGTCATAGTCTTTGAGGGCGTGTTCTCCCGAGATGAGGGAATTGATATGCACCCGGGTCGCTACCGCGCCAGCCAGTTCAAAGGCATACGCTGTCTCATAGTCACAATTCAGGCCAAAACCGGTGAGGACAAGAACATGGACGGTTTTTGTATGAGTTTTCTCTTGCATCACGTTAGTTTGCCCGACCCTTCGATGGGGTATTGGTTTTTTCCACGTCCGCTCCAGTACTTCAGCACTCCAACACTCCAGTATAAACTATAGATTTGCAAAAGGCCGTTTCCAGGCTGCCTTCAGTTCTGAGACCGGGACATGGATGACCGGATTGCCTTCCAGGCCTTTAACGACAAGGTCCGTTCCATTTAAGACCATCCCAACACAGGCATGGGGCAACGTTCTGAAAAAGGCCTCAAAAGCCTCACGATGTTCGGGGTTTATGGTCACAATAAATCGGCCAGGAGACTCTGAATAGAGAGCCACGTGGTCTTGCTCCACCTCGTTTCGGGGAACTACAGACAGGTCAATGTCCATGCCCAGGCCGCCTGCCATAGCTACGAGTGCCAGATGCACCCCCAATCCTCCTCGATATATACCGTGACATGATGCGACCAGCTCCTCCTGTATGGCCTGGCTCAAAGCCTGGTAAAGCCTCATTGAAGACTTCGGTTGGAGCTCAGGCACATGAAGACCGACATGACCAAAGTGCTCGTAGCACTCAGAAGCTCCAAGCTCATTTTTGGTTTCACCAAGCACATAGACAAGGTCTCCGGCAACTTTGCAGTCCATCGTTACACAGCGGGTGATGTCCGGAACGACGCTGGTGCAGGAAAACTGGAGTGTCGGCAGGGCTGAGACCTTGTGAGTCTTGCCATCCGGGCCCTTGAGATGACCGTCTACGTACATGCTGTCTTTCCCTGAAAGGAGCGGAATCCCGTAGGCCGTGCAGATATCTCTCAAGGCCCAGTTTGCTCGGACCAGCTGTGCGGCTTTGTATTTGCCGTCCGGGTTGTCGACGGAGTCATACTGTATAGTGGGCCAGCAGAAATTATCCACTCCTCCAATGCGCTCGGGATCTCCACCCACGGCAACCACGCGCCGAACTGCTTCGTCAATGGTGCAGGCGACCATGTGGTAGGTGTCGATCTGAGAATAGGCGGGCAGCAAAGCCTGCGTCGCGGCCAACCCCTGCAGGGATTCGAGCACCGGGCGGATCGCAACTGCATCACTATTCACGTCGCGACCCCTTCCTACAAGAGGCTTGATGACGCTTGTCCCCTGTACCTCATGGTCGTACTGGCGGATGATCCACTCTTTCGAACAGATGTTGGGCCTGGCAAGTATGTCAAGGAGTAAAATTGAACCATCGTCCAACTCAGCAAACTCGGGCTCTACAAGTCCTCGCTTTTCTGGAGAGGTCCATTCGGCGTCAAAGGTCCACTGCGGAAAATGTGATGTCATGAAATCAATGTCAACGCTGGCGCAGGTTTCGCCGTCATAGGTGATTTGGAGTTTGCCCGAATCCGTGTAACGACCGATCACGGTACTTTCCACCGCATGTCTTCTGGAAAGGGCAGCAAATTGCTCCCAGTGTTCCGGTTTTACGGCAACCGTCATGCGTTCCTGGGATTCGGAAACCCAGATTTCCCACTGGTCCAAGCCTTTGTATTTCAGGGGGACCTTCTCGAGTTCAACGATGCACCCGTTGCTGAAACGGGCCGATTCCCCGACAGATGAGGAAAGACCGCCGCCGCCGTTGTCCGTGAGGAAAGCAATGAGTCCCTGATCACGCGCCTCCAGCAGAAAGTCGTGCATCTTCTTCTGCGTATAAGGGTCACCAATCTGGACATGTCCTGCAGGCGTATGCGGAGAGAAGCTTTCAGACGAAGCGGTCACGCCGTGAATACCGTCCTTCCCCACACGGCCGCCGCACATGACAATAAGATCACCAGGCGAGGTGGTCTTCTGCTCAGTAGGTTCCCCTTTGATACGGGAAGGCATCAGGCCGATAGCCGTGACAAAGACCAGGCACTTGCCTATGTATCCCTCGTGAAACCAGACATGTCCGTAAGGCGTGGGGATGCCGCTCTTATTTCCACCGTCGCGTACCCCTTCGATCACGCCATCCAGGAGCCGTCTAGGATGAAGATGGGGTTTGAGTCCCCCCTGGTAATCCCGCGGCCCCACACAGTATCCATACATCCCCATGACCAACTTTGAGCCCTTGCCTGTTCCCATGGGATCGCGGTAGACGCCGACAATCCCGGTGATGGCACCGCCGTACGCCTCCATGTTGGACGGGGAGTTGTGAGTTTCGCCGGTAATGACGTAGTGGTAGTCATCGTTGAATTGCCCGACACCCGCATTGTCCCAGAGGACCGAGACGACCCATGACTTTTGTTTTTGAATGGTAAGGGTCGGGGCTTCGATACAGGTCTCAAACAGGTTGTCCACGACCTGGGTTTCACCCGTGTCAAGGTCTTTGTAGTGGAACAAGCCTTTGAAGGTGTTGTGGTTGCAGTGATCGCTTCTCGCCTGAGAGATGTATTCCAGTTCGACATCTGTGGGGGCTGAGAGACCGAGGGCCTGACGCTGTGCAACGACATCCTCTCCGAGAAAGTACGACCGAATCGTGGGGAAATCGTTGGGGTTGAGTGCCAGACCGCGCTCTTTACTCACGCGCATGAGGGTCTCGTCACTGTCGATGGGGATTACAGTAACAGTCGGTTTGTGGTCAAGGCGAACCTTCGGGATGATGATCCCCACACCTGTTTCCGGGTCCCAATCCTCTCTGGAAAAGACTTTCCACTCCTGGATGAGGTTGTTGGCCAGGAGTTCCCTGGCAATGCGGTCAGCATCGTCAAAAGAGAGGCGGTCGCCCTTCAGGCAATATCGTTTTGAGGTGTAGATCGCCTCGTGTGGTTTCAACTTGATACGGAGCAGATCCTCAACGGCTTCTTCTGCCGTGCTTCCGGGGTTATCGCGCACCCCCGGCCGACAACCCACCCACAGAACCCAGTCGAAATCGACTGTAAGCGGTTTGTAAGAGGACGTTTGTGCAACGGGATTGGTGAAGATCTCGGTTCGGATGGCTTCAAGCTGATCCGGGGTGAGGTTGCTATCGATTGTTAGGATAGAGACCGTGCGAACCGACTCAAGTGCCAGCCCGAAATAATCAGCTGCTTTCCTGCAAATACCCGCCCCTTCGGCATCAAAAAGATCGGGTTTGAGGGTGATTTCTAGACGGGCAGGCCCGCCTGCCATCGCTCGACCGCGGGTGTTATGGGAGTTGGCTGATTTGGCATAGCGGGCAGGCATAAGAAATGTCTATCAAAAAAAGGGGTAATAGGAAAGGTTGTACTACAAAGACCAGTTTACGACAGACGCTCCCCACGTGAGGCCTGCTCCAAAGGTAACCAAGAGCACGCAGTCACCATGTTTCAGCAGGCCTTCCCGGTTGGCCTCGTCAAGGGCAATAGGGATAGAGGCCGATGACGTGTTGCCGTATTTCTCGATGTTGGTGTACACCTTTTCCATGGGTACGGCGAGTTTTTCTGCTGCAGCTCGGATGATCCTCAGGTTGGCCTGGTGGGGGACCATAAGGGTAACATCCGCGCTTGTGAGGCCGTGGTGTGCCAGGGCCGACTCGGCAATGTCGGCCAGACAAGAGACTGCTTTCTTGAAAAGCCTGTTTCCTTCCATCTTGACATAAAAAGGCTTTGGTTCGACCGTATCGAGAATTTCAGGCATCTTGGAAAAAACCTTGGAGCTATAGAGCAGATCCCAGAAGCTTCCGTCAGACTCCAACTTGGTTGAGAGGATGCCATCGTTGTTTGTCGTGGGGGTGAGCACCACGGCACCGGCACCATCGCCCAGGAGCACACACGTACTTCGATCCTCCCAGTTTGTGATGCAGGAGAGTTGTTCTGCCCCAATGACCAACGCGTTCTTGCAGTTTCCCGTGGCAATGGCATTGTTGGCTACCGACAGGGCATAAAGAAAACCCGAGCATCCGGCGGAGATATCAAAGGCAACAGCCTTCCTGGCTTTGAGAGCTTCTTGTACGAGACAGGCTGCTGAAGGAAATTGGCGATCCGGGGTCACCGTGCCCATAACGATCATATCAAGGGCCTCGGCGGAGATTCCCGCCATTTCCAACGCCTTGATAGAGGCACTGGTAGCTAGATCCGAGGTGTTCTCGCCCTGGCCGTCTGAGGAGATGCGGCGTTCTTTGATACCGGTCCGACGTGTGATCCATTCATCCGTCGTATCGACGATGGCTTCGAGGTCCTTGTTCGTGAGGATCCTCTTGGGTGTTGTGGAGCCGGTTCCGGCAATACGTCCTGTGATCATGACTGCTACCTTGGGTGCTCCTTATTATCGAAGGATTTTGCGTACAGATTGATAGCACATGAGATGAGCTCAGTCATCTGTTTTTTAGCTTTTCCGTCCAAATGAGCAGCCCTGAAAAAACCAGGTTTCAACGTTTCCCTAATCCCCGGTTGTTTTGCCTAACACCCTGACATCCCTCGTTATTTTTCGAGACCAGTGAGATAGCAAGGCGGGGTGCAGTCTGTAGAGCCACCACAAGATGCGGACATAGAAAGGCATAGTGATCACCGCCTGATTGCGAGAAACGCCCTTCAGGATCACCCGTGCAGCCCGCCTTGCATCCATCAGCCTGAAGGGTATCTGAGCAATGAGGTCTTCCCGACTTACCCTTAGCACAATCGCTGAGTCATAGATCCCTGTGCGAATGAACCCCGGACAGACGACGCTCACCTTAACCCCGAGTTGCTTTGCCTCATCCCGCAGAGAGAGAGAGAGGCCGACCACCCCGTACTTGGTAGTGGCATAAGCCGTTTCCATGGGAACCGGAACCAGGCCGGCCATGGAGGCTGTGTTCACAATATGGCCGAACCCCTGTTTAACCATCACCTGATAAGCGCTTGTTGTGCCGTGTATGACCCCCCAAAGGTTGACGTTCACAATATCTCTCCAGAGCGTAAGGTCCATGTCACGCATCTCTCCAGCGATACCGATCCCCGCATTGTTGAATATGTAATCAAGTCGCCTGTGCTTGGAGACTGTCTCATCAATAAGTTCCTGAACTTCGTCTGCTCGTGATACGTCCAGGTGCGCCGGAGTCGCCAGACTCCCGCTCGAAGTGATGGCTGAGGCAACCTCTTGTGCACCTTCAGCGTTGATGTCTGCTACAACGACTATCCCTCCTCTTCGACCTATCTCCCGGCAGAGCGTCTGTCCGATTCCTGAGGCTCCACCGGTCACAATCGCAACTTTCTCTCTGAAATCGTCCATCAGTTTCTTCTTTTGTTGGTTCTGCAGACTTTTTTGACGCCGCTGTGTCGTCTACACATAGTGACTTATACCCTGACAGCCAGACATAGGCCGTCCTTTTCCGGTGAGTGTTGGGGGAGGAGGGAAAGGAGATGTACCGCCCTCCAGTGCGAATGGGCGGACACCACCCGGTTAAATTCGTCTGCGCCCTGAAACGCGACGTTGTCAGCAACCAGGAGCCCGCCGGGCTTGAGAAGCCGCTCGCAG